>JAATGV010000031.1 GCA_015654475.1 Actinomycetales bacterium
GATCGTCGTTATCACGGATCCCAACGGATCAGACAACGTCACCGACGCCACCCCATCCGTGACCTCCACACCCAAATCCCCAGCAATCGACGACCCATACACCGTTAGCGACATCTCCCCACCCGTCAGACTCGTCACCCACGACGGGTTATCCGACGAATCCGCATACCGACGATCCGTCACCGTCGTTACCGACGAATCCACCTCCGTAGACGTCCCACGCCGCCCCAACGCATCCAACTCATACGTCGTCGTCAAACCACCCTGCGTGATCGAATGGGCCGCATCCGAGTCGTAATACGACACCGTGATATCCCCAGCACCCCCACCAGCCGGAGTATCCGCAGCCGGAACCGTCGTCTGACGACCCAACCCGTCATACACATACGATCCACCACTATCCCCGTTAATGGTCGCAGCGCTCTGCACCCGATCAGCTGCGTCATATGTCCATGATTTGGCAGTCGACGTGTCAGCAGCGGTGCAACCACGATTCGTAAACGCCTGCGCCACAAGACCAGTACGATTACCCGAATCGTCAAACCCATAATCCCGAATAGCGCATGTGTCACCAATGAGATCCGTGACACCCACCAGCCTGCCCGCATTGTCATACTCATACGAAGTATCACGATTAATAATCTGGTTAGCATCACCATCAGCGTCAGCAGCGTCACCATCGGAATCAGCACCTGGACCCGCGGCCGTATCCGAAATGATGTTCGTCTTCCTGCCGAGAGCATCAAACGTCGTCGTCCAAGCCAAAAGATCCTGGACGTCCCCATTCACATCCACGGCCCGATACACCAAATCCGTCTGCCGCCCCGCACCATCAAACGTATTCACCTGCGTGATCCCCGAAGGCAGCCCCTGCTCCACCATGTTCCCAGCCGCATCATACGACGCCGTGTAATCCAGTGCCGCACCACCAGTCGGAGTAATGGTCTCACCCGTCGTCAGACCGCGATGCTCAATCGGTTGACCACTCTGACCCGCATAGTCGTAACTGTATGTTGTCGTCGACTGAGAATCGGCGATGGATGCGGTGCGGCCAGCATCGTCAAACGTTGTTGTCGTCGTCTCACCCGTCGCATCCGTATAGGACACAGTTCTACCCCACGCGTCAAAGCCCGTCGTAATGGCCGAAGCCACCGAACCATCGCCGTTCACCGACTCCGTCTTTGTGACCGCACCTGTGCTCGGGTCATACGTCGTCCTCGTATCCAGCACGCTGGTCGAACCCGTCAGGCCGCTGGTCGTCGTCGATGACAAGACGCTGCGACCCGCCGCATCATATGTCGTTGTCGCCGTGCGAGTTGTCGACCCCAAGGTCTCCGTCACCGTTCTCGTTGACAAGTACAGGCTGTACGTTGTCGTCGTCGCAGGCTTCGTTGGGGTTGCCTCGCCCGTGACAGGACGGCAGGCCAAGCCCGCCCACTCCGGACGGCCTCCACACACCGCATTCGCGCCCGACTGGGGTGCGGTCGTGTAATACGATGCCAGACTGGTCCCTGCATCGGCCCCAGTAGACCGCGCGCCGATCGTTTTTACGGTACGGCCCTCGGCATCGAACACAGTCTTCGTCGTAATGCCAGCGTTCGTAGAAAAGTCGGTCACCGTCGTGGATATGGTCGCAGTGCCAAGCACCCAACCGCTCGAATCCGCCAACGGATCAGTCGTACCCTCCACCGGGTCATACCCGGAGATCGAACGCGACAGCACCGTCTCACCCGTCAGGTCACTCGTCAACTCCGCATCCGCCGGAATCTGGGTTGTCGTAGTGCGGGTGGCAAGCCCCCACGCCAAACCAGTCTTCGGATTCACCCCATGATTAGGTGCACCCGTGTCGTAATCGGTATGAGTGTGGGTGCGCACCAAACCCTCATCCGTTGGAGTCACCGGCGACCACGTATCGGTCACTCGCGAACCCTTCGGCGCAATCACCGTGCCCGAAGAAACCGTACCACTAGGCCCCGTCGCATCCGCAGTCGACGTGATGTCGTCAGACAGGTACCGCGTAATCGACGCGTACCGGTCCGTGACCTCCTCATCTAACGCCGTCCCCCCATCCGCGACCAAGTCCTGAATGTTCAGGATCCCCTGGGAATCAAGAGAACGAATCACACGTCCGGCGTCGTCATAGTCCGTCGCCGTGAACAACCACTGACCCGCCCCGTACTCGGCAGTGTTAATAGTGCGCCCCTCGTCATCGGTGTATTGCAGATTCGCATACTGCCAATCCGAGCCCGCAACGCTGCCAAGCGTCGACGTTGCCACCGTGTGGTCCTGCCCAAACACGGCAACACCATACGAAGGCGCCACCGTTTGGCCCCACACTTCAACATCCGATCCGTCCAACGACGGCAGTGTTGTCGCAGTACTCGCCGTCACGTTATATACGAAACGCGACAACTGCACCGACCCATCGCCCGCATTCGTCGTGCGGTCACGGGACACCGCCAATAAGGCGTTAGCCGGTCGATCAGGGGCACCGCTGTTGCCCCAACTGAACCGGTACGTTGCCTCCCCCGACGGTGTGACAGTCGCCAAACGTGGCAGCCCCGTCGCTGTCGTGCCATCGTACGTGTACTGTGTCGCGAGCCCGCTACGCGGGTCTGTGACCTTGATCAACCGGTAAGAAGAGTCATAGGTGTATTGCGCCACCGTCACGGTCGACATGCCCGCTCCACCAGACTTATCCGGGTCATACGCTGTGTAGCTCACTGAAGCCACTCGCTTTGTCGAGGCAGCTTTCGTCCCGCCGTTGTACTGAACGTTCAACACCCGGCAACCCGCCACCGGCGTTGTGCACCCCGACACCCCATCAGGAAGCGGGGCGATGATCTTGGTGACATCTCCATCGGCGTCATACGTGAACGTCGTACTCTTCGACGACGTCGGCTCCGTGATAGCGCCCGCCCGCCACACCCCGCCAACGCGGGCAAAGGATGTCATCGTGCCGTCGTCCTCAGTAACCTTCATCGCGGTCGACGAACTCACAGCCAACACCATGCCCGAATCCGCCGTATCCTCAGTGGCCGGTTCATAGGTGCCCACCTTCTGGGCCGTCGTGGTGCCGCCCGGCTGTTCGAAGATAAGCGCGTTGCCGTCCTCATCCAGCAAAGTCATTGTGCCGTCACTGCCCGTGTCATCAATCACCTCAGGCCCGCGACCCCCACATCCGTGCCATCGAACGAAGCCGACCAACCCGGCCCGAACACGGAACCCGGACCAGCAGTGCCAGTGTTATCGCCCAACGTGGAATACGTGCGAGACAACGACAAATCACCCACATACCCGGGAACCGACACATCGCTGGCGTTCATCGAATACTCGCCCGTCCACAACGCCACCTGGCCGGGGCCTGCATCAGTCGTCGGGAAGTTGTCGCCGAAAGCGTGCGGCACCTTCAACACCGTGGGCTGCACCGACGAACTCGACCCATTCCACGTGCACTGCGTCACAGCGCCGGCACTATACGTGAAACAGACCTCGATCTGGATGCGAGCAAACTTGCGAGCGTCAAGGTCAGTCAACGACGACAAATCAACCGTTGCGCTATACGCGCCAGTGGTCACACTCTTCGAAGACTCCGGGATCTCCGTCCACGCCGTCGCGCCCGCAAGCCGATAGAGCGTCTTCGCCGAAGCCGTTCCCGAAATCACCGGGTGCGCCGAAGCCTTCACATTGACCGGGCCCGTCACCACCGTCTCGTTCGCGGGGGCAGACAAAGCTGCCGGCCCGGTACCGAAAGAAAACTGTGCCGACGAACCAACGTGCCCAAACGCATCCACTGCCCGTGCCTCGACCGTATGCTTGCCCGACGTCGGGTTCCACGCCCTTTGGAACGTCTTCGTCGTCCCCGAACCGGCAGCAGTACCCGTCGCCCACGACCCGGCGTCAAACCGGTACTGGAACTTCGTCACATCAGCAGCCGCCACCGAGAAAGTGAACGTATTCGATGACGGGGCCGTATCCAACCATGCGCCGCTGGTCGAATACGCCGACGACGTGATCGAAGGCGCCGCGGGTGCATTCACGTCAACCTTGAACGAGACAGAACCCGACCAGGCCCCCATCAAAGACCCGTCATCTGCCTTCACGCGCACCCAATAGGTACCGCCGTTAGTCAACGCAGTCGTCAACGTGCATGAGGCCTTCGCACCCGAAACCACATTCCCGCTCACACACTCCGCAACCAAAGTCGAAGAATTCATCGTCGAAGAATTGAAGACCTGGAAACGACCCTTGACATTGCCGCCATCCGGATCCGAAACGACCGCGGAAAGCTTAGGCTTCTGCGTCAACGCGTAGTCAGCCCCCGACCACGACACGGTATCTGCCACCGCCAGCTTCGTAGGGGTCTTCGGATATGAGTTGTAGTTCACCGTGAAGGTCGGTTTGCCCGAAGAATGGTTGCCCGACCAGAACCTCTTCCAACCCGCGTTCGACGACTCCGAAGCCCGGATGCCGAACCCCTGAGTCGTGTCCGTCGTGTTCGAGAACATGGTCGCCAGATCCGTCACATTGGCAGACACCCAGCCCTCCGCACACGACGACGAATACCCCTTCGTCTGTGAAGAAGACCCACCCGCGCTGTACCACGTGCCCTGATCAGCCCACGTCGTCTTCGAGTCCGGACTAAACGTGTGATAAACCGTCCACGTCGAAGCCGAGCAGCTATACGAATGCCAATCCCACAACTTCAACGTCGCCGACTTCACGACCTTGCCTTTGAGTACCGAAGTATCAATGGCGAACACCGTGCGCGCTTTCGCACTCCCCCCGTTATACGTGCCAATCTGCAACTCATCCGAACTCGTAAAATACACGGCACCAAGCCCGTCACCCACAACGCTGTGGAAACAACCATCGCCACCGGCACCAGCAAGACCACACGCGAACGACTCATCACAACACCTATCCACCCAAAGAAGAACCGCAAGAACAGGAACACAACGCGGCGCAAACACTCGCCCAGACACAAAAACAATGGAAAACTACCGCCGCCATGTTTCGTAAATAAATCACATATGTTTCGCTTACAAACGAGGTAGGAGAAAAGATAAAAAAATTGTCGTAACTCTCACAATGCGGCCGACCAAGAGCGATCACATTCGTTGAACTCGCAATTTCTGCGCCTACGATGCATGCCACACACTTACAGTTTTCACGGGTTTGGAGCGCGCCCGGGCACAGGATGGCGGCATAGATAGGTAGCAGCTACCCAAATTCAAATCAGCCAGTTGGATTTTGGGTCGGCAGTGATGGTAGCGTCACGACCATCCACGGGCCCTGACATCGGAGCCGTGGAAGTACTCCGGGGCTTACGTGCACGGTATCCGTAGGCTTCCGTTGGTCAAATTTGAAGCCATCATTGGGGCATTATGAGAGTCAGATCCAGGATCCTTTTCCCTATTCTTGCCGTGACCCTTACGGGTGTGGCATTGTCAGGATGCAGCGCTCAGGGACCGACACAGTCGACATCGGCTGCCGCAGTCGCATCCTCTTCTTCTGTAATTGCAATTGCATGCGAGAGCCCGCGCGTTACCCTGGACAGCACGAAAGCCCCAGCATGGGAATTCACCGCAATACGACTCCGTGACGCTGCTTCGTTTTCAAATAGTTCATTGGGCGAGGCGTTGGTCGACAAAACTGTCACAAGCTCTCTGACATGGGATACCGACGCGGCATGGGTCGACGACGAGCAAATCCGCGCACTCATCTCACAAAAGGTCACACTACCCACCAATTCCACCGCTCTTGCCAACGTCGACCGATTCCTCGAATCGATCCAAGACAGTCACACCGTGCTCGGCTACGGAGCCCTCAAGATTGAACGGCTGGCCATCCAAGTCAGCTGCGAAAACGGCTTGACCGCAGACGGGCAAATTATGACCTGGAACAACAACGAGATAGGCGCCGTAACGTGCGGAGATCCAAACAGTGCCGACAAAAACACTGTCGCCGCACTCGCCCAGAAGACCTACTGCCCATAGCACCGGACACTCACGGCAGGTTTTGTTTTCCGACTCAGGCGAGAAGACTGCGAAAAGCCCCCACAGGTGGGAGATGAGCGCCAAAGGCATAAGCTAGAGGGATGGCTGCATATTCGACGGGACCCCTGATCGTTCAGAGCGACCGCACCGTTTTGCTCGAACTCGACAACCCCCGCGCCCAAGAAGCGCGCCACGCACTCGCCGTCTTTGCCGACCTGGAGCGCGCCCCGGAGCATGTACACACCTACCGCATCGCCCGCCTCGGCTTGTGGAACGCTCGCGCGGCAGGCCACACCAGCGACGAAGTGCTCAACACTCTCGACACGTTCGCCAAGTTCGCGGTACCCGACGTCGTGCGCACCGAGATCATCGACTCCATGGCCCGCTACGGCCTACTCACCATCGTGCGCGACGGCGATGACCTGCTGCTGACAAGCACAAATCAAGCAGTGCTCAACGAGGTCACCAGTCAGCCAAAGATTTCCGAACTCATCGTCGAGACTCGCCCGGATGGTTCCAAAGTGATCGGGCCTTGGGCACGAGGAACGCTCAAACAGGCGTTGCTCAAACTAGGCTGGCCCGCCGACGACCTGGCCGGTTTCACCCCCGGCACCCCGTTCGACATTTCGCTCGACACCAGTGGATGGGCGCTGCGCGAATATCAGGAAGAAGCCGCCGAGCGCTTCGATGTGGGCGGAAACGGCATCGTGGTGCTGCCATGCGGTGCCGGAAAAACCATCGTCGGGGCGGCTGCCATGGCGAAGGCGTCGCGAAACACCCTCATCCTTGTCACCAACACCGTGTCGGCACGACAGTGGCGCGACGAGCTGCTTGCCCGCACATCTCTGACGCAAGACGACATCGGCGAATACTCGGGCGAAGTCAAAGAGGTCAAGCCGGTCACCATCGCGACCTATCAGATCCTGACCACCCGGAGGCACGGCGAGTACGCGCACCTTGAACTACTCGATGCACGCGACTGGGGTCTCGTCATCTACGACGAAGTGCATTTGCTGCCGGCGCCCGTGTTCAAACTCACCGCAGACCTGCAAGCACGTCGCCGACTCGGGTTGACAGCAACCCTGATCCGCGAAGACGGTCGCGAGGGCGACGTGTTTTCCCTGATCGGCCCCAAGCGTTTCGATGCGCCATGGAAAGAACTGGAGTCGCAAGGATTCATTTCCCCCGCCGAATGCATCGAGGTGCGCGTCGCCGTTCCCGACGCGGAGCGGCTGACCTATGCCGCAGCATCCGACCAAGACAGGTACCGGCTTGCGTCAACCTCCGAGTCGAAGTTGCCGATCATCAAGAAAATCCTCGACAAGCATCCCGATGAACACACCCTCATCATCGGGCAATACCTCGACCAGATTGCCGAGATAAGCGAAACATTCGACATCCCGAGCTTGACAGGCGAAACACCTGTCGCCGAACGGGAACGCCTGTACTCGGCTTTCCGCAGCGGAGAGATCGCAACTCTCGTCGTCTCCAAAGTGGCAAACTTTTCTATCGATCTGCCGGATGCGTCCGTCGCGATTCAGGTCTCTGGATCCTTTGGATCGCGTCAGGAAGAAGCGCAACGACTTGGCCGCATCCTGCGTCCGAAAGGCGCCGACAGCCTCGCCCACTTTTACACGATCGTGATGAGGGACACCGTCGACCAAGACTTCGCGTTGAACCGTCAGCGCTTTCTTGCCGAACAGGGTTACCGATACACCATTGTGGATGCGGCGGACGTCTAGCCCTCACCCTCGCATCTCTCACCAAACTTTCAGACTTCGCACAGACAATGGGAAGATGAGCAGTCAACCACGCATTCTCATCGTCGATGACGAACCCAACATCCGCGACCTTCTCAGCACCAGTCTTCGCTTTGCAGGCTTCGCTATCCGTGCCGTCGGTTCCGGGTCAGCGGCCATCTCCGCCGTGCTTGGCGAAGAACCCGACCTCATGATTCTCGACGTCATGCTTCCCGACATGAGCGGCTTCAGCGTGACAAAGCGCCTGCGTGAATCAGGCTTCACCGCACCCATCCTGTTCCTCACCGCCAAAGACGACACCCAAGACAAAGTCATGGGCCTCACCGTCGGCGGCGACGACTATGTGACCAAACCCTTCAGCCTCGACGAAATCGTCGCGCGCATTCGAGCCATCTTGCGCCGCACGCTCGAAGTCGAAGAGGACGCCGTGCTTACCGCAGGCGAAATCACCATGGATCAAGACACTCACGAAGTATCAGTCAACGGCAACCTCATTGAACTCAGCCCCACCGAGTTCAAGCTATTGCGCTTTCTCATGCTCAACCCCAATCGCGTGCTCTCCAAAGCCCAAATCCTCGATCACGTCTGGGAATACGACTTCAACGGGGATGCGGGCATCGTCGAATCGTATGTGTCATACCTGCGCCGCAAACTCGACCCATTCACAAGCGAACCGCTGATACAGACAAAGCGCGGCTTCGGCTACCTGCTCAAGACCCCAAAGCCTTAACACAGTGGCAGCACCCAGGCCCCGCAAGCGCAGCCCGTGGCACGAAACGTCTCTTCGGGCGCGTAACACGGCACTCACGATCGCCCTGATCTCGGGCGGTCTCTTGCTGTCTGGCGTTGGCACGCACGTCATGCTGAGTAGCTACCTGTACGACCAAATCGACCGGCAACTCGAATCCACTGCAACGGCCCTCGCCGAAACAGACGTGAAAGACCTCCAAGTCGTCAGCAAAGTGCTGCCCACCCAGTATTACGCCGTCTATTTCGCCTCATCCGGTGCCGTAGTGACATTGAACCCGACCGACGTCGCTTCGGAAGACATTCCCGCAGTCTCGGCACTACGCACCATGCTCGACGTCAAAGAGTTCAACACTCCCTATACTCTGGCCGTCTCGCCCCAAGCGTCCTGGCGATTTGTGAACTTGAGCGTATCAACGGGCGCCGGCGTCGCGGTTGGCATTCCCATCACCTCGGCAACGCAGACCCTCGCCCAATACACCAATATTTTTATCGGATTCGGGCTCATCGTGCTTATTGCCGGCGGCATCAGCGCCTGGATCCTCGCCGACTCAGTCTTCGCTCCTCTTCGACGTGCCGAAAACGCAGCAGCAGCCATTGCCGCAGGCGACTACACGAAACGCCTCCCCAACGCCGGCCCAAAGACTGAGGTCGGACGGCTCAATCAGTCACTCAACGTGATGACCGACCGTATCGAAGCATCGTTCGCCCAACGAGCGCAAACAATCACGCAAATGCGCCGGTTCGTGTCGGACGCCAGCCACGAGCTGCGCACCCCACTCGTTTCTGTGCGCGGATACGCTGAGCTATACCGAATGGGCGCGCTCGAGTCAAAAGAGGACGTCGCCCGAGCGATGGATCGCATCGAGCGTGAAGCCATCCGCATGACAGGCCTCGTCGAAGACCTGCTCGCCCTCGCACGGCTCGACGAGGCGCGCCCCCTCGAATCAAACGTTGTCGATATGCGGCAGGTTGCCCACGACATCGCGCTCGACGCGATGGCCCGAGACCATGACCGCGAAGTTGAGCTTGTCGAATGGAAGGCCGAGCCGCCGGTACCACCTCAAGACGGCGCCGAGAACCCATCCACGCATCCGTCGCCCGAAACCGATGTGGCGACGAGCTCCCGCCGCACGCCCACCGGACTGCTGCGCATTGTTCGTCGGCCCGATCGTGGGCACCGTGGCCCGAACGACACGTCTCAAGCTGCCCCGCTCATCCCCCCAATGCCTGAAGAAGCGGTACCTGCATTTGTGTGGGGAGAAGAGAACAAGCTCCGCCAGGTGCTGACCAATATCGTGGTGAACGCGTTGCGTTTCACGCCAGAAGGTTCTCCGCTCACTTTGGCCGTCGGGGTCGATGCGCCCCACGATCGTGTCATCGTCGAAGTCAGAGACCACGGCCCCGGTATCCCGGAACAGCTTCGCGGAAAGATCTTCCAACGCTTCTTCCGTGCAGACAACTCACGAGCCCGAGAGACCGGAGGGTCTGGGCTCGGGCTCGCCATCGTGGCAGCCATTGTCGCGGCCCACCATGGCGAAGTGACGGCACACGAGACACCCGGAGGAGGCGCGACTTTTCGCGTTTCCCTTCCGTTGTACCAAGAGAGTGCCGATGCTGGCGCGGGCGAGGACGATACGCAGACGGCTCCCGTCGCCGGGCCGGATGATCTACGAAACTAAGCTGATCTGCGCAACTGGGCTAAGAGACCCCGCTCTTAGCCTCGCGGGCCTTAGCCCCGGTCTAGCCCCTTCCTCATTAGCCCCGGGCCCGACCTCCTCTTAGCGCCCCGACCCCAACCTCGTCCTAGCCCCCTCGTAGCCCCTACCCGGTTCTGACCTCCTCTTAACCTCAGCCCTGACCTCTTCTTAGCCGCAGCCCCAACCTCGTCCTAGCTTCCCGCTGGCCTCCTTCGTGCTGTGCCTTCATCTGCAGACGCTCCGATCCGAAACTTCTCAGCAACACCAACTGTTTGTGCTACCTACTACGCCACGCACCCGCGAATCGCCGCGTGCCGCCAACCGGAAAATACAGACGCCCCCATCCGAAACGCTTGCACGGAGACAAGCACACGTCTTGTGGCCCGTTATTTCGGGGCACAACCGTGGCACATGCGGGGTGATGAGGCGTTCGAGTGGGGGCGTCTGCACAAGAGCCCCGCGCACGCACAGCACGCGTTTCGTAACCGATGCCAGGCACTGTGCACCCGCGGATCATGTGGTTGAACATTCGCGTGGGGGCGTCTGCGAAAAGAACAGTGCAGGAATCGGTTCGAACGCAAAAAACTGTGCAGTTGTGAGAACTGACGCGGGCCCGGGAATCAGGCGCGGGCGCAGGTAGGAATCAGCATGAGTACAGGAATGCGTGTGGCTGTAGGAATTGGTGTGGATGCCGGTATTGGCGCACGTGCAAGAATCGACGCCTCCCACCTGTCGGCCTGGCAAAGAATAGGATGGTCAGCCCCGAACCGCTCGTTGACATTACGACCTTGCTATAGCTGACTTCCCCACCTGGATAAATCAAAAAAGGGGCGAAATCCTTTCGGATTTCGCCCCCAATTGTGTGGAGCTGTACAGACTCGCTTAGAAGTCCATGCCACCAGTCGGATCGGCCGGAGCAGGTGCAGCCTTCTCAGGCTTGTCCGCCACAACCACCTCAGTGGTGAGGAACAGACCGGCGATGGATGCCGCGTTCTGCAGTGCAGAGCGGGTCACCTTCACCGGGTCGGCGATGCCGGAAGCGAGCATGTCAACATACTCACCCGAGGCCGCATTGAGGCCGTGGCCTGCATCGAGGTTGCGGACCTTCTCGACAACGACGCCAGGCTCAAGGCCGGCGTTGATGGCGATCTGCTTCAGCGGAGCCTGGATGCTCACCTTGACGATGTTGGCACCAGTGGCCTCGTCACCTGAGAGCTCAAGAGAATCGAGTACGGCACCGGCCTGGATGAGCGCAACGCCACCACCGGCGACGATACCCTCTTCAGCAGCAGCCTTCGCGTTGCGAACGGCATCCTCAATGCGCATCTTGCGCTCTTTGAGCTCAACCTCAGTCGCTGCGCCGACCTTGATGACTGCAACGCCACCGGCAAGCTTGGCGAGGCGCTCCTGGAGCTTCTCGCGGTCGTAATCGGAGTCGGTGCGCTCGATCTCGGTACGAATCTGAGCAACGCGGCCGTCGATCTGGGCCTTCTCGCCAGCGCCCTCGACAATGGTGGTCTCGTCTTTGGTGACAACGACCTTGCGTGCACGACCAAGCATGGACAGCTCGGTGCTCTCCAGCTTGAGGCCGATCTCTTCCGAGATGACCTGTGCACCGGTGAGAATAGCGATGTCCTGCAGCATGGCCTTGCGGCGATCGCCGAAGCCAGGAGCCTTGACGGCAACCGACTTGAAGATGCCGCGAATGCGGTTGACGATCAGCGTGGCGAGTGCTTCGCCCTCGACGTCTTCCGCAATGATGAGCAGTTCCTTGCCGGTCTCCATCACCTTGTTGACGACAGGCAGCAGGTCTTTGATGTTCGAGACCTTTGAGTTGGCGATGAGGATGTATGGGTCCTCAAGCACGGATTCCTGACGATCGGGATCAGACACGAAGTACTGCGACAGGTAGCCCTTGTCGAAACGCATGCCCTCCGTCAGCTCGAGATCGATGCCGAACGTGTTCGACTCCTCGACGGTGACGACGCCTTCCTTGGTGACCGTGTGGATGGCTCGTGCGATGATCTTCCCGATCTCGGGATCGCCGGCCGAGATCGATGCGGTTGCAGCGGTCTCTTCCTCAGTCTCAACCTCTTTGGCAGCCTCAAGCAGTCGACCGACGATGGCCGAAACGGCCTTGTCAATTCCGCGCTTCAGGCTGATCGGATCAGCACCAGCGGCGACGTTGCGCAAGCCCTCTTTGACGAGCGCCTGTGCGAGCACTGTTGCGGTAGTCGTTCCGTCGCCAGCGACATCGTCTGTCTTCTTGGCAACTTCTTTGACCAGCTCTGCGCCGATCTTCTCGTATGGGTCGTCGAGTTCGATCTCTTTAGCGATGGTGACGCCATCATTCGTAATGGTCGGCGCACCCCACTTCTTATCCAAGACGACGTTACGGCCACGCGGGCCGAGGGTTACCTTGACAGCATCAGCGAGGATGTTGAGTCCACGCTCGAGGCCGCGACGGGCTTCCTCATCAAAAGCAATGATCTTAGCCATTTTGTTTTTTCGTCCCTCCTGGACGTCACTGTTGGCAAACAAACTATTAGCACTCCACACTGCAGAGTGCTAATACATAGTTAGCACTCTAAGGCCGAGAGTGCAAATGAATCAAGCCGACAGCCCGCACGTTCGCCACGAGGAAAGCGCGATTCTTGCCGCCCGCGCGGCTCGGTCAGGCAGAGAACTTGAAGCTGCCGACATCTTTCGGAACCAACTCGAACCAGGTGCGACCCGGTGCAAGGCGAATGGGGAGCCCGTCAACGCCTGTCAAAGTCAGTGGCGACGACGTATCGGTTCCTTTAGACCACTTTGCTTTGAGCACCTTCCCGCCGGTGGCGATGTAGGCGGTCCCGCTCCCGAACAACTTCGTGTATGGCGGTGAACCATGCAGGCTCGCGTACTTGCTGCGATCGATATCCACTTTCACGACCACAACGTTGACCGTGTTCACCCGTGAGGTCGCGAACTTGGAGTTGTATTGCATATCCTTTTCGCCATCTTGCGAGCGCACCCATACCTTGTCCGACGCATCCCACTGCCACACCCTGCTAGACGACAGTGACATCGTCACGTTCAGCTTCTTGGCGCTGCTGCCGGCTGTTGTTGCGGATGCATCTGAGACGTCGGTCGAATAGTTGAAGAGCTGGGTGGGTGGCTTCTGCGACTCATTTGCCTTCCAGAGTTTCTCGGCCGCTAAGACGAGGTTGTCTGGCGCCACCTTCTCTGGTGCGGACGAGTTGTAGAGTCGCGACATATATGCGGCACCAGATGACTCATTGAAGTAGGTGAGCCCCGTGGCTTTCAGCAACCGGATGAATGGTGCTTGCCCGCCAGAGAAGACGACGACCGGGTTGTATGGATGCATGATGGCTGGATCCATCGGCCGAAACGAGCGCAACGGCCCTACGGTGTCGGGGATGTCGCTGTGGAATATTGCCACATACCGAGTGATGCCGCCCTCGACGAGTTCTTCGTAAACCTGGTCGGCGCGGTTGATATTGATCTGCGGGCGCGCGCCATAGACGTCGTTAGGAATTTTGAGGGCGAGGGCGGGGCCAGCCAGCGTGGCCGACGTCGAAGCCAAGCCAGTAAGCGGAGCGACCTTCGGCTGTGCCGATGCGCTGAAACCCGAGTCGTAGGCCGGACCGCTCGCGTTTGGACTACCGCCTTGCGACGCGTTGGATGTGCCTGTGCACGCGGCAAGGGAGGCGAGCGCCACCGCAGAGAGTGCGCCACGGAAGATGATTCGACGTGGAAATTGGGGGGTTTCCGACATGTGTTCGTCTCGATTCGGCGTGAACTTGTTTCTTAGAAACCTAGTATGCGAACGCGGCAAGAGCTCGCAGGACAGGGCGTTGTGGGCAGGGCGCGGGGCGGACGGGTCAAGGGTCGTAGCCTATCCGGCAAAGTCGGCCCCCAACGTGACGACGATCGCGGTGCTCGCGTCGCTTTGCCTGGTAACAGTATCGATGCCGAGTTTCTTCGCGACAGCCCGTGCAGCGGCTCGATCAGCCGAGCTAGCGTAGATGACGCTGCTTTGGCTTGCGCGGATATTCGCATTTCCGGTGGTAACAACAGTCCAGCCGGCAGCGCTCAGGGTTGTTCGTGCCGAAGCCGCAAGGCCTGTGGTGCTTGTTGCGTTGAGCACTGTTACTGCGGTGGTCTTGTCTACGGCGGCGCTGCTCGACGGTGTCACAGGGGTGGAGCTCTGAGGAGCCGCTGAGCTAGAACTACTGGAGGCGCTTGCCGAGAGAGAGCCGCTTACGGCTGCTACCGTGCTCGACTGCCTGGCCTCTGCAGAGGCGGAGCCGCCAGTACCTATGCCATCGTCAATGAATTGGTTGCCCTGAGCAACGAGATTGAGCAGGAGGAAGCCTACGCCGGCGATGATGGCTGCTACCGCAACACAACTTCCGAAGATGATCCACCTACGCCCGGGAAGCGGACGTCTGCGATGGGCACCAACACGGTGAGTTGCGAGATCGGGGTTGTCAAACTCGTCGGGAGGAAAACTCTCGGCCATTTCTCTCTCGTTCGGTCGGCCAGGAAGCTCACTCGCGACGTGCGAGTGCCTTCTCTCGAAGCCGTCGCAACCGATATACGAACAATGGATCGGAGGCTAGAGCAACGGGCGAATCTATCAGGGTGTTAACCATCTGATAGTACCGCGCCTGGGTAAGCCCAAACTGTGCGCAGATCGCTGCCGCCTTTGCACCGCTATGTTGCAGCCACGCTCGCTCGAACTCGATGATTGCGGCGTCGCGAGCGGTAAGGCCTTCTGAACGTGCAGTGGTTGACTCATTTTCGATCATCTCTTCACCTCTGAGACGACTTTAGGTCGAGCCTCCGACATTGGTTTCCGGGGCTTCTCTGGCCTTCTCTGGCACGGGCCATCCCAACGACGGTGAGGCGCCCCGTTCGCCGGAGCGCCTCACCGTTTCGTGAATCGAGAAGCGGTTCTCGAGCCTCTTACTTCTTTGTCTTGATCTTGACCGTCTTCGACTGCTTCGAAGCGACGTTGGCAGAGTCTTTTGGCACGAAGTGAGCCCGCACGGTGATAGCCGTGGAGTACTTCTTCTTCAGCTTGAGAGTGACGACACCCTTGTTGCTTGCCTTCAGTGTTGCCTTTCCGACGACTTTGCCCTTGACGACAACCGTGACAACACCAGTTGCATAACTTCCGTTATTCAGCCTCGTCACTTTCACGGTCACCTTCGGCTTGCTCTTCTTCGCAAACTTCTTGCCAGAGACCGTCACCTTTTTGGAGGTCGCTTTGGTGATTGTGGCCGTGCGTACGGTCGAGGTGGATGCCTGATAGGTGCCATCGCCAAGATACTTGGCGGTGATCTTGTGCGCCCCGGCCTTCAGCTTGACGGACTTTGCGGCCTTGCCCTTCGAAACAGAGACGGTGCCGAGGCTCGTGGAGCCGTCGAAGAACTGCACTTTTCCTGTTGCCGCGGACGGCACGGTCGCCGTGATGGTCAGGGCCTTGCCGTATACCTGCTTCGCTGATGACACCGCGACGCCGGTCGTCGTCGTCCCCTTGGCGACAGTCAGCGATACCACAGCCGAATTGGATGGCACGTAGCTGTTGTCACCTGAGTAGCTCGCCGTCAAGTTGTGCGAGCCGACCTTGAGACCACTGATCGTTTTGGAGGCTTCGCCATTAGAAACGGTCGCCGTGCCGAGGCTCGTTGAACCGTCATAGAATTCGACGGATCCGGTTGCCGCAGTTGGAACGGTTACGGTAGCAGTCACCGAAGAGCCGAAACCTATCGATGTGTTCGAAACGGTGAGCTCAGGAATTGCCGTCTTCCATTCGAGCGATTCCGGATCGATGCTGAGTTCCGTCTCAGTGTCCTGAGTGGCGTTCGAATGAGTGTGCGCCTGCCAGGTGTAGACGGAGTATGTCTTCGTCAAGTCAAACTTGTCAGCAGCCACGGTCAGCGTCGTCGCAAAGGTTCCGTCGGCCAAAGACGCGGCTCGGATCCAGGAGGCTGTGATGTAAGCAGACGCATCCGTCAGACTGGGCAATCCGCCTGCAGGCGCGATCGCAACGTAGATACCGGCATCTCCTGTGTTCGTGACGCCACGGAATCCATCGCCTGTCACCGAGACAACCACTCCGGCACCTGGGGTGCTTGAAGTGATGGTCGCCTCCACCGTCGGTGTGGCTGTTGAGACCGAGAAACTGAGCGGGGATGTTGCCGCGCCTGCATAGTTTGGCGAGGTCCACGACGGAATAACCGTATTAATCGTTGGGCTCACCGTCCCGACCAGGTCCGTGTAAGTGACAACTCCGTCTGAGATCGATGGAGTCACGGCAGAAAGATCGAACGTCGCAATCACGACATCCTCAGTTGCGACCGGGACTGCAGCCGCGTCACCGGACACATCCGCTGTGACCGTTGCGATGTGAGTTGCAGGATCAGCGTTCAATTCCAAGTTTTCCAGCGCAACGCCACCTGGGAAATGGGGGCTCACCCAGGTAATTGAACCAAGGTCAATCCCGGTGATCGCACCGGTGGCGAGGTCGACGTTGCCGCCGGCAGTGCCCGTCAAAGGAACAACACACGTGGCGTCTTGGTTAGCATCAAATGCTGTGATCGAGGGCTCAAGCGTGCAACTCGTCGGCAAAGAAGGGGTGACGCTCGATGCGGGGCTAAGTGTGAAGGGATAACCGGCCGGCGGGTACATAACATAATTCAGCCAACGATCACTGACATTCCACGAACCGGTGACGCCCGTCACCGAATCGGTCACCGCGGCGTTCGCGGGCGTGGCCGTGATCGCGGCGAGTCCGCCGGTTGCGAGCGCCGCGACGATGAGGCTCGCAACTGCGCGCTTGAAGCGGTGCGACCGCGAATCAGTCTGCGTGGGAGCAGCCTGAGCAGAAATAGTCACTGTGTGTCCTCCAATGTGAGTGAGAGCGTGCCACGCATGATCCCAGTGGCACGAAAAGACGCCGAGCGCCTGCTTCAACAGTAAGGGAAGCCTTACCTAATATGCAACCGTTTTGTGAGCGGATTCTTGACCGGTTTGACGCGACAAAACAGCGTCATTCAGGGGCGTAAATGGCACGAGCCAGGGCATCGAGCACATCCGGCAGTCGCGGACCGAAACCAAGAACCACGGCATCCGCCATATCCACAAATCGCCTGTTTTCGCCCGCGGTGGTGATGGCGACTTCGGGCTTCGACGACAAGAGCCCATCGACACCGCCAACGCTTTCAAGCCCCTTCGTCATGACCAAAATCAGATCCGGATCGGCCGCCGCGAGAGCCTCAGCAGTCATGGGCTTCTCGCCAACCCAACCGATCTCGGTGGCAACATCCACACCCCCGAGCGCATTGATAAGAACATCTGAACCGCTGCCCTTGCCGAACAGGTAGTAAATGCCCGACGCGCCGCGAAGATACAAGAATGCGATCCGCAGCTTCTTCGAATTCTCCTTGGGCGCAAGCGCAGCGATCTCAGCCACTTTGTTGGTGATCTGCGTACTGAGTTTTGTGGCGAGCTCATCCCCGACCGGGGCGGCCCCAAGCACCGCTGAGACGTCGCGAGCCAACTGTGCCGGCCCCTCAATGCTCGGCGTATTGGAGACAAAAACGACGGTCACCCCCGCGTCACGAAGCTGCGTGACCACGTCGCGCGGCCCAATCGTGCCATCAGTGATGACCAGAGTCGGATTGAGCGCAAGCACCGCCTCGGCATTGATCGAGTGCGAACTACCCGTAACCACAGGCAAGTCTTCGGCGCCAGGAATCGACGTCGATTCATCCCGCCCGACAACACTGCCGCCGAAACCGAGCGCAAACACGGTCGTCGCAATTGTGCCAGCGATATCCATCGGCACAATCCGCGACGTATCCGTGACCGTCACCGACACGTCGCCGTCTGGGTCCTTCGACGTGATGGTCGCGGGCAGGCTCTGCGACGGATTCTGCTCGACCGGAACAATCGCCGATGAATCCAAGACAGCCGTGGATGGGCCGACGTAGCTTTTCGGATCGGCGAGCGGAGTCAGTTGGGAGAGCGGCACTGCCGATGCCGAACTTCCGAGGTCGGCCGCGCTACTCGAAATAGTCGAGGCGGTCGCACAACCCGAAAGCACCAGCATCACCACGATGCCGACAACCCCGGCGGCTGCAATACGCCGACGTGGCCCGCTCACTCGGACCCTCCGGTAGGCAGCTGAGACCGACCACGTCGCCCGAGCAACCAACCACCGGCCGCTCCGACAAGCAGGATCAGAATGCCAACGACAACATATATGGCAATTGGCGAAGCATTGTCGTCATTGCTCACCGCAAGACCCGTCGCCCCCGCAACCGCAGACGCCGACACAGAACTCGGCGCAACACTCGACGTCGCGCTCGGCGATTCCTCAGCCGCAGCACCCGACGATGGCTTCGAATCCACGGCACAGTCACTCGCAACAGGCAGCACAAGCGTGACCGGATCGAGCGCCTCGCCCTCGGGATAGGTGCCGAATGCGGCCGCGCCCTCGGCGGTCAGGCTCGCAGGCACCCCAGTCAACGTCACCGCTCCCTCCGCATCCGGGACCAATGAGACACCGGCAAGGTCGAGCTTGGCGAACGAAACCTGCTTCTCTTTGACGGCGACACCCTCCATCGTCGTATTCTTCACGTCAAGCAGAATGTATCCAGTGGATGCGTCGGCAATCGACAAGGTCGGGTTTGAGACCGTCATATCGAGCACACCGCTATGTCCGGTGAATGTCACCGAACCGGTGAAACCAACCGAGACCGCAGACGCCGCAGAATCGACGTTGCCTTCACCCTGCTTCCACACAAAGTTGGGGGTGTTGTACGACGCGTTGCCCTTCTCGGACCACGACCCATTGGCGATGCTGCCATCGATGTAAGCGCGGAAGCTTTCCTTGAAACCCCATTCCAGCGTTGCGTCTGCAACCGCACACCCGTTGACCACGGCTGGCTTTGCCGCGGCCGACTTGGTCGTAGTGCTGCTCGTGCTCGATGACACTGTCGCTTTCTTCGTGTACTTCGAGACAGTGTCGGTCGACGACTTGGAACTCTTGGTCGTCGCCTTCGCCGCCGAGCCGATAGTGAACGTTACGGGATCGAGCCCGCTCGATGGCGGGGTGCCCTCGAACAGGGTCGACAGCCCTGTAGCTGTCAGCGTTGCAGGCACACGGGTGAAGGTCGTGGCACCGGAGGACGCTGTCTTCGGCGTCCCGAGCGCCAAGGTGGCCATCGCAACCTCGGACCCGCCGCTTTCGACATATAGAGTGGCCTTCTTCGCCGAGGTAATCACAATTCTCGGATTCTTGACTACAACATTCATGATGCCGCCGTGTCCGGTGAATGAGACCGTGCCACGATAGCTGACCGAGCCGCTGTGTTTGGTGGCGCTATACGTCGACGCACCCGATTGGCCGAAGGTGAATGCACCACTCTTCGTGGTGACGCTAGATGACGTGATGATCGCACCTTGAGCGATAGGCCCAACCACATAACTGCGGAAGCTGGTGCTCACACCCCAAGTGAGACTGCCTGCTGATGCCTTCGCAGCTTTCGAGGTCTTCGAGCTCTTCGCGGTCTTGGATGCGGCGGATGCCGCAGCCGTCTTTGCCCGCGTGATCGCTTTTGACTGCGCACCAGTGACCGCAACGTCAGCGCGTGCATATGTGTTGGCGCTGGTCGGGGTGCCGCTCACAGTCCATACGATCACTTCGTAGTTTCGCGACGGATCCCACTTGGTGGCTTTTGCCGTGAGCTTTTTCGTGAACTTCCCACCCGTGATCCCGCTCGATCCAGTCCAGTCGCCAAATGCGGTGGTCCGATTCGACCCGGAGACCAGCCTTTCTGTGCCCTTCCGGATCACCGCGGCATACGCCTGAGAGACGTCCCCGAAGTCGGAGCCGACCACACGCACGGTGACAACTCCTTTGCTGGAGATCGAAGACACCTTGGCGCTGATCGATGGCGTGGCTGTTTCCGGCTCAGATCCGTTGCCACCAGTGCCGGGGTTGGAGCCGCCGCCGTCAGACGCCGAACCATATGTCACAGGGGTCGTCGTGTTCTGACTGGTATCCGATGTACCAACGCCGTGTGCCTTCGAAGTATAAATCGCGTACGCAGGGGTCTTATCAGTGGGAGCCGGAACGGTGATATTTACACTGAACGTTCCCGTTTTCGACAACGGCTCAGTGCGGGCCGTTCCGGTCGAGACTGTCGGATTGCCGACAGCAATCCACACGATTTCGGTCGGGATGAGGGAGGCGGCGCCCGCGTAAAACCCCGAAAGCCCAGCCGGGCCAAGGCCAAGGTAGATTCCGGGTTCCGAAGTAGCAAAGCCTGTTCCCGTTACCGTGACGGCACCCCCGCCAGCCGGGGCCGCGGTGATGCTCACCGTTGGTGCTGGTGCGGCTTGCGCCGGACCGGTAGCGACAAGCGATGCCCCCATTCCGAAAACGATGGCGATCAGCGACGCGATGAAACGGCGGAACATCACGATTCCGGAAGTACCCTGCATTATTGAAAATTCGCTTTCGTCAAGGCCTGACACCCGTGAAGGTGCAGACCGGAAATACCAACTCAGGCGCTTCGAGCCTACGGTAGATCAAACCCGGTTAGCAAGGTTAGGCTAGCCTAACTCGGCCTGCTTTTCCATCATTTCTGTCAAACCGCATCCACCGGGAACGATGTGTGGGCCCACGGCGTTGTTAGTACTACAAAGCGGTGAGCGCTGGAACAAGCCATCGAAGCCGGGAAGGAAAATCCATGACCGTTCAGCCCAAAAACCCGAAAGACGATTCCGTTTGGCGCGCAGAGTTGACGCCGGCCGAGTACGCCGTATTGCGCCAGGCCGCAACCGAACGCCCCTGGACCGGAGAACTCCTCGACGAGAACCGCGAAGGCATCTACCGGTGTCGCGCCTGCAAAGCAGAACTCTTCCGATCAGAAACCAAATTCGATTCGCATTGCGGCTGGCCGAGCTTCTACGACCCCACCAACAGCGATGCAGTCATCCTGAGAGAAGACACCAGCCTCGGCACGACACGAACCGAAGTCTTGTGCCGCAACTGCGGGTCGCACCTTGGCCACGTCTTCGACGACGCACCCCAAACTCCCACGGGTGAGCGGTACTGCATGAACTCGATCGCACTCTCTTTCGAAGCAGAGTAAAGGTGGCGCAGTAGAGGTATGGGCAAGACAGCAGAGTAAAAGCAAGGGGGTTGCAGCCCGCAGGTAATGCGCCCGACTCTTCCCGGCGGCTGCGAAAGTAACCCGAGCCTCGACCCCCACACGCGCTACCCGCCTCCGACCTTCCACGCTCGGCACGCACCCGGTCGCCTCGACCCCCGCACGCGCAACCTGCCACGGAACTGTCTGGCCGCCGCCTTTCTGCAGACGCCCCCATCCGATCGCTTCTTGGGGCTGGAGTTCTCGTCTTGGGGCTGGAGTTCTCGTTGGGCACATAACGCATCACCAAATTGCGCTCGCTTCTTTCGTGCAGACGCCCCCACTCGACGCACGCGTCCGCGGCAGACCCACAACTCGTTGCCCAACATTTCGGCCCTCCGCCCAAACATGTTTGGGGAGGTTAGACGTTCGAGTGGGGGCGTCTGCAGAAGATAAGGTGCGCGAGTCCGGGCAGCGAGCCAAAATTGCTTACACATCCCACTTGGGTGGCTGGGATTCGGATGGGGGCGTCTGCACGAAAGTGCCGGGAAAGAAAAACCCCGGGAAAGCGCGCCGAGCAACAAGCCGCTCGGCGGCTCAACAAAAAACATACCCTCTCGCGCCCGAAAATGCAGACGCACCCATTCGAATGTCCTACGCCCGGCAAGCGCGCCCCATGCCGCCCGGCATTTCGGGCCACGATAGTGCCTCATTGTGAGAGATGAAGCGTTCGAGTGGGGGCGTATGCAGAAAAGAGGTGCGCGAGTCCGGGCAGCGGGCTGAAATTACTCGCGCGCCACACCGCGGTGGCTACGGATTACCGGGGTGGCTACGGATTTGCATGGGGCGTATGCAGAAAAGTGGAGGTGTAACGCCGAAAAATAGCGAGCGACAAGCGCTCGGGGGCTCAACAAAAGACGCACCGCGCCACACCCTCAAGAGTTCCGAGCGACAATCGCTCGGGGGCTCAACGAAAAGACGCACCGCGCCTTTTTATTGAGCCCCGTGACGGATTCGAACCGTCGACCCTCGCTTTACAAGAGCGATGCTCTGGCCAACTGAGCTAACGGGGCATCGACCCTAAAACATAGCACGAGCGAACCCCCGCTGTCGTAACCCGTTCGGGTGTGGACGCTCTACTCGGGCGCCACCGTCTCAGACTCTGCATGCGAGACAAACGTGGAAAACTCTATGGAATCGGCGACATCGCCCTCAAACAAGAGGCCGTTCACGAACACCTGCGGCACAATTGCGCGCACCGCAGATGCGCTAGAAGAAGCATCTTCAAGATCGCGACCCGACTCATTCGCAGCCCACACTTTGTATGTCTGGTCTCGGATGCACGCAGAAACATCCGCGTTCTCGACACCCACCGCATCTGCGGCGACAGCGACGATCTGCTCGGTGTCGCGTGTCAACGTTCCCACATCATTCACGGCAAACATGGCTGAGTTGAAATCAAAAAACGAATCAGGAGCAAACGTGGCAACGCATGCGGCCGCGTTCGTCGCCTCAATCGAATACTGTGACTGGCTTTGAGCCACCGGCACAATCTCAAGCGAGACGCGGCCAGACGACACCCAACCACGAAGCTGCTCGCCGTTAGCCAGAATGAAACCAGAACACTCCGCACAGTCGTAATCGAGAAACGCCGTCACCGAGACGGTCGGTTGCACCGCCACCTGCGAACCACCCGAGGTGTCAGACGCCGCACGCGCCGACGAGGCAGCAACGATGTCAGAACCGGCTGCAAGTTGGGCGCCGATCACAATGCCCCCATCGACGAGATTTGCCGGCGTCGCATATGCGGAGTCCCGACCATCAACGAGAGCGGCAATAAAAGAGACAACAACAATGGCAAGAACCACAACGCCAACACCGATCAACATCCATCGACGTTTGCGCTCAGCGCTACGTGCCTGCACACGCAACTCGCTTGCCTTACGTTGCACCGCAATCGGGCGAGTCTCGGCACCAACGTCTTTCTCGGCGCCAGCGCCGTTAGGAAGCTCGTCGGCCATCACTATCCTTACCTGTTTGCATACCACCCGGACACCCGGACACCCGAGCACCTGACCACCCGCAGCGGTGCCACATGAAACTCCCAAGGTGCCTCTCTACACTAACCGCGTATCCGACGACACGCCTGACGTGGGATACTTGTACAAGCACTAGTACTAGCTAATGCTCCATTCACAAAGGATCGTCCGGCACGTACCTGCCGGTGAAAGGAGTAACCGATTATGGCATCGGTCACTTTTGAAGGCGCCACGCGTATTTATCCCGGCGCTACCAGCCCGTCAGTCGACAAGATCAATCTCGACATCAAAGACGGGGAATTCCTTGTTCTGGTCGGCCCGTCTGGCTGCGGAAAGTCAACCACGTTGCGCATGCTCGCCGGCCTCGAAGAGGTCAACGAGGGTCGCATCCTGATCGGTGATCGTGACGTCACCGACATCCCTCCCAAAGACCGCGATGTGGCGATGGTTTTCCAGAACTATGCGCTCTACACGC
>JAATGV010000020.1 GCA_015654475.1 Actinomycetales bacterium
ACCTCTACATCGAGACGTTGCGACAAAGCGTTGACCACCGAGGCACCAACCCCATGCAATCCGCCGGCCGCACCATAGTTGCCGTTGCCGAACTTGCCGCCGGCATGGAGTTTGGTGAACACGACCTCGACTCCAGTGAGGCCAGTCTTGGGCTCGATGTCTACCGGCACACCTCGACCATGGTCTCGAACTTCGAGGCTGCCATCCGCATGAAGAGTCACATCGATAGTGTCGCCGAAACCGCCGAGCGACTCATCCACCGCATTGTCGATGATCTCCCACAAGCAATGCATAAGCCCACGGGAATCGGTTGAGCCGATATACATCCCTGGGCGCTTCCGTACCGCCTCAAGTCCATCAAGCACAGAGAGATGCCTGGCCGAATAGTCTCCATCTGCAGCCATGATGCTCCTCCTGCTGACACCGAAATTCGTGCGGGTAACCGAAACAGCCTAACCAGGCATCGGCATCCATCTTGCGCACCACACCACAAACTGCCGCATTGATTCGGAAGTGTCACACGGCCGACATACAGCAACTACGCGCACAGCGAAACGTCATGTCATGGTGACATAAACGACTCATTTGGGTGGTTGGATGTACAGTACACCGCGAATAGAGAGGGCCCCCATCATGGAACAAGGAAGCACATCCACAGTAAATAGTGTTGCTCCCAGACTTACGGCACTCGACCGCTGCGATAGCTGCGGCGCCCAGGCATACGTCCGAGTCGAGATGACAAGTGGCGAGTTGCTTTTCTGCGCTCACCACGCTGCTCAGCACAAGGCAAAGCTCGAACCGGTGGCTGTTGCCTGGTATGACGAGACCCACCGCCTCTTCGAGCCAGAACATGCGTAAAGCATAAAAGACGGATACGTCTTTACTGATACCTCCCTTTTTAACGTAAGAGGCCGACACCGCGATACGCTGTCGGCCTCCTGAGGTTTTGTCGGTCAGTTGTTTCCGTCCGAAGAATGTTTATTCGAGGTAGTCGCGCAACGCTTGGCTGCGCGATGGGTGACGGAGTTTCGCCATTGTCTTTGACTCGATCTGGCGAATCCGCTCACGCGTTACACCAAAGGTGTCACCGATCTGGTCGAGGGTCTTGGGCATGCCATCTCCCAGCCCAAAGCGCATCTTGATCACTCCGGCTTCCCGCTCCGACAGAGAATCAAGCAACTGCTCGAGCTGACGCTGCAGCATGGTGAACCCGACCGCATCCGCTGGCACAACAGCTTCAGTGTCCTCGATCAAGTCACCGAACTCGCTGTCGCCGTCCTCTCCAAGAGGAGTATGCAAAGAAATCGGCTCACGGCCATACTTCTGAACCTCGACGACCTTCTCCGGGGTCATATCGAGTTCACGGGCAAGTTCCTCAGCCGTCGGCTCGCGACCGAGATCTTGAAGCATCTGCCGCTGGACACGCGCGAGCTTGTTGATCACTTCAACCATGTGCACCGGAATACGAATGGTGCGGGCCTGGTCGGCCATAGCACGCGTGATCGCCTGGCGAATCCACCATGTCGCATAAGTCGAGAACTTGAAGCCCTTAGTGAAGTCGAACTTCTCAACCGCACGGATCAGGCCAAGATTTCCTTCTTGAATAAGGTCAAGGAACTGCATTCCCCGGCCGGTGTAACGCTTCGCCAGCGAAACGACGAGGCGCAAATTCGCACCAAGCAAGTGGTTCTTGGCCTTCTGCCCGTCGCGCGCAACCCACGCCAGATCACGACCAAGGCGGCTGCGCTTCTCAGCATCGGACATCTCAGAGAGCTTCTCCTCAGCAAAGAGGCCAGCTTCGATGCGTTTGGCAAGCTCGACCTCTTGAACCGCGTTGAGCAACGCGACCTTGCCGATCTGCTTCAGATAGTCCTTGACAGGGTCGGCCGTCGCCCCCGTAATGGCTGACGACTGAATCGGAATGTCGTCTTCTTCTTTGCTTGACATCACGAAACCGCCGGCAGGAAGGCGCGTCAATGCGCTCGGCTCAACCGCGGGAGTCTCTGCACCAGCCTCCGCCTCGGTATCATCGACAACGTCATCGGCATCATCGCCGCCAACGGTTACTTCGGCAATTTCGTCATCGTCTACTATCTCTGGATCGACTTCGTCGTCAACCTTCTTTGCCCGGGCCTTCTTCGGTGCCGTCGCCTTCTTGGGAGCAGCGCCCTTTGCAACGGATTTCTTACCCGTACCAGTTGCGGTCACAGCAGCCGAATCCTCAGCAGCAGCTACATTCGGCTCGGCCTTGGCAGCAGTCTTTTTTGCGGTACGCGCAGTGCCCTTCGACACGGCCGCCGCCTCTGGAAGGACCTCGGACTTCGCCTTCGTCACAGACTTGGAAACGCGCTTGGTCGTCTTCGACGCAGGCGCGTCTTGAGTCACGCGCGGAGTACTCACTGTCGCCACGATGGCATCCTCTATTCCGCTTCACAGCTCTCGGGCATTAGTAAGACCCTTGTCAAGTCGCTCCGAACCTGCCACCTTCCGCCCGTCTAAGCGTGAAGGAAAGAACGACCCACAGGGCCTACGCCGCCAATTATCGCATGAAAAGAACTCGAAGACGGCCAAGACCGGCTCGTGTCGTTCTCTACATGCGAGGCGACAAGGAGTCAAACGCGCGCTTGGAGGCGATTATTCCGTTTCATTCGAAGAGACTTTGTTCTCAATCGAGTATGCCGATACGTGAGCCACAGCATGCCGAGCCCACACAGAGGGACAACCTGCATTGTGGCAAATGCAACCCGGAACGAATCGAATGAATAAAGTTCCGACACTCCCCCGGACGCCACGTTCGCGCCATGGACGAGATCGAGCACAAGACCAACGAGGAAGAGCATGATGAAACTCGAGGTAAAGCCGCCAACGTTGACCACGCCGTTGGCCACGCCAAGGCTGTTATCGGGATTCGTGGAACGCGCCAGGTCGAAAGCAATCACCGAAACTGGACCGCCGAAGCCGATGATCAGCACATGGACGATCACAAACCACATCGGCGGTACTCCTGGCCAGGCCGCCAAAGTGAGCCACGACAGGACCATCGCCGACGCGGCGGCAGCAACGATCCCAACTCGTGCCCGCGGAACCCGCGCCGTAAGAAAACCGAGGACAGGGCCTGCGGCGATCGCCGCGCATATGGGAACCATCAACAAAGTCGCCGCAACAGAGTGGGGATACCCGAGCGCCACCTGGAACAGTGGCATTCCCCAGAGCAACCCGACCACTGAACCCCCGGGGACTGTTATGAAATGGACCCAGAACGCGAGCCAGGTGCCCGGCCGCGCGACCGAAATACGCAGACGCCGGAGCACCAGCGAGAGCCGCGCCGCTCTGGCCTTCGGCACACCGACGGGAACATCTGCAACCGCAATACACAACAGAATGACAGCGAGCACCGAGACGCTTGCCGCAGAAAGGAAAGCCGGGGTCCATCCCACAGCCGAGAGGAGAATGGCGAAGGGAAGCGCGGAGAGCAACTGCCCCATCTGGCCGATCGTTCCCGTAATCTGCATCAATGGCGTCGCTCGACGGGGCGAAAACCACGACGCCACCAAGCGCAGCGCCGAATTGAACGTCACCGCGTCTCCGATACCTACCAAGATGCGACCGCAAAGAGCGACCGGAAATTCCGATGTAAGAGCCAGAACCACCTGGCCGGCGGCCATAAACACAGCACCGAAAATCAGCATCCGGCGCGGCCCTACCCGATCGAGCAAGATGCCGACAGGTACCTGCAAGACCGCATACACAACCACCTGAGACACGGCGAGCGTCGATAGCACTGCAGCGCTCACAAGGAAACGATCCTGGGCCTCGATGCCCGCCACGCCAAGCGAGCTACGCTGCAACACCGACGCAAAATAGGCAAAAGCCGCAACACAGTACACAACCCATGCACGCCGCGAATCCACCTGTCAATCCTAGTCGAGCAGTCCTCGGCCAGGAGCACCAGCGACACCTCAACCCAACCGGCTACAGTTGAACACCGTGAATACGCCGCAGCGACCGCACGCCATCGTCACCGGGGCGACATCCGCCATCGGCCAGCATGTCGTCGCAGAACTCGTGAACCAAGGCTATTCGGTCACCATCGCCGCACGAGTCGTCGAGCACGCCCACGCCACAGCCGGCCGCATTTCGGGCATCCACCCTGACGCAGACATCACAGTTCACGAATGCGACCTCTCATCGCTTGAGTCGGTCCGCGCTTTTTGCGAAGAAGTGAACTCCCGTGGCAGGTCATGGGATGTCATATTGCAGACAGCGACGGCGCAGCTTGTCCCCCAACGCATGCTCACCGACGATGGGTTCGAATGGAACTTCGGCGTCAACTACCTCGCCAACTTCGCTATGACCGGGCTTCTCCAAAAGACAGCGACGGCGAATGCGCGCGTGATAACCACTACTTCACCGACCGCTAACTCGGCTACCCTCAAGTTCTACGATCTACGCTGGGACAACGGCTACCGTCCAGGCAGGGCATTCGCAACGTCGCGACTTGCCACGCTGATTCAGTCAGTGGAATACGCACGCAGAATCACCGCAGGTGGCAGCGCGATGAGGGCAATCGTGACACACCCAGGGTTCATCCAAGAGCGCCCGCGCCTCGGGAGAACGGCGGCGCTCGCAGAGCGGGTCATGGGACATAGCGCTCAAGCCGGCGCGCAGATAGCGATCTACGCGACGACGGCCGACCTGCCGAATGGGTCATTCGTCACACCCTCAGGTCCGGGGCAGCTACGTGGCGGTCCGACGATGTCACCGATTCCAAACGTGGCCACAAACCTCGACACCGCGACCCGATTGTGGCGGGTATCGGAGCAGCTCACTGGAGTCAGCTGGTAGCGCCGCTTCGGGTGTCTGCCTGTCAGTGCCCTCGACTCGCTACTACTTGTCTGAGTCATTCTCTTTAGACTGGGCCGCAAGAAACGACTCAAACTCTGCCGCGATCTCGTCGGCCGTCGGCAGGTTCTCCATATCCACTTCTTGACGTTGAGCCCGGGCAACGCTGGCCATGTATTCGTCATAGCGACGTTCAAGGCCCTCAACGAGCACCGAGAGATCTCCGCTGTCATCGACTTGCTCGGCGACCTTGCCGAGAAACTCGCTCTCGCGCATCGCTAGACCCTGGTCGATGATCTCGATACCAGTAGCGTCTGCGAGTCTCTCGATAGCCGCCCTCAACACCGTCGGCAACTCCGAGTCGGCAAGGTAATGCGGGACGAGCAGAACGAAACTTGAGAATGGGATCTCGTTGTCGGTGTCTTCGAATAGCCGAAACTCGAGCACGTGCAGGATCGATGCAGGAATCTGGGTTCGTGGCTTCCACACACTCCACCGGGAACGGAGTTCATCGCGATTTCCGGAAACGGAGGACTGCACCGGACGGGTATGCGGAACCGGCATCGGAATTGCGTGAAAGGTTGTCACGGACGAGATGCTGAACTCAGCAATGAACTCTTCGATGCAGGCGACGACGGCATCCCAGCGAAAGTCTGGTTCATAGCCATGCAAATACAAGAAAGGCTTCCCGGAACCACTTTGGACTAGTGAGAGCTCAAGCTCCGGCATGTCGACATCGATGACCTCAGTGCCGTCGAACTGTGCCACAGGCCGCCGCGCGCGGTAATCGTAGAGAATATCCCGGGTGAACTGAGCCACAAGCATTTCGCCACCTTCCCCCAAAATCGCGTGATCAAGCTGAGGAACAAGTTGGCCCGCGTCTGAGAACCCCGAGAGGGCAATCACCAATGGCAACCCTTGAGGAACCTCGGTCGCTGAAGAGTTGAAAGTCACTATTTCGTCAAAGCCGCTCATGATTCTCCAACTCTAACTGCGCGACCCCCATTCGAACCCTAGGACGATCGCGCTCAGAGCGAACGCTCGATACTGAGTCGACTTGTGGTTTCCACCATTTTTGTCTCACCGCCACTGCGATTAGCAGGATCATGCAAACAGCACGTAGTAGGCTCAGACGGGATTGTTTAGAGCCCAAATTTGTTTGTCGTTAATAACTACGTGTGCCGTAGCTAAATAAGGAAGTGACCGGAGTGACTGACCAGACTTTTGACGTCGTTGTGCTTGGTGGCGGTAGTGGTGGCTATGCTGCCGCGATCCGCGCTATGGAACTTGGGAAGTCTGCGGTTCTCATCGAAAAAGACAAAGTTGGGGGAACCTGCTTACATCGTGGTTGCGTGCCGACCAAGGCGTTGCTTCACTCAGCAGAAGTCGCGGACACCATTAGGGAGTCTCTGAACTATGGCGTCGAGGCGCAGTTCGGCTCGATCAATATGGCGGCAGTCGCCGAGTATCGCGACGGGATCGTCAGCAAGAAGTACAAGGGCCTGCAAGGGCTTCTTTCCGCAAAGGGAATCAACGTCGTCTCTGGCGAAGGGAAGCTCACATCGCCGACGACCGTTGCCGTCGGCGGCGACACGTACACAGGTAAGAACGTAGTGCTCGCGACGGGGTCCTACTCCAAGTCATTGCCAGGGCTGGAAATCGGTGGCCGGGTGATCACCTCGGAAGAGGCGCTCAAGCTCGATTATGTTCCGAGCAAGGTTGTGGTGCTTGGCGGCGGCGTAATCGGTGTTGAGTTCGCAAGCGTGTGGCGTTCATACGGTGCGGATGTCACCATTGTCGAGGGTCTTCCCCACCTTGTCCCGAACGAGGAGGAATCGATCTCGAAGGCGTTGGAGCGCGCTTTCCGCAAACGCGGCATCGGCTACAAGCTCGGTGCGCGTTTCAGCAGTGTCACGCAGTCCGATTCCGGCGTCGTCGTATCGCTCGAAAGCGGAGAAACCTTAGATGCAGATCTACTTCTCGTCGCTGTCGGACGTGGTCCGGTCACCGCCAATCTCGGCTACGAAGAGGTCGGCATCACCATGGATCGCGGATATGTGATCACCAATGATCGTCTCGAGACCAGCGTGCCAGGAGTGTACGCCGTCGGAGACATCGTCCCCGGTTTACAGCTCGCCCATCGTAGCTACCAGCAAGGGTTTTTTGTGGCCGAGGAGATCGCGGGGCTCTCTCCCATCGTGGTTCCCGATTCGAACATCCCCAAGATCACCTATTGTGAGCCTGAGATCATGTCGGTCGGCTTGACCAAGGCTAAGGCTGCCGATAAGTACGGCGCCGACGCCATCACGTCCTACGACTTCAATCTTGCGGGCAACGCCAAGAGCGAGATTCTCGGTGGCAGTGGATTTGTGTCGATGGTTCAGGTGAAAGACGGCCCCATCGTCGGAGTTCACGGCATCGGCCCACGCATCGGCGAGCTTGTCGGGGAATCGCAACTCATCGTGAATTGGGAAGCCCATCCATCCGATATCGCTCCGTTCATTCACGGTCACCCGACACAGAACGAGATGCTCGGCGAAATCGCACTCTACCTCGCGGGCAAACCCCTGCACACCCTCTAGACGTATATCTGCACAAGGAGAAAAGACAAGAAATGAGCATTGAGGTCAAGCTCCCAGAACTCGGCGAGTCCGTCACTGAGGGAACCGTTACTCGCTGGCTTAAGGCCGTTGGCGAACGTGTCGAAATCGACGAGCCCCTTCTGGAGGTATCGACGGACAAAGTCGACACCGAAGTCCCATCGCTGGTGGCGGGCTACGTCATTCAGCTGCTTGCTGCCGAGGACGATGTTGTCGCCGTCGGCGCCACCCTCGCGGTTATCGGAGACAGCGCCGACGAGGCCGCCGCACCCGCGGCACCAGAAGCACCCGCAGCACCAGTTGTCGACACGCCAGTTGCATTGCCCGAGCCCGCGGCGCCCGCTGCTGCTGCAGCGGCACCCGCTGCGAGTGGATCGGGCACGCCGGTCGTTCTTCCCGAGCTCGGCGAGTCCGTCACCGAAGGAACCGTCACCCGGTGGCTCAAGGCCGTCGGCGACACGATCGAAGTCGATGAGCCGCTTCTTGAGGTATCGACAGACAAAGTCGACACCGAAGTTCCCTCGCCTGTGGCCGGGACTGTGCAGCAGATTCTTGTTGCCGAGGACGAGACCGTCGCCGTTGGGGCCACGTTGGCCATCGTCGGTGACGGGGCCGTTGCCCCTGCTCCCGTAGCCCCTACTTCTGCCCCCGTAGCCCCTACTTCTGCTCCAACGGCATCCGCTCCCGCTGCTACACCTGCAGCGTCTGCACCTGCGGCACCAGTGCCCGCAGCGGCACCCGTTGCTGAGCCGGCGGCGGCCGCTACAGAGGCCTATGTCACCCCCATCGTGCGCAAGCTCGCGGCCGACAATGGAGTGGATCTCGCCACGGTGAACGGCACGGGCATCGGCGGTCGCGTTCGCCGTGAAGACGTGCTGGCCGCTGCCGCCGCGCTTGCGGCCACAGCACCCGCCCCATCCGCAGCGCCTTCCGCCACGATCGCTAAGCCTGAACCGTCTCCGTTACGCGGAACCACGGTTCCGTTCACACGGCTGCGCAAGGCCATTGCCTCGGCAACGGTCAACTCTTTGCAGACACAAGCCCAGCTGACTACCGTCGTCGAGGTCGATATTACGAACATTGCTGCACTTCGCAGTCGTAAGAAAGACGAGTTCCTCGAAAAGACCGGACAGAAGCTGTCGTTCATGTCGTTCTTCGCGTACGCGGCGGTCGAACTGCTTCAGCAGTACCCCATCATCAACGCCTCGGTGAGCGACAACCAGATTGTGTACCATCCCACAGAAAATCTCTCAATCGCCGTAGACACGGAGCGCGGGTTGTACGCACCAGTGATCAAGGACGCAGGCAGCCTGACGATCGCAGGCTACAGCGAGAAGATCGCCGAGCTTGCTGCGCGCACTCGCGACAACAAGTTGACGCCAGACGACATGACGGGTGGCACGTTTACCCTCACCAACACGGGTTCGCGTGGAGCGCTCTTCGATACCCCGATCGTGTCGATGCCGCAATCGGCAATCTTGGGAACCGGCACGGTAGTGCGTCGTCCAGCGGTCGTCAAGGCCGACGGTGGCGAGGCGATCGCGGTCCGCTCCATGGTCTACCTCGCGCTGTCGTACGATCACCGCATCATCGATGGCGCGGATGCCGCAAGGTACCTGAGTGCGCTCAAGGCACGTCTCGAGGCGGCTGACTTCGAGTCGGCGCTCGGTATCTGAAACCACTACAGCAAGATGATTGCGGTCGCGGCAAGTGCTGCCGTGACAAATACCGCAACGAGAGCGGGGCTTACGAGCCCCGCTTTTCGTTTTGCGGCAGTGCTACGTATCGCTGCCCTCCTGCGAAGGCCAGTGTCAAGCGCTCCAAGCAGGTCGTCCATGAAACCAAGCGTCCTGCGCACTCGCGTGACACCGCTGCTTGCCACCGCTGATAGCCCACGGAGACTGGCGGGAGGCCGCGCCACCTCAAGCGGTGAGGCAGGCTGGGGTGACGAATCGTGCGGAGCTTCTGACACCGATTCTGACACCGATTCCGGCACCGGCGGCTGTGCACTGGTGTGAGTCCACGCTGCGACGAATGCGCCGCCGATGCCGCTAGATGTGTCGTGCGGGGCCAATCGCTCGGCGACAGCCATCGCATCTCCTGCGAGCCCACCCAAAACCCACATGTCACCGACGCAGGCGATCAGGGCCAACCATCCGCTGACAAAGGCATCCTTACGGCCATCACTTCTCCGCACAGGCCCGATCGAGACAACGACGACATTCCCGGGTGCCGAGCGGCCAAGTAATGGAGACGTGGGAAACGCGACAAGCCCAAGGTCCCGCAACGCGCACCACACGGAGATCAATGCCAGAATTCCCGTCTTCGCATCTTCTCCAATGACCATCGACGGCCGAAGTATTGTGCACCATGGCAGCACGGCCCACATCCAATCTCCGTCTTCGAGTAGGTCGTGCACACCAAGGAAGTGGGGATGCCTCAACCGCAGCCGAGCCTGCAGTTCTGGGTCGCTCAACCGAGATCGCCGTGCCGCGAAGCGAACACCCGCTCGTTCGACGATCCACACGCTTGCTGTGGAATTGCATGGCGCGACAAAGCGATATCCGGATGTTTCAGGATGAGGAGAAGTCGCGGCGGTTGAAATCCCGGATGTCATGGCTTCCGACTTAAAGGCTGCTTCTGGCTCCCCGCCGTAAAGATTCGAGGTCATATCGTCCATCTTCGTCAATCGTGCGCTTCGGGAACGACCCATTGCCCGGTCAACGGAACAATGCGGCGAGTACCCACCTTTGTGAAGAAGTGTCCGGCCGCCATTGCCTCTTGGCAATCCCCCGGCCAACCCTACCGACCATAATTCGCTCACCAACTCAGGTACGCTAATAGGCATGGCAAAAACTCGTGAAGATAAGGCGGCGGCGCGCGCTGCAAAGGAGCCTGGGCGCATCCGGCAGGTCTTTCAAGTCTTTCAAATGACCCGCAAGGGCGACCCGTCGTCGCTCTGGCTGATGATCGGTGCGGTGATTGTGCCGATCATCGTTGGCGCGGTCATCGGCGTCCTGCTTGGCAATGGATTCTGGTTGACCATTGTGTTGTGGGTACTTATCGGAGTGCTGGTTGGCGTTCTTCTGTTCTTGATCGTGCTCGGTCGACGCGCCGAGAAGGTCGCGTATTCTCAGATCGAAGGTCAGCCGGGGGCCGTTGGCGCCGTTATCAAAAGCTCGCTCGCTCGGGGTTGGATCGGACAGGAGATGCCTGTCAATGTGAGCCCTCGCACCCAAGATGCGGTGTATCGGGTCGTCGGCCGCACCGGGGTCACGCTCATTGGCGAAGGGCCAAAGTCGCGCACGAAGCGCATGCTTGACGACGAGCGCAAACGTGTCTCTCGCATTGTTCCCAACGTCGCTGTGCACTATCTTTTCGTCGGGCCGGACGCCGATTCCGTTCCTCTTTACAAGATCCGCACCCAGTTGGGAAAGAACAAAAAGAGCCTGCGCCGCGGCGAGATCACGGCAGTGGCGAACCGCCTGCAGTCGCTGACACCCAACTTGGCCATCCCCAAAGGCATCGATCCCCTCAACGCGCGCCCTGACCGCAAGTCGATGCGAGGCCGCTGAAGACCGGACCTAGATCGGCAGTCGAAGCCCCGGCGCACTGCATCAGGTTCGGCCGATGTCTTGTTCAGCGTCTCACAACGATGGTGCCGGAAATGACGTCGTGCCCCGCTCGCGAATTCTCGTCGAAGACAATCGCGGGAACAACGAACGCCAGTAGCACCGTGCGCAGGGCGGCCCGCGCGAATCCGGGTCGAGATCCATCAAGGCGGCACACCGCCGTGCCGACGCATCGATGCCCGACGGCGAAACCCACCACACCGACGAGCACCGTCTGCTCGACGACGAATATCGCCAACGTCGCCAGGGCATTGCCGGAAAAAAACGCGAGCGATATCACCAGGCACATCGCCCAGTCGATCATCAATCCGACCAGCCGACGCCCGAAACCTGCCACACTTCCCGGTCCCGACTCCGGTCGGCCAAGAGACTCGCCTGGGTACTGTTTGGAGGGTTCGGTTGGCATCCGTTTGAGTCTATCCAGTCGCCCCGTTAACATGCTCGAAACAATTGGGATACCGGAGGGTAACTCCCCCGCCGTAACCTCTGTACAGACCCTTGGGTCATCCATGAGTCATCGCCTACGGCAATTTTGGAGTCAATAAATGTTCAAAGACGCATCAGAGGCGCTCAAGTACATCAAGGAAAACGACGTAAAGTTCGTCGACATCCGTTTCACGGATCTCCCTGGCGTGCAGCAGCACTTCAACCTTCCCGCCCAGTTCGTCGACGACGATTATTTCGCCAACGGTCAGTTGTTCGATGGGTCCTCGATTCGCGGGTTCGCCAACATCCACGAGTCAGACATGCAGTTGATTCCTGATGTTACGACCGCGTACCTCGATCCGTTCCGCACGGAAAAGACACTTGTTTTCGTGCACGACATCTTCAACCCGCGCAACGGCGAAATTTATGCCAAAGATCCTCGTCAGACCGCCGTCAAGGCAGAGAAGTACTTGGCGTCGACAGGGATTGCCGATACGGCGTTCTTTGCGCCAGAAGCTGAGTTCTTCATCTTCGATGATGTCCGTTATGAGGTATCCCAGAACGTGAGCTTCTACAGCGTCGACTCGATCGAGGGCGCGTGGAACACTGGCCGTATCGAAGAAGGCGGCAACCTCGCAAACAAGACACCGTACAAGGGCGGCTACTTCCCCGTATCCCCCGTTGACCATCTCGGCGATATCCGCGATGACATCGTTCTCGAGTTGATCGCTGCAGGCCTTGAGGTTGAACGCAGCCACCATGAGGTCGGCACGGCCGGCCAGTGCGAGATCAACTACAAGTTCAACACGATGACCAAGGCGGCCGATGAAGTGCTGCTCTTCAAGTACATCGTCAAGAATGTGGCGCTTCGCCACGGCAAGACCGCGACATTCATGCCAAAGCCCTTGTTCGGCGACAACGGCTCGGGCATGCATACGCACCAGTCGCTCTGGAACGGCAGTACTCCCCTGTTCTACGACGAGACCGGGTACGCCGGCCTTTCCGACATCGCCCGGTGGTACATCGGTGGCCTGCTCAAGCACGCGCCATCCGTGCTCGCCTTCACCAACCCGACGCTCAACTCGTTCCACCGGCTTGTTCCCGGCTTCGAGGCGCCCGTCAACCTGGTGTACTCAGCCGGCAACCGCTCGGCCGCGATCCGCATCCCGATCACCGGCACGAACCCGAAGGCCAAGCGTCTTGAGTTCCGTGCGCCCGATGCGTCTGGAAACCCGTACTTCGCCTTCGCGGCGCAGCTCATGGCCGGTCTCGATGGGATCAAGAACAAGATTGAGCCGCATGAGCCCGTTGACAAGGATCTCTACGATCTGCCCCCCGAGGAAGCGAAGAACATCCCACAGGTTCCCGGATCGCTTGACGGCGTCATCTCCGCTCTCGAGGCCGACAACGAGTACCTGCGTGCCGGCGATGTCTTCACAGAAGATGTCATCACCACTTGGATCGACTACAAGCGCGAAAATGAGATCAAGCCGATCGCCGCTCGCCCACATCCATTCGAATACGAGCTCTACTACGGCGTCTAGAAAAGCCTGGTAGCCCACGTCGGTCGGCGGTGTCTCTTCTTGCAGGCACCGCCGACTGGCGTTTTGGGGTGTGTACTGCCGGTCTGCTCTGCCAACTTGCAGTTCACGCGAGTTCGCACAGGTGGCCGACTATTGACCGTAGAACTCCCGCTCGAACACCACTCGTGCACGACGAGTCACCCGCAAATAGTCATTCTCAAAGCTGACAGCATTGCCCGGTGGATACCCGAGCAGCCTCGCGATCCCCTCCAGGGTGCGAAAGTCGGTCGGCAATTCGTCAACGCTTGAGCCGCGATACAACGTGCTTGCGGACCGGATCCGGCTGCTCATCCTCCATGCGGCCCGCAAGGTCTCGGCGGACTCCGTGGGCATCAATCCGTTCTGAACCAAAGCATCCAACGCGCCAAGAGTGCTCGTCGTCTGCAACGTCGGAGTCTCAGACGCATGCTGCAGCTGTCGCAACTGCACGAGCCACTCCACATCGGAAAGCGAGCCGAGTCCGAGCTTGAGGTGCCGACGACGGTCGGCACCGCGTGGAAGCCGCTCTGACTCGACTCGGGCTTTGATGCGACGAATCTCTCTCGTCGACTGCTCATCGAGCGAGGAGGGATAGCGCACACTGTCGATGAGCGCGACGAAGTCGGAAAGCAATGCCGCAGAGCCCGCAACGGGTTTGGCACGCAACAGCGCCTGCGCTTCCCAGATCGCAGACCAACGCTGATAGTACGCCGCGTAGGCGTCGATGGTGCGCACGGGAGCACCATTTTTCCCCTCTGGCCTCAATCCCAAGTCGATGTCGAACGGGAGTTGGAAGTCCGACGTCAACTCGGTGAGCTCGGTCGACACCGCCCGTGCACCGCGCTGGCCGGCTTCCGGATCGGTTCCCGCAAGTGGCCGGAACACGTAGATGACGTCGATGTCGGACGAAAATCCGAGTTCCTCTCCGCCGTAACGGCCCATCGCAATCACGCCAAATTCGATCCCGAAGCGTTCCTCCGGAGAAATAAGCACAACCATGGCACGTAAGACAGCCGTACTTACGGCGGCGAGCCCAAGCCCAAGCGCCGCATCGTCGAGCAGACCGAGGATGGTCGCGATAGCGAGCCGCAATGTCTCTCGTCGCCGAACAGCAAGCACCCGCTTGGCAGCCTCCCTCGGCGACCCGCCGTGGCGATGGACGATCGCCAGCGTCTCAGCAGTCAACTCGGCCTCAGGACGCGGCGCGAGTTCGGCGTCATCGCCAAACCATGCGGTCGATTCGGGATTGCGGTCGAGCAAGTCGCCAACGAACCTGGATGAAGACAACACTTTCGTGAGGCGTTCAGCGGCACCGGATGCATCTCGAAGCGTGCGCAAGAACCAGTGCGTGTCGCCTAGATTCTCGCTGATGCGACGGAACGCAAGCAGACCGTAGTCAGGATCGGTTCCCGCGGCAAACCACTGCAACATGACTGGCATGAGCAGGCGTTGAATCTCAGCCTTGCGGCTGACCCCGGAAGTGAGGGCCGCGATGTGATCGAGCGCTCCAGACGGGTTGCGAAAGCCGATTGCTGAAAGCCGGGCGGCGGCCTGTTCAGTAGACAACACAATTCCGTCACGTGGAAGGCGCGCAACCGCATCGAGCAACGGGCGATAGAAGATGCGTTCGTGCAGCTTTCGCACTCGGGCCCTGGTCGACGTCCACAGGTCATCAAGATCCTCAGAACTCGTACCGAGCCGGGTGGCGCGGGCCACTATTCGCCGCTCATCGGGATCCGCCGGGATGAGGTGGGTGCGACGCAGGTGCCTCAACTGCACCCGGTGCTCGATGACCCGTAAGATCTGGTAGCACTCCGAAAACTCTGCGGCGTCCGCACGCCCCACGTAACCGAAGTCAGCAAGGGCACGAATGGCATCCAAGGTCGACGCTTGGTGGATACGATCGTCGTGCTGCCCATGCACGAGCTGCAGCAATTGCACAGTGAACTCGACGTCCCGGATTCCCCCTGCCCCGAGCTTCACGTGGCTGTCGGCGTCGTCGGAGGGGATGCGATCCGTAACACGCTCCCGCATCTTGCGAACAGAAGCGACAAAATCCTGGCCTGCCGCAGCACTCCACACGAACGGTTCGATCGCCCTGATGTACGAGGCGCCGAGTTGTCGATCGCCGGCAATCGCGCGGGCCTTGAGCAACGCCTGGAATTCCCATCCTTTAGCCCAGCGCTCGTAGTAGGCGACATGAGACGCGAGTGTGCGGACCAGCGCACCCTTCCTGCCCTCGGGGCGCAGATTCGCATCCACCTCCCACAACGGGGGCTCGATCGCGATGCCATCGATGTTTCGCATCGTCATACTCGCAAGCCGAGTAGCGATGGCAATGGCCTGGTCGGTGGCGACAACATCGGGGTCTGCCGACTCCGCAACGAAGATCACGTCGACATCGCTCACGTAATTGAGCTCACGCGCTCCCGTCTTTCCCATGCCGATGATCGCTAGGGACGTGGCGTCGAGTTGAGCAAGGGTCGCTCGAAACTGACTCGAGACCGCAAGATCTGCGCGTGCAATCGTAAGCGAGGCGTCAAGAGTCGCCCCTGCAAGATCGGCGAGACAGCGGCTCGCAAACTGTTGCGACTGAATTGGCGTATCCGACGAAAGGTCTACCGCGGCGATCGCCGCGAGGTAGGTGCGGTACCTGACCCGTAATGCGACGATTGCCTCGTCCCCTGCCAACCCATCCACCGCCTCGCGCATGCCTTGATAGAGCGCATCGGCCGACGGGTAGACGAGCGGCAGTTCGCACACCTCGGCAAGAAGGTCCGGGTAACGGCCAAAAAAGTCAACAAATCCGGTGCTCAAGCCAAGCAGACGAATTGCGACAGCTCGCGACGCCTCGGTGCGGATCACTCGTTCGAGCGCTCCAGGGTCGGCACGCGCGAGATCGCTGAGTGCCTGGAATGCCTGATCAGGATCGGCGGCGAGGGCGAACTCAGGAAGGAACCCCTCGAAACGAGGCTCCCAGATATCGCCGAGCAGCGCGAGCCGACCAGGCAGTGCCGCGAGATCGCTGAACCCAAGCCTTGCGAGTGCCGACCGAGTGTTCTCACGGCTGCTCATCGTTTTACCGCGTTCGCCCTGAAACCGCTAGAGGCTTTCGAGGTAGCGTTCCAGCTCAAAGTCAGTGACGCGCGACCGATAATCGTGCCATTCCTGGCGCTTGTTGGCCAGCACGTAATTGAATACTCGTTCGCCGAGTGTTTCAGCCACAAGCTCTGACTTCTCAAGCAAAGACAGGGCCTGATCGAGGCTGCTTGGCAGCGGGTCATAGCCAAGAGCGCGGCGCTCGGCGTAGGACAGATCCCACACGTTGTTCTCCGCCTCCGGTGGCAATGCATACTCTTCCTGGATGCCCTTGAGGCCCGCAGCGAGCAACAGCGAATATGCGAGATACGGGTTTGCTGCCGAATCGATGGCGCGATATTCGATACGTGCGCTCTGGCCCTTGTCTGGCTTGTAGAGAGGCACCCGGACAAGTGCCGAGCGGTTGTTGTGCCCCCAGCAGACAAAACTCGGCGCCTCATCCCCGCCCCACAAGCGCTTGTACGAGTTCACGAACTGGTTGGTGACCGCGGTGATCTCGGGCGCATGGCGCAACAGGCCTGCCACGAAGTGACGCGCCGTCTTTGACAGCTGATACGGTTCGGCCGGATCGAAGAAGGCGTTGCTCTCGCCCTCGAAAAGGGACATATGCGTGTGCATTCCGGAACCTGGATATTGAGTGAATGGTTTGGGCATGAACGTGGCATACACGCCCTGCTCGATGGCCACCTCTTTGACGACCGTCCGGAACGTCATGATGTTGTCGGCGGTCGAGAGCGCATCCGCGTAACGCAAATCGATCTCGTTCTGGCCTGGCCCGACTTCGTGATGACTGAACTCGGTCGAGATACCGAGTTGCTCGAGCATGGTGACGGAACGGCGGCGGAAGTCGTTCGCCGTACCGCCAGGAACGTTGTCGAAATAACCGGCCGAGTCCACCGGCTGCGGGCCTTCGGAACCGAACTTGCTCGACTTGAGCAAGTAGAACTCGATCTCGGGATGCGTGTAAAACGAGAAACCGCTGTCGGCGGCCATAGCCAACGTGCGTTTGAGCACGTAGCGCGGGTCGGACGCCGCAGGCTCTCCGTCTGGCATCGCGATGTCGCAGAACATCCGGGCAGTCGGGTCGACATCGCCGCGCCAAGGCAATAGCTGAAAGGTGGTGGGATCGGGCACGGCGAGCATGTCTGATTCATAGCTGCGCGTAAAACCCTCAATGGTGGAGCCATCGAAACCGATGCCCTCGCTGAACGCACCCTCAACCTCCGCCGGCGATACAGCTACCGACTTGAGAGAACCAAGCACATCCGTAAACCACAGCCGAACAAACTTGACGCCGCGCTCTTCGATGGTGCGAAGCACGAAGTCTTGCTGCTTATCCATGGAAACCTTCCTGACGCTGAACTCGAGGGCATTTGACCCTGGATACTAGGCTAGTGGCTATGCCCCGCCTACGCCTTGCATTGGCTCAGATCAACCCGACTCTTGGCGATTTCCCTGCCAACACGTCCCTCGCTCTCACCGCCGCACGTGAAGCCGCGGCCTCCGGCGCGCAGGTGCTTGCCCTGCCAGAGATGGCGATCGCCGGCTACCCCATCGAAGACCTCGCCACCCGCGGTGAATTCTTGCGGGCATCGCGAGTAGCGGTCGAGTCCCTCGCCCGTACTCTCGACGATGAAGGCCTCGGCGAGTTGCCCGTGATCATCGGCTTCCCCGACGGTCCTTTCGAGCCCGTCGCCGCGCTCGGGGTGAACGCGCCAACTGCAATAGCGAAAAACTCCGCCGCCATCCTGTTTCACGGCGCCATCCACGCAGTTGCCGTCAAACATCACCTGCCCAACTACGGCGTCTTTGACGAATTTCGCAACTTCATCGCCGGCGACGACCTGCTCGTGGCCACTATCGGTGGTGTGGATCTTGCGATCGTCATCTGCGAAGACATCTGGCACGACTCTGGCCCGGTTTCCCGGGTCAGTGCTGCCGGGGCCGCAGCGCTGATCGTGATCAATGGGTCGCCCTTCGAGCGCGACAAAGACGATGTACGTTTACCGCTCGTGCGCAAACGCGCGGCAGAACACAACGTGCCAGTGGCATACGTCAACATGGTCGGCGGCCAGGACGACCTCGTGTTCGACGGAGACAGCGTCGTGGTCTCCCCCACCGGCGAGATCCTCGCCCGGTCGCCCCAATTTCGTTCAGATCTGCTTGTCGTCGACCTGGAACTGCCCGAGTCGAATGCTGAGGTTGCACTACCCGTCGGCGTGACCCGGGTTATGGTCAGCGGCGCGAGCAACAGTGCGTCACACGCGAGTCCGGAACTTACGCCCTACATCAACGTCCCTCCGAGCGATGAGCAACTCGTGTGGGAGGCGCTTGTTCTCGGCCTGCGGGACTATGTCGAAAAGAACCGATTCCCGTCAACCATTCTCGGGCTCTCCGGTGGCATCGACTCCTCCGTCGTGGCAGCCATCTCCGCTGATGCCATCGGTTCGCAGCGCACATACGGCGTGAGCATGCCGAGCAGATACTCGTCTGACCACTCCCGTACCGATGCCGACGATCTCGCCGCAAATATCGGCCTGAACTACAGCGTCGAGCCAATCGCGGACCTGGTGATTCCCTACGAGAGCCAGCTCGGACTGACCGGCGTCGCCGCGGAAAACATTCAGGCGCGCGCTCGAGGAATGATTCTGATGGCGCTTTCCAACCAAGCCGGCCACCTCGTGCTTACCACCGGCAACAAAAGCGAATTGGCTGTTGGGTACTCCACCATTTACGGTGACGCGGTCGGTGGCTTCAATCCCATAAAGGATGTGCCGAAGACACTCGTGTGGACGCTCGCTCGCTGGCGCAACGCGCTCGCGGCCTCGCGCGGCGAGATCGCGCCAATACCCGAAAACGCGATCACGAAGGTTCCATCGGCGGAGCTGCGCCCCGACCAGACCGACCAAGACTCATTGCCCCCATACGAAGTGCTTGACGCGATACTCGCGCTGTACATCGACGAAAAGCTCGGTTCGGAGGAGATCGTTTCTCGTGGCTTTGATAAGGCCACTGTCGACCGAATCGTTGCGCTTGTCGATCGAGCTGAGTGGAAACGTCGCCAGTCTGCGATAGGGCCAAAGATCTCAGGAATGGCCTTTGGGCGCGATCGCCGGTTGCCCATTACGTTTCGGCATCTCGGTAACGCCACCGAGGGCTAAGCGTCCCACGGGCGAGATAAGCCCCCCCCCTCAGCGCACGGACGCCCAACCCGAAACCGTCACTGCGACAGGAGAAACTGGCGGCCGTTGCGATTATGGCAGCGTGTGCGAGTTCTTCCTGTCGCAATGACGATCGGCAACGGGCGAACGACCGCGAGTTTGGGACGGGTAATCGAAGTACATGACAGTGGATGTGGCGGCGTAAAAACTCGCACCCGCCAAATATCTCTTTTTACCGTTCGGCCTCATCGTCTTCGCGCCACTTACGCGAGCGGGCCTCGATGATCTCAGGCGCCTTGGCCGCCGCCTCCGCCGTGTCAAACGGCCCTGCCCGGTTCACGCCCGGGGACAGTCGGCCTTTCTCCACAGCACCGGTTGTCAGATTGAACCAATACTTGTCGTCATCCTGGAGTGCGCCCATGCCGGTACGGTCCCTTCGTGAGGCGCACAACAGATTCGCCGTGGCCTAAAGTTAACGTTATGCCCAGAAACTCAGATGGCACACTCACCGCAGGCAAAATTTCGCCGCGACGCGCCGTTCCTCACCACATTCCTCGTCCAGAATATGTCGGGAAAAAAGGCCCGACACCGTCGGCACACGGTGATATCTACGATGCTGAGACCATTGAGCTCATCCGAGAATCTGGCCGGATTGCTTCACAGGCGATCGATGCCGTCGCCGAGGCAATCGCTCCGGGCGTCACCACCGACGAACTCGACGCCATCGGACATGACTTCATCGTGAAACACGATGCCTATCCGTCGACCCTCGGTTACCGCGGCTACTCCAAGAGTCTGTGCAGTTCGATCAATGAGGTGATCTGCCACGGCATTCCCGATGACACGACACTCCGCGACGGCGACATCATCAACATCGATATCACAGCCTTCAAGAACGGTGTGCACGGTGACACGAACCGCACCTTCGTCGTCGGCAACGCGAGCCAAGCGGCCAAGGACCTGGTCGATCGCACCGAGGAGTCACTACGCCGCGCCATCGCGGTGGTTGCCCCCGGTCGACCGATCTCCGTTATCGGTCGCGTCATCGAATCGTACGCGAAGCGCTTCGGTTACGGAGTCGTCAGAGATTTCACCGGTCATGGCGTCGGATACGCTTTTCACAGCGGCCTGATCATTCCTCACTACGATGCGGGTGAGAAATATGCGACCGTCATGCAGCCTGGGATGGTCTTCACCATCGAGCCGATGCTTACCCTCGGATCTATTGCTTGGGACCAGTGGGCAGACGGCTGGACCGTGACGACGCGAGACAAGTCGCTGACCGCCCAGTTCGAGCACACCCTCGCGGTCACTGAGACCGGCGCTGAAATTCTGACGCTTTCCTAGCCCAACCTACCCGTCACGATCCCAACCGAGGAGCACTTCCATGACCGAGACAGCAGTCGGAATCGATATCGGCGGAACCGGAATGAAAGGCGCCCTCATCGATGTCGAGACGGGCGAAAAACTCACCGAGAGATACCGCATTCCTACACCGGAAGGTGCCCGCCCTGCGGACGTCGCGAGCACTCTTGCAGAACTCGTCGACCTCATCCCCGACATATCGAAACGCACGCCGATCGGTGTGGCATTTCCCGCTGTCATCGATAACGGAATCACACGCACCGCTTCCAACATCGACCCATCGTGGATCGACCTTGATGCAGACAGCCTATTCAGCGATACCCTCAATCGTCCTGTGCGCTTGGTCAATGATGCGGATGCAGCGGGGTTCGCTGAAGTGCGCTTCGGTGCGGCGCAGGGAGTGAAGGGTCTTGTGATCATGGTGACCCTTGGCACGGGGATCGGAACCGCACTCATCCACAAGGGGCACCTGATCCCCAACTCGGAACTCGGCCACCTGGAACTCGACGGATACCCGTCATACGAGAAGGCCGCGTCGAGCGCCGCTCGCGAGCGAGACGGGCTCAGCATGCAGCAGTGGGCCGAACGCTTGCAACGCTACTTCGGTAAACTCGAGGCGCTGCTGCAACCCAAGCTCTTCGTGGTCGGCGGCGGAATCTCCAAAAAGTCGGACAAATTCCTTCCCCTTCTCGACCTCCGCACCAAAATCGTGCCAGCCGTTCACCTCAACAGCGCCGGCATCCTTGGCGCTGCAGCCCGAGCCGCTCGGAACAAATAGCCACGCCCCCTATACGGCGTTCGATGCGACACGCGGATTCAGTGTGATGACCCGATCGGCCCATGCGGCGACAGTGTCTCGGTGCGACGTGATGAGAATGGTTCGGTTCGCAAACTCACGCGAGACCGTTGCCAGGATCTGACGCTCGGTGTACTGATCGAGATTGCTTGTCGGCTCGTCAAGAACCACAATCTCGGCATCCCCGATCAGTGCCCGTGCAAGGCCAATGCGCTGACGCTCTCCCCCAGACAACTCGGCGCCGTTTGCCCCAACCTGGGACGCGATTCCGTCGGGAAGCCTCTCGAGGAATCCGGAGGCACCCGCGCGCAGCAGCGCCTCAAGCACCTGTTCATCGGTTGCGTTGGGAGCGCCCAGACGCACGTTCGCGGCGATGCTGTCGTTGAACAGGAACGTCTCCTGAGTCACAAGCACGACATGCTCTCGAAGCTCCTCAAGCGGGATCGAACGAATGTCGACTCCCCCAATAGTGATCTTGCCGCGCTGAGGGTCGTAATAACGCAACAGCAGCGAGAGCGCTGTCGTCTTCCCCACACCGCTCGGAGCAGAGAGGAGCGCATGCTCGCCCGGATTCACCACAAAGCTTGTAGAGGCGAGTACCGGAGAATCTGGACGATAGCCGTAGTCGACGTCCGCAAACTCGATCGCACCATGCCAGTCGACTGTGCCGTCGGACTGACCAGCAGCCGAGACCACGCTAGGGGCGGCATCGTCGAGTTCGGCGATTCGGCGCCCAGCAGCAAGCACACCACGAAGCGACATAGTCAATCGGCTCACAGCAAGGGCTGGCCCGAAGCAGGATGAGGCCAATACGACGAGCGCGACAGTAGTGACCGTGCTGTACCCGCTCGCAACGCTGAGGCAAAGAGTCGCCACTACAGTTGCCGACATGACCGCGGTTGGCAGCATCGTGGCGATGCTCGCACGCATGGCTGCTGCGAAACCGTAGCGGTCGAGGGCATCGCCAGAGGCCCGCAGTCGCCGCTTTGTCGCGTCCTGTGCACCGAAGAGCACGATCTCGCGCAACCCGCGGACCGTATCGACCAACTGTGCAGAATTGATGCCGCGTTGGGTGCGGTAGTCGGAGGCCGATGTGCGTCCACGACGCACCACGAGCGGTGGTAGCAACATCACGGCAAGCATGGCGAAGGCAAGCAGCACCGCGACCGGAACACTCACCGTTGCGACGGCACCGACGGTGATCACGCCGATACAGGCCGCAATACCGACCGGAACGATCGTATGGGCGAAGAACACTTCCACCACCTCGACGTCGCCCATGACGCGTGATGCGACCTCGCCGCTAGTCATGCCGGGAATGCCGGCGGGCGCTGTACGGCGAAGAGAGTCAAAAGTTCTTCTGCGCAATAAAGCGAGGCTGCGAAACGCGATGTCATGGCCGGTGTATTGCTCGAGGTAATGCAACGCCCCTCGAGCAAACGCACATACAAACACGATGGCAACGAGTCCACCATTTACAGGCCCTGTGAACGCGGTCGCCACCAGAATCGCGCCGCACACCATCATTGCAATTGCGGCGCTATGACCGAGAACCCCGGCAATCAAGGACACCACGAGTGTCCGCCGCAACGGCGCAACGATTCGCAACAGGCGCCGTACGACCTGGCGATCTGAAATGCCGCTTTCAGATGCGGAACGAACTTCTGTGGGCGCCTTAGCACCTTCGTTAGCGAGCTGAGACATACTGGAACTCCTCATCTGTGTGCAGCCGCCGGAAGGCTCCGTCATGGGCAAGTAGCGACTCAGGCCTGCCGCGCTCGGCGATACGCCCGTCTGAGAGCACGACCACGTCGGCATCCAGTTGGACCGCACTGAGTCGGTGGGTGATGACAATGACCGTTGACAGTGTCGCGAGATGCGAAATGACACTGAGGATGTCGGCCTCGCTCTCTGCATCAATGTTGGACGTAGCCTCATCGAAAACATAAAGTCGCGACTTGCGTAATACCGCTCGCGCACACGCCAGCTTCTGGCGTTGTCCTCCAGAGAGCTCAGCGCCGGCCTCCCCCACCGAACGTTAGAGGTCTGCTTCGCTGCTCACAATGTCGTCGAGCCTCACCTGCCGACATGCATCGAGCATTTCAGCCGGCGTCGCTTCCGGAGCCGCAAGCGACAAGTTGTCGGCGACAGTACCGGTGAACACGTACGCGCCCTGAGCTACAAGACTCACGTCACGCCGGATTCTGGTGAGCGGAAGAGCGCTCAAATCGATTCCGTCGAACGCAATCCGGCCGCGGGTGGGCTCGCACAGGCGGGAAGCGAGACTGGCGAGCGTACTCTTTCCCGAGCCACTCTCGCCAACGATGACCGTCAAGCCGGTGCCGACGGTGAGAGTGACATCGGAGACTGCTTCGCGTTCGCTGTCGGGATAGGAGTAGCTCACATTCTCAAACTCAAGGATCGCGCCGCGACCGGACGAACCGTCGGTTGTATCGGGCACACGATCGAGTCGTGGCCGGATCGTGGCGGGTTGTGCCCCAACGGGGGTGCTTAGCGCAGTCTCGGGGCTATCAAGCAGGGCGAAGAGCCTCGTGCTTGCTGCCACGCCCGTCATTGCGACGTGGAACGCCCCGCCGAGCGCACGAACCGGGAGGAAGAACTCACTCGAAAGCAGCACAATGGCCAGGGCCGGTCCGAGACCGAGCGTTCCCTGCGCGACGGACCCTGTTGCGACGATGATGCCAGCCGCTGCTCCGCCGTATGCGGCGACATCCATGATCACGATGGAACTCAACTGCATTTTCAGCAGTCGCATTGTCGTCTGCCGAAATTGCTCGTTCATCTCGGCAAAACGCTTGGCCCGGTCTGCGTCTCGACGAAAGAGCACCAGCGTCGTCAAGCCGTGGATGCTCTCAAGGAAGTAGGTAGCGAGAGAGCGGAATACGCTGAAGTGAGCTCCGGCTCTGCGCCGTGCCACAGCGAGCAACCCCCCGATCAGCACGAATGTGACCGGAGCGACGGCGAGCATGGTGATAGCCGTATGCCAATCGAGAGTCAGGAACAGGAAAAAGAGTGCCAACGGAGCCGCGATCGCATATAGCAGTTGTGGGATATAGGAGGCGAAATACGATTCGAGGGACTCGATCCCATCAACGATGAGCGTGGTCGTTCCCGAAATGCCCTCCGGCGTTGTGCCAGCGCTTTCGCGCCGAAGTAGCACCTCGATCGCCTCAGAACGCAACTGCTCACGCGCCATGGCCGACGCCCTGGCCCCGCAGTAGTCGCTGAGCGGGATGACCCCGACACGCACCACTATCGACGTCCCGCAGACGATTAGCAGGGGAACAAGCCCATCAGCGAGTGTGCTGTCAACTCCATTTGCGACCGTACTGGCGACGAATTGTCCAAGGGTGATGGAAAAAACGCACATAGCAGCAAGGCCAAGGAGCCTCACCGCGAGTTGTGCAACAAGCCATGGTCGCGCCGCTGGTGCGGCGTGAGCAAGGCGTCGATCGATGAACATCAAGGCTCCTGCAGATACGGTTCGGCCATCCACCCAGGACCGATACTTATGAATTGGTTAGGTTAACCTAACTAAGTATTCGCAACTTTTTCCAACAGATGTCGGAAATATACAACTTCGTAGGTTGCCGCCCACGCACCGTTGCCTAGCGAGCTACAAAATAAACGAAGGCGAACCACGCAGTAGCGCCAACAGCCGATGCTACGAGGGCGATCGCCGTCACGACCGCGATCGTGCGTGTGACCGGACCGAAATGGGTCGACCTCTCGCGAGCCGGCGGCCGTTCGCCTTCTCGTTCGAACGGCACGAACTCGTCCAGCTCATAGGTCGACTCGAACACGTCGGTTGCGGGAGCGGCGTTGTCGGCGACCTCACCACCGCGCTCCGGAGGAACAAATGACTGCTCTGGCGTGAATATGTCACGCGGGCTCTGCCGACGCATCGTCGCCCCAGCGACCGAAAGGTCAGCGGAACAGAACGGGCAGAAATCCTGAGCAGGCTCCAAGGGAAAACCGCAGTTCGTGCACTCAAGCGCCGAAGCCATCTCAGTCCTCTCGCATCGCTCTCGCGACCCCACCGGCCCAAACCAACGAATACAGAAAAGGCCGACCGATACGCCGGGTTCTGTCGTCATGCCATCACAGCACAACGGGCGACCATCTCTCTCGGCGCGCCGTTGCCGACACGCTCTAGCAGCCTACCCGGGAGTATAGGCGGGCAGCCCACTCCCTGTCTGACCTTGCTCCGGACGAGGCTTGCCTAGCCGACGACGTCACCGCCGTCGCTGGTGGTCTCTTACACCACCGTTTCACCCTCACCAGCAATTGCTCGCTGGCGGTCTGCTTTCTGTTGCGCTTTCTCGCGGGTTACCCCGGGTGGGTGTTACCCACCGTCCTGCCCTATGGAGCCCGGACGTTCCTCGGCGCGGTTTCAACACCACGACGCGGTCGCCTGGTCGACCTTTTCCGTTCTCAAGCCTAGTTGATCGATTCCGGCCCAACTTCGACGTGCTGATCGTTCCGAAGCCGACCATGTCCGGATTGCCTCGCGAGCCGCCATCGACCTCGACGACGAGATCGGTCACACGGCCCCACGAATCAGGATCGCATCGCATTGCGGGCACTGTGCGACATCGGCGACGCTGAGCTTCTGCAAGCTCGCCATATCCGCCGGGCCGAGCTGAATCCCGCACGCGCCACACACCCGGTTCTGCAACCGGGCAGCGCCGACGCCGTATCCTCGCGACCGAATTTTCTCGTAGAGCGCCAAAAGCTCCTCAGAAACGTTGGTCACGATGGCGGCACGGGAAGCAAGCAGACCTTCCCGCTCCGCGCTTAACGTGCCAAGCACCTCTGCCTGCGATGCTCGAAGAGACTCGCCCTCCGCACGCAACGACTCGCGCTGCTCCCGCACCCGTGCAACCTCGGCGCTCTGTTCTTCTTCCCGTTGCATCAATTCGAGTTGCGCCTCTTCGAGCGTGTCGATCCTGCGCGCGAGAGTATCGAGCTCGCTGGTCAATCCCTGAATCTCTTTCGAGTTCGATGACTGATCAAGACGAAGCCGATCACGGTCGCGACGAGTTTGGGCAACCTGGATGTCGGCCTCAACACGGGCGACTTCTGCCTGGACGTCTTCGAGAACGCCGACCGCCACACGCAACACGTCTGACAGGGACGCAAACTCTTCAGCCAATTCCTGCAGGCGTGCCGTCTCTGGTGGGTGCACGAGAAGGCGGTCGATTTCGGACACGCGCGTATCGACGACTTGCACGTCAAGCAAGGCCGCCTGCGCCACCGGATCTGCTTTCATCGTCAATTCCACCTTTCACTGCCTACATCGCCGTGCACATGCGCACCCGTCATTGTGTCACGACGAAGTCCCACACGTCTGTGCGGACGTCGCTTATTGTGACATCTACGCCAGGCAGTTCGGTGCGCAGTTCCGCTGCCGCCTGATCGAGCCACAGCCACTCTGCCGCCCAATGCGAGATATCGATGAGAAACGGGGCGGCTGCCGCTGTCGCCTCCGCCCGAAAATCACTCGCAGGGTGATGCCGCAGATCTGAGGTGACGTATAGGTCCACCCCCGCCGCAGCGACCTCCCCAAGCAGGCTGTCTCCCGCGCCCGCACACACCGCGACGTGCTTTATCGGCGCGTCGAACGTTCCAGAGGCGGCAACTCCTCTTGCCGTGGCGGGCAATACCACCGACAGCCTTCGAGCAACCGACCCGAGTGTCGATCCATCAGGTGCCGCTCCAATAATGCCGAGGCCGATCCCCTCCGCGTCGCCCGGGACCATGGGGCGCGTATCCGACAACCCCATTCGAGCGGCGAGCACCGCTGATGTTCCGGTGGCCACGCGATCGGCATTTGTATGCGCCGAGATCAATGCGCAGTTGTGTGAGATGAGCCGGTGGATGATGTCTCCCCGGGAAGTGACCGCGGCAACCGAATCGACGGGGCGAAACAGCAGCGGATGATGGGCGACTATCGCAGTCGCACCCGCATTCAAGGCCTCGTCGACGACCTGACGCGTCACATCTACAGTGAGTACCACCCGTGTGACCGGATCGCTCGGTCGGCCGACAGCAAGGCCGGGATGATCCCAAGGCTCGGCCAAACGAGTCGGCCATAACGACTCAATGGCATTCGCGAGGTCCGCTACGGTTGGCATACTGCAAGCCTAGTGTCCGCCTCATACCCTGCTCGAAAGTTGGGCTCGACGGTTCTTCATTACCGACAAAAACTATGGCGAAACCGGCCTGAGCGAACGCGAACTCGGTCGATGCCGCGTGCGCGCCAAAGGTCCGAGGTTTCTCCCATATCTGAGCTTTCATCCAGGAAAGTGCACCTATGCTGGAAACGCATCTCGTCCGTGACACAGAAACCTTAAAGGAACACTGCCGCAATGCCTGAAGAACGAAACACCAAAAGCCAGCGCCAAGCCGCAGCGCGAGAAAAAGCCCGCATCGAGCGGGAGGAGCACCTGAAAAAGCAGAAACGTCGGCGCATTGCCATTCAGTCAGGCGTGGTTGTCGGCATTATCGCCGTTGCCATCGTGATCGTCGTGTTTGTGGTCAACATCGCTCGCCCCGGAACAAGCAGCGTATCCGCCGGCCCGCAGAACATGATCTCTGACGGCATTGTGATCGGTGCCGACCTGGTAGCCGTTCGTACCGGAGCAATCACCGCAAGCACAGCCGCATCCGACCAGGCGGCAAGCACCCCCAACCGCCTTGTGGTGTATTTGGATTATCAGTGCCCGAACTGTGCCGACTTCGAGGCCACGAATAACAGCCAGATCGAGCAGTGGGTGACGAGTGGAGAGGTCACACTCGAAATTCGTCCGCTTTCCTTCCTCGACAAGTCGTCGCAGAACGAGTACTCCTCACGCGCGGCCAACGCCGCGGCGTGTGTCGCCAACTATGAGCCGGACAAGTTCTTCGCCTTCAACACGGCCATGTTCGCGAATCAACCGAGCGAAGGCACGGCAGGTCCGAGCAATAGTGAAATAAATGCGCTTATTCAATCGGTCACTGGTTCGACCAGTTCAGAGCTCTCCTCATGCGTCACGGGAGGAACCTTCTCAGGTTGGGTCGCCGACGCGACCAAGCGTGGGATCGGATCGCCCAACAAGTTCGGTCTCACTGTGACAGGAACTCCCGGTGTGTTTTTCAACGGGCAGGCAGTCACGGGAGCCATCACCACTGACGCAACCGTGCTGGCCGCAGCCGTGAGCAGCGCGATCGGGAGCTAGCCTAACCGCGGTGGTATTTGCGCTGTGAGGCGCGCCCGCCCCGCGATCCCTGGCAAGTACCCACTCAACAGACGCTCATCGCGCGCCGCCGATCCGGCGGCGCGCGATGCTCACATATTGTGGATGGGATTTTGCGGGGACCGAAAACCAAGGATCGCCTCGGTCATGCGCATCGCATCCACCGACTCGACCACCGCGTGCATACGCACGATGCGTGCGCCTGCGAGCACAGACACCACGGCAGCTGCAATGCTGCCGGCAAGACGTTCGTCACGAGGCCTATCGATGCTCTCCCCCACGAAGTCCTTGTTGCTCACGGCTGCGAGCGTAGGGTATCCGAGAGCCGCAATACGCCCGAGTTCGCGAGTCAGCCTAAGCGAGTCGACCGAGTTCTTGTTGAGGTCGTGGCCCGGATCAACGATGATGCGGTCGGCGGAGACTCCCCTATCGATGGCAAGAGCCACGCGCTCGTTGAGAAACTGCGCCACCTCTGCCACGACGTCGTCATAGCGAGGCTGCGGCACCGGTTGACGCGGTTTCGCGATGCTATGAGTTACCACCACATGCGCGGAGCTCGCTGCAACGACCTCGGCAAGCTCCGGGTTCTGTAGGCCGGTCGTATCGTTGATGATCAAAGCGCCTGCCTCGAGCGCACGGGCGGCAACGTAGGGCCGAAACGAGTCGACCGAGATGATCGCATCGGGACGCTGCGCCAGCAGCCCTTCGACTACTGGGATCACGCGATCGGCCTCGGTCCGCTCGGACACCTCCGGGCCCGGAGCGAACTTCACGCCGCCGATGTCGACGACGTCGGCACCCGCATCCACCGCGGCGATCGACGCATCGACGGCCGCATCCAGGGCAAAGGTCTTCCCCTTGTCGAAAAACGAGTCAGGAGTGCGGTTGACCACAGCCATCACGGCGATTCGATGCGAGAAGTCGATTGTCGTAGCACCGAAGAGGTGCACTGGATGGAGCAGAGTCGGCATGACGAATCCGTGCACGGCGTCAATCACGACCTAACTGTGTATATTGCACCGGTTGAGCTTCGAGAGCGGCCCACATCGCCACGAGGAAGCAGATGAATAGAACGAGCCGCGCAAAAATGAGAGCAAACTCCGCCGACTCGGACGCTGTCAAATTGAAGGATTTCTCTCCCAGAGAGCCGTAAACGCTCAGAACCAGCGCTGTGAGGGCCACCCCTGTCACCACGAAGAGGGCCCGGGGCATGCCGCGCAACAGCCACAGCACGGGAGATGTACCGACGAGAACCGCCCGCGTCTCGATGGCGACAAGATTTTCGGTCTCAACGACGTGGTTTTTCGGCACGCACAGATTCTATCCGTCAGCCACGAATCTGTTTCCGACTGGCTCGAATGTGCGCGTGTTCACGGAACCCGTCAAGATCGCGTAATCTCAAAGTGCATCGACACGCGATGCGCACACCGATCATCAATTGGAGCATCATGACTCAGTCCCCTGATTTACCGACCATCAAACAGGCCTCAGATGTCGCCCGCTTCGCACTCGTCGCTCTCGGTGCAATCGCCTTTGTGCTCGGCATTATCGTTTTAGCGGCGCCACAGGGAACATTGCTTCTGGTTTCCGTCATCTTTGGCATCTACTTCATCGTGTCCGGCGTCATTCGGGTGGCGGAGGCCGCTTCGCTCAAGACTCTCGGTACAGGCCTGCGTGTGGTGGTCGGCGTGCTCGGCGTGCTGCTTGCCGCCGCTGGCGTCTACATGCTCGTGAACCCGTCGGTCGCGATCAGTGTCATCGGCTTGATGATCGGTCTTTCTTGGATTCTTGAGGGACTCGCGATTCTGGTCGTGCCAAGTGGCGATGGAAGCCGTGGGTGGTCAGTTGTGGGCGGTATCTTGACGATCATCGCTGGCGTCGTCGTGCTGTTCATTCCGGTGGCGACCGTCGTGTTGTTCACGATCGTTGCGGGCATCGCGCTGCTCGTCGTCGGTATCGTCACCGTTGTGCACGGCATTCGTCTCGGCAAGGTTGTTGCCGACGTTGGCGACTGACGCACACGAACTCTTTTAGGCAACCCCGTGAGTCCTTGTCGCTCACGGGGTTGTTTTTCGCCATTCAAGTTGTGCACTATTCAATTGCGTGCAATGCTATGTTCATGAGTTCGAAAGTCGACCGCATGTTGTGTTTTGCCTTGTATTCGGCATCGCATGCAACGTCTCAGGCGTACCGATCAGTGCTGGCCCCCTGGGATTTGACGTACACGCAGTTTCTCGTGCTCACCACGATTGCCGATAACCCACGCTCGGTGCGAGGCATCGGAGAGGAACTCGGCCTAGACTCCGGTACCCTTTCGCCACTGATCCGGCGGCTTGAGACCAGGGGCCTTGTCATACGCTCTCGAGATCGCGAGGACGAACGAATCGTCAAAGTCGCGCTTTCGGCTGACGGCAGCGCAATTCGCACTGATATCGAAAAGGCAGTCGCCCACCTCAGTCCCGCATACGGTTTGAACTCCGACGCTGAGGGAGCAGAACTTATCGCACGTCTTAACGCTATCACCGCAGGCATGCACGCACTCACAACATCCACACGCGCCACCTCGGCCGCGTGAGAACCCCCACGAAAGGATTATTTATCATGGAAGCCCTATACACAGCAGAGGCACTCGCGACCGGCGCCGGTCGTGCCGGCCACGTCGCCACAACAGACGGGATTCTCGACTTGAACCTCGCCATCCCAACCGGCCTCGGCGGCCCAGGCGGCGGCCCCAACCCCGAACTGTTGTTCGCCGCCGGCTACGCAGCCTGTTTCCACAGTGCACTGCAGTCGGTAGCGCGCGCACAGAAAGTGGCCATTCACGACACAAGTGTCGGCTCGCGTGTCCATATCGGGCCGAACGGTGAGGGTGGGTTCCAGTTGGCCGTCGAACTCGAAGTCAACATTCCCGATATGCCCCACGACGAGGCGCTCTCGCTCGCAGAGGCGGCCCATCAGGTCTGCCCGTATTCGAACGCTACTCGCGGCAACATCGAGGTGAAGGTCTCGGTCACCGACGACTGACGTCGACTGACATCCACAACCAACACAACAATCAGCACCGCCGTCGGGCCTGGTCGGGTTCAATGCCCACCAGGCCCGACGTGTCGGTGGATTCCTTGTGTCCCGCCCTTGTCGCGCGCAGCACCCATTTGGAGGCCAGCCGGCCTCGACTAGGAAATCGCAGGACGAAACCCGGCCCAGGGCCGTGCACGCTCCAGTTGTGCAGACAACTGCACAAGCAGCGGCTCCGAGTTGGCCGGCCCAATGAGCTGAGCGCTTAGCGGTAGCCCATCAGCGCTGAACCCCGTCGGAATCGCGGCAGCTGGATTGCCGAACAGGTTCCAGATCCCCGTGAACGAAGCAACCGGAGTGGCTTTGCGCATGGCCGCAATAGAGCCCGCACCGTCCAGTTGGCCGATAGGCATTGCGGGTGTCGGCGTAGTCGGGGTCATCAGTACGTCGTGATCGGCGAAAAAGCTGGTATCGAACGAGCGCCCCAGGTCGATACCGCGCTGTTCGGCCTTCTTCGCTCCGCCGAGCAGCGGCTTACCGATTTTCACCAGACCGCGGGTGCGCTTTTCCAATAGCTCAGGATGTTCGGCGCGGGCCGCCTCATCGCTGACTCCGCCGACAACCTGAGAAATGAAGGCTGTGCCCAGCTTCGGATACACCGGATCGACCTCCGTGACGGTATGGCCAAGAGCTCGGAGAGCCTCAGCCGTCATACGGATTGCGGCGGCCGTCTCCCTGTCGACCTCCAGGCGGCTCGTGGGGTTCTTCAGGCTCACCGCGATTCTCAGCGGGCGCGGATCGGTAGTTACCGCCTCCACAAGGGATGTCTCGAGCGGCTCGGCCTTCCAAGCATCCGTCGGTGTCGATCCGGAGATCACGTCATAGATCAGGGCGGAATCTTCGACAGTTCGTGTCAGCGGACCGATTACGCCAAGGGATCGCCACAGGTGAGTGTTGGGCGCGGCACTCGTGCGGCCACGTTGACACTTGAGCCCATACAGGCCGCACCACGAGGATGGCAACCGAATGGATCCTCCCCCGTCGCCGCCGATCGCGGCTGCAACCATGCCAGAGGCGACGGCTGCGGCTGTGCCTCCGCTCGAACCGGCCGTCGAACGCAGAGGATTCCAAGGATTGCGAGTGTACCCGTTGGCGCTTGACTCAGTGAATGGCCAGATGCCGAACTCGGGCATCCGGGTCTTGCCGATGATAATGGCACCCGCTTCGCGCAGTTTGCGAACGATCTCCGAGTCGGCGGTGGCCGGCGTGGTGAAGGCCGCGCCACCGAATGCCGTCGGCAGGCCCGCGACGTCGTTCTCATCCTTGATGGCGATCGGCACACCGTGCAGGCGACCGAGCGGCTCGCCCGCGGCCTGTCGACGGTCAAGTTCGTCGGCGACCGCGAGAGCCTCATCGCCTTGAACACTGACGAATGCGTTCAACTGCGGATTGAGCTGCGCGATGCGGGCGAGGGTATGCTCCACGACTTGTCGCGCCGAAACCGTACCTGCTGCGATAAGCCGGGCCTGTTCCGCAGCGGAGGTAAAGGTGAGGTCTACTTCAGTCATCGACTAACGCTCCTTCGACATCGGCGCGTCGCGACAGTGACGCGTACCATCAATCATCCCGCGGCTTCCGGCGCTTGAAGCCGAGTCAGGTTTCGCGCGAGTAACAGTTCAACACGGCCATGTAAACGGTCGGAGTCGTGTGACGGGAGTCACCCCTGATTGTGAAGGGCCAATGGCTTTTCAAATCGTCGAGTCCGATACAGCACTCCGCCAGCAATGCCGATGACCGCACATACCAGCATGACGACCGCCATCGCATGCACGGAGACCTGGCCCGTGATTGTGACAAGTGGCGAAACGAGCGCCGCGACCATGAACTGCACGCTGCCCAACAGCGCGGACGCCATGCCTGCGTTGGTGCCATGACGAGTCAACGCAAGAGTATTCGTGTTGGCCATGATCATCGGATTGACCGCAGTGGAGAAAAGAACAAGGGGAATGAGGGCGCCAAGGGGCACGATCTCACTGACGAGGCTGACCACGAATACAGTCGTCGTCCCTGTCAGCATCACGCACTGAGCGACTGTCAGGAGTCGAAGCGGCGTGACCCGGGCAACCAGACGGGAGTTGATGAACCCGACGACGACCATGCCGAGCGCATTGATGCCGAAAAACAGGGCGTAGTTGAGGCTCGAAAGCTGATAGATCTCTTGCAACACGACCGAGGAGCTCGAAATGTATGCGAATACCGCCGCGAATCCGAAGACAGCCGAAATCATGTATCCGACAAAAGGAATGTCTGTGAGCACCGAGCGAAGGCTGGCGAGTTGCGGCCGCAGACCACCTGCGGTTCGAACGTTTCGTGGCAACGTCTCGGGCACGAGCAAGTACGCGCACACCGCCATGAGAGCCGAAACCGCGGCGACGCACCAAAGGATGCCGCGCCATCCGACCACATCGATCAGCACCCCGCCGATGACCGGAGCGGCAACGGGAGCGATTCCCATCACAACACCCATCAGGCTGAGCAATTTTGCGAGCTGGATGCCCGTCGCAAGGTCGCGTGCGATAGCTCTGCTGATCACAAGACCGGCAGAGCCGCAGAACCCCTGGACGAACCTCAGCGCGATCAGCACCCAGACATTCGGTGCAACCGCTGCGGCAACTCCGGTGAGCACAAAAAATGTGACAGCGATCGTGAGAGGTCTGCGACGACCCTTCGTGTCAGACAGCGGGCCCCAACACAGCTGCCCGATCGCCATGCCGACCATGAACGCCGAGAGCGTGAACTGGATGTTGGTGGCACTCGTGCCGAGATCGCGCTGCATAGCAGGCAGCCCAGACAGGTACATGTCGGTGGCAAGCGGACTCGCCATGGAGAGGAAGGCGAGCACAAAGAACAACTGCGGCCTGATCGGGATCGGCGTTTGACGTGATGTTGACGTGTCAGTTGCCCGATTGGAGTCGGCCTGTTGAGTCATCTCTGAAGTTCACCATTCTGATATATGGATTCTGTTGGTCCGTGCGTGCATACGGCGCGCTAGAACGAGGCCAGATTTCTCAAGCAGGTAATCGCCGGGAAAGGTGACGGCGAACAAGACCCCTCGCAAAGGCTTCGGCGCGTCAACCTCAATTCTACCCGCGAGTCGGCATATCGGCACGCATACACAGAACTCGCTCCCGTGCACCTACCGCGTCGCGCTGCACCCGGTGCGCTGGAACAGATAGATTGATATGTATATCTCGTCTCGAATCGGGGGCGGACACGGCGCGATCAGAAAGCGATGATGCGGCATGGCGAGAAGCACTCTGAGCCGGCTGGTCGCGTTACCAGACACAAACCCTCCTGAGCGGCTGGAGAAGGCGCTGGACTGGTTCTTTTTTGTGGTCGCTGCAGCCTCAGCTGCGTGGCTCGCCGTGCTGCTTTTCGAAATCAGCGTGCGGCTCGGCTGGTGGCAGATCGTGACAAGCATCGTGTTCTGGTTGCTATTGGCGTACCTGTTGTTGCCACGCCTGCACCGCATTCTGACCACACTCTATGTGCCCGACTATTTCATTGGTCGCGCCCGCACCAGTGACGGGTTGCTTGGCGACCCCATCAATGTCGCGTTGCGCGGAAGCGAGAAACAGGTGCATCAGGCAATGCGGCAGTCGGGCTGGACCATGGCAGACGACGTTTCGCTGCGATCCAGCTTTCGGATAGTTTCCTCCACGCTTTTGCGCCGTAGCTATGACGAGGCACCGGTGAGCCCGCTGTTCCTGTTCGGAAGGATGCAGGATTTCGCATACCAGCAGGAGGTCGACAGCTCCCCCGGGAAACGCCATCATGTCAGGTTCTGGCGGTGCCCGCCCGGGTGGATGCTGCCCGGCGGGTTCACGGTCGATTGGGTGGCTGCGGGAACGTATGACCGCAGCGTTGGGCTCTCGCTGTTCACATTGCAAGTGACTCACAAGATCGATGCGAATGTGGATGAAGAGCGCGACCACATTGTGAAATCGGTCGGGGACGCCTCACCCGCCGCTACCGTCGAAGTACTACGCGACTTCTCGACCGGATACCATGCCCGAAACGGGGGTGGTGATGCGATCGTCACTGACGGGGACCTGCCTATTGTCGACCTTTCACGAGTGACTGTGCCCGCAGGCAGTCCGGCAGAGGCGGAGGGATCCACCGCCACAGACAGCCGCAACAAACGCCCAGCAACGACCGCTGTCGGTGCAGTCTTATTGATGGTCGGAGCGCTGCTTGCGCTTGCCAATGCCCTGATCTTCATCGCCACGCCCGAGGACGTTGTGGCCGTGAATGCGTTGGCCACTATCTCCAATTCGCTCATTCGCACAATTGTGGTGAGTTCGGGAGCTGTGCTTGGAATCATCGCCGTGTGCCAGCTTCTGTTGGCCTGGTTTGTCTTTGCGGGCAACAACCTGGCACGCATCCTCGTGCTTTCGCTCACGACGATCGAGCTTGTCGGTCAGGTGATCGCCGTGCAGGCAGGCAGCCTCGACCCGTTGACATCGGCAAGCCTGCTGTCCATCGCATCAGGCATCCTCGTCCTGCTCGCCTTGTCAAGCGAGCGAACCGCCGTATACGCAAGACGGCCCCGCAAGCAATCGAAGCGCGTTACCCCGGCCCCGAGTCGCGCCTCCGCAGGCTGAACGATGAGCAGGCGATGAGCGCGCTCCGCCCGACGCTTATCGGACGAACTGCCGTTCGGCTTATCTCACGGCCTCGGCGAGTGCCGCCGTCAACTCGGCTGCGGTGAGGCGAGGTCCATATGCAGGGCGGTCGCGTTCGACCCGCCAGCTCTCGTCAAGCGGCCCCGCAAGCACAGCATCGAATCCGATCGTGTCGATGAATTCCGCAATGACGGATGCCGCATCATTGTCGTCGGAGTACACGGCGAGGGCGCGCCGACCAGCGGTTCCCCGAGGTTCTGCTTCAGCAGTGATTTTTGGCGCTTGGATGTGGTTGAAGGCTTTGACCACTCGAGACTCTGGCAGGTGCTCCTGCAGCATGCCGGTGACGGTGGTGCGGCCGGCCTCGATGTCGTCGATGACGCCGTCGCGTTGAGGATAGTAGTTGTTGGTGTCGAGCACGATCTTGCCCGCCAAAGGCGCGACCGGCACCTCCTTGTACGCATGCAGCGGCACTGTGACCACGGCAAACGCCTCCGCCGCCTCCGCCGCCTGCTGCGCCGTCGCAGCGGTTGCCTTCGGGCCCAACTCGTTGACGAGATCGGCAAGCGTCTCCGAACCACGTGAGTTTGCGATCACCACGTCATAACCCGCGGCGATGGCCGCCCGCGCGATCTGACTACCGATATGTCCTGCTCCAATAATTCCAATTGTGCTCATGCAATTGGTAAACAGTGCGGAGCAGGCAGTATTCCACGACTTCCACGATGATGTGTCACTCTTGCATCCCCGAAACCCAGCCGGGCACACTACGGACGATGCCGGCGGCAAGGCGCGCAGCATCCAACTCGGGCGTGAGAAGCCATGCCTCGATAGCTCCGACAATGCCGTGGCCGATAAAGCGGGCCGTGATTCTTGGGTCTTCCCTTGCACCACCGCTGTGTTCGAAGACTCGTAACACGCCAAGCTCGAATTCGTCCACGATCATGTGCGAAAGCGAGGACGACATGTGGTGGCACTCCGGGCTCATCCCTGCAGCGTAGATTGCCGCCCTCTGTACCAGGTGGTTTGCGAGGGCATCGTCCCCCCGCCGCCAGGCCTCGCCGAGTGGCACGCCGCGGCAGATTTCGTCGAAGCAGTCATCTGCAATGGTGACGAGTTCGGCGTGCAAGATCGAAACAAGCAAATCCACCGGGCTCGACCAATGATTGTAAAAAGTGCGGCGAGTCACGCCCGCACGCATCGCGACCTCCGCGGCGGTCACCTGCTCAATGGGTCGCCGCGCAGCAAGATCGAGCACAGCGTCGCGAAGCGCGTCCGCGGTGTGCACGAAACGACTGTCCATGCATCCACCGTACCGGGCTATTCACTATTACTCCATTGTGTAATAGGCTCTCCCACGCGAGGTTCGCGTCCGCGTGAACTTGTCATGTCGACGGTTACCCGCACATCGCGAAAGAGGAGTTATTAATGAAATCGTGGAGATTTTTCGGAACCGATAAGCCACTCGAACTTGCTGAGGTTCCGGAGCCTCACGCAGGGCCAGGCGAGGTTGTCATCGATGTAAAGGCTGCCGGCGTATGCCACTCCGATGTGACTGCTTTGACCGACCCAGGTTGGATGCCGTTGTTCCCTAGGATCCCTATGACGCTCGGCCACGAAAACGCTGGCGTCATCATCGAAGTTGGCGAGGGTATGGGCGATACCTGGCACGTTGGCGACCGCGTTGGCCTCGCCCCCGTTATGCCGGATGGCGACGCAATCGGCTACGGCAACTGGGATGGTGGTTACGGCCCCCAGATCAAGGCAACCGAAGCGAACCTGGTTCGACTGCCCGACGAGGTCTCGTTTGAATATGGTGCGATGGCAACCGACGCCGGGCTGACCTCGTACCACGCCATTATCTCTGTTGGCGGCGCAGCCGCAGGCAAGAAGGTCGGCGTCATCGGCCTCGGCGGGCTTGGCTACATTGGCGCTCGGGTCGCTGTCTTGAAGGGCGCAGAAGTCTACGGCGCCGATGTCAGCGAGTCCGCACGCGCCCTGTCCGACGAAATCGGCCTCGCAGGTGTTGCAGACTCGATCACCGCGTTCAAGGACCTGAATCTCGACATCATCGTCGACTATGCCGGCTTCGGCACCACAACCGCGGAAGCCATCGAAACCCTTGGAGAGTTCGGCACCTTCGTGCAGGTCGGAATGGGCAGGCTCGAATCGACGATCAACACCTACCCGCTGATCATGAAGCAGTTGACGATCAGGGGTTCGAAATCTGGTACCAAGGAAGACCTTGCGGAACTCTATGAGCTCATGCGCTCTGGCAAGCTCAATCCTCCGATGAATCTGATCACACCGGACAAGATCCCCGATGCGCTCGAGCACCTTCACAAGGGCGGCGTCGTCGGACGTTACGTCGCGCAGTACTAGCGGCGGGCGCAAACCGCAGCAGGAGACCAGGCGCGTGTCTCGATCAGAGCATTCGCCGATGTCGATGTGCTACCGATCAGTGGCCGGGTGGCCGTACCTTCTAGGCGCGGACACCCGGCCACTTTTCTGTGCTGCCGTGTGTCTGTGGGAATATTGCGGCGATCCCGGGTGTGAGATGTATATATGAGTCTTTTCGTACAACAGTCAGAATTTGCTGATCCAATCCCCTTCGAGTTTGTGGAGCGTGCTGAGCCGCACGCGGGCCCTGGAGAAGTGCGGGTGCGGGTCTCGGCAGCAGGGTTGAACCCAGTGGATTGGAAGATTGCCATAAGTCCGGCGATGGCGGAAATGTTTGGGGTGTCGTTGCCGAATGCCGGTTTCGGTAACGACTTTTCGGGCGTCGTCGATGAGGTCGGTGAGGGTGTTGAGGGTTTCGCGGTCGGCGACCGAGTGTTTGGAGGCTTGCGTGGTTTTGCAGTCGCCGAGCACATAGTGCTGCCGGTGTCCGATGGAGGTGAAAACCCGGTTCACACGCCAGACGGCCTAGACGACGTGCGCGCCGCAGCGCTCGAGGTTGCGGGTCACACTGCTGACGCCGTTGTTGCGGCGACGGCGTTGGGCAAGGGTGACACCGTGCTCATCGGCGGAGCGGCGGGCGGCGTTGGCGTGCTTGCCGTGCAGTTGGCCTTGGCTGCAGGCGCGACAGTGATCGCAACCGCGTCTGAGTCGAATCATGAGTTCTTGCGTGAGTTGGGTGCTGTGCCAACCACGTATGGCAATGGTTTGGTTGACCGGGTGCGCGCCTTGGCCCCTCAGGGTGTGGATGCGGCAATTGATTTGCAGGGCACGGAGACGGTTGAGGCCGCGATCGAATTGGGTGTCTCCCCGGCGCGTATCGCAGCCATTGCGGCACATGAGTTGCCAGATGGAGTGATCGCGACGGGTGGACGGAATGCGACTGCTGGTTCACTGGAGCGTATTGCGCAGGGCCTCGCTGATGGTTCTTTCGTGTTGCCCATCGCGGCGACGTTCCCGGTTGCTCAGCTCGCCGACGCGGTGGCGTTGCAACGTGGCGGACACGTCCGCGGTAAGGTCGTCGTCACGCTCTAGCGATACGAAAATCTCATGCGCATGGCCATGCTGCAGATGAGTCCCCCAATTGCCAAAGGTGGCTTTTTTGCACGCTGATCCCGTGATCGTTGTCGTGCAAGACGGCTATCCACAATCGATCTGATATGAAAGTGTCGGCGTGATCGGTCCGATTTACGGATCAATCACACCGACACTTTTAGGAGTGGTGGGGCTGCCGACTCTCGACTCTGAAATTCAGAGAAGTCACGCTGGGTGTTTAGGGCATGTTCTAGTGACTGGTACCGGAGCTGGTCTTGCGTTTGACCCAGCCCCAGATCGCAGTGGCGATGAACAGAATGGCCGCGATGATGAACAGCCAGAACAGGCCCTTGACGACAAGACCGAGGATGGAGAGGATCAGCCAGATTGCGAGGAGAACAAGTACGAATGTCATGGCGGAATTACCTTCTTTCATGTTCGTTTATGTTGTAAACGGTAGGCCGGATGGCGTCCGGAAAAAACCGTTTGAACTGTAAGTCTAACTGCGGGCCTGTCGGAAGGACAGAGGCCGCGCTCTGGTCGAGTTCAAGACACCCTCGCCCCGCGATCCCGTGTGCTTGGCGACAGCCGACAAGGCAACGCGTAGACGTCAACGAAGGTCTGTGGCCTGCGGCAACCGGTTCCTTCTCGTCGCTCGGTCGCGCGCATAATTGCTGGGAGCTAGTGTTGCATCCCCTGCATTCGCCCCGACTCCGCGCTGGACTGCGAAGGCAACCAGTCCCCCACGTAGCGCTGGCCGAGAGGAAAACCGAGCAATGCCACTCAAGACGCTCACCCTGCACCTCGTCAGGCACGGCGAAACGTATTACAACCGCTACAACAAGCTGCAGGGCTGGTCCAATTCTCCACTCACCGAGCGTGGGCTCGCTCAGGCAATCGAAATCGGCACACGACTCACCTACACGCGGTATGCCGCCGCATACTCGTCAGACACGACCCGCGCAGAACAGACTGCATCCATCATCCTCAGCCACAATGCGGCTGGTGCACCGTCACAGCCGATCATCGACCGAGACCTACGGGAAACCTTCTTCGGGTCATTCGAGGGAACCAACGCTGCCGCGGCCTGGTTTCAGGCCGGTGGTCCGCACCACTGCAACACACTCACCGACATCATCGCCGCACACTCTCTAGCTACCGCGCGCAACTGGCTCAAAGACGCCGACCCATTCCACGACGCCGAAGACGACGACGAATATTGGCACAGGATCCATCGCGGCTATGGCAGGATACTCGCCAACCCGACCCTTGCCGACGGCGATACCGTGCTCGTGGTCAGCCACGCCACTACACTGCGCAGCTTCGCCGAGCGCTACGGCGCAGGCCGCTTCGGCGCCGCAGCCACGCCCCGCAACGGCGGGCTCACCACACTGAGGGTCAGCGCAGAAGTGCCCGAGACGGCGGTCGCCAAACCGGTGGCGCCATCTCTCGATGTCATCCCTACGTCGCAAGCTTCGGCGGCGAAGCCGGGGGACGCGAATCGTGCGGTAGCGATACATGCCGAGAGGCGGATGGATGCGCACGGCCCGGCCACCGAGCGATTGGTCGAGAGCCTCAGGTTCCAGCTCGTCGACTACGACAGATAATCGACGCGACCGGCGGGCCAGCCGTCATCGCTGAACATCGCGTCCTCGAGAGGATTCGAACATTTTCGATTTCTCGCATGTAATCATCGTGTCACCAACACGTAAATTACGAATCTTTTCGAACATTGCTGACGTCTCATCATTATAGAGTCGACTGAATTCGACTTTTTATCTTCGAAAGGCGACTACCCACCATGGCAGAAGCTACAGAGACCTGGCGCAGGCAAGCCGACGACCATCTGCTGCGGCATATGGAAGACATGACCGAAACCAGCAGGCATCCACTCGACATATATGCACGCGGTGAGGGCTGTTACATCTACGACTCGGAAGGCAAAAGATACCTCGACGCGATCTCTGCGCTGTTCTGCGTCGAAATCGGCTACTCGTACGGCGACGAAATCGCCGAAGCTGCCGCAGCACAATTGCGCGACATCGGCTATCACCCCGTCTGGGGATCAACGCATCCCCGTGCCATCGAACTGGCCAGCGTGATCGCCGACCTCGCGCCAGAAGGACTCAACCACGTGCTGTTCTCCTCCGGCGGCGGCGAAAGCGTCGAAGCCGCCCTCAAACTCGCCGTGCAATACCACCAACTTCGCGGCGAACACCGCTGGAAGGCCGTCGGCAGAGAGACCGCCTGGCACGGATCGGGCCTCGGCCCACTCGGCTTCATGGGAATCCCCCAGTTCCGCACCCCATTCGAACACCTCATCCCCCGCGTCATGCATGTGCGCAACGCCAAACGCTACGGTCGCCCCGCCGCCGAGACGGAAGAAGAGTTCACCGCCTTCCTGCTCGACGACCTCGAATACCGCATCCGCACCGAAGACCCGTCGACCATAGCCATGATGCTCATCGAACCCGTGCAATTGCACGGCGGAGTCATCGTGCCGCCAAAGGGATACTCCGAAGGAGTACGAGCCATCTGCGACAAATACGGGATACTGCTTGTCGCAGACGAGACCATCACCGGCTGGGGACGCTGCGGCGAATGGTTCGCATCCACCCGTTACGACATGCAACCCGACATGATCACCACAGCCAAAGGCATCACCTCAGCGCATGCGCCACTTGGCGCCGTGATCCTCTCAGACCGCGTGTTCGACACGTTCAACGACGCGGGCGTGCAGATCAACCACGGCGTCACCTTCGCCGGGCACCCGCTGTCGTGCGCGATCGCACTCAAAAACATCGAGATCATCAAACGCCTCGGTCTGCCGCAGCATGTGCGCGCCAACGAGGTGGACCTCCGAGCCCGCCTTGACCGCCTCTTCGACGCGTTCGACATCGTCAAGAACATCAGCGGGACGGGCTACTACTACGGCGTCGAACTCGCGCAAGCGTTCGAAGACGGCACCCCGTTCACCGACGCAGACACGGAGCGGTTCCTCGGCACGGAAGCACTCGCGTACCCGCTCCTCGACGCCGGGGTCTTCATGCGACTATCCATGGATAACGGCGACCCCGTTCTCTGCATAGCACCGCCGCTTGTCGCTGGTCCGGATGAGTTCGACGTGCTCTTCGCCGCGCTAGAGGCAGTCCTGACACCTATCAATGCCGCCTTCCTAGCCGGGCCGCGCTAAGCCTCTGCGCACGACCTAAGACTTACTGCCGCGAGCCGCCGACCTAACATAGTGAAATGGACTACCTGAGCCCGCAACATCTTGACGACGAGATCTGCCGCAGCATCAGCCCTGCGCTGCGTCGTGTGCCCGAGCAACACCGCAGCTGGGCGAACGTCGACCACATTCTTTACGCCGCCCAGGAGATGTTGCTCGACGCCAGGTTCGACGACGTGCAGCAAAGTGCGCCAAGTGTCTGCGACAAAGCCGGCGTCCCCATCGGCACCTTCTACACGTACTTCGAAAACACGGAGGCCGTGCTCGAGGCTCTACGGCTGCTGTGGATCCACAACTTCCATCAGATCATCGACGACATGTTCGCCGTGCCGCCACAAACATGGCAAGACATCGCACTACGCATCGTCGAGACCGGCGTCGCCAGCTTCACCAGCCCCATCGTGCGCGAACTCTATATCTCGCACACCACCACCGCGACGGCACGAGCCGCCGAACTCGGCGCCAACGCCTATCTCGGCACGCACATTCGCCGGTCCGTCGAAGCATTGGGCTACCACTTTCTCGGCGACCAGCTCGACGAACTCATGCTGGTCGAGATCTCCGACCGACTGTGCCGCGTGGCGTTCGCCGATGCCGGGAACGAAGGCGACCGCCTTGGCGCTACGAGCGAAGACAGGACACGCTACATCGAACGCACCAAAAAGATCGTGCTCACCGTGCTCGGCTCGCTCATCGCGGCGACTCCCCAGCCCGACCGCCTAACCACATCTACCAGTCCGCACCAAGAAAACGACTAATGTTTTCCCCATGCCCGTGGAAACTGTGAAGTCATATTTCGCGTCAATCGGCACCACCGCGACGGTGATCGAACTGCCCTCGTCAAGTGCCACCGTTGCGCTCGCAGCTGAGGCGCTTGGCGTCCAACCAGAGCGCATCGCCAAGACCGTCGGCCTCTACGGCCCGGAACCGGGCACAAGCATCCTTCTTGTCGTCGCTGGCGACGCCCGCATCCACAACGGATCTTTCAAACGCGAGTTCGGTCTCAAAGCGAAAATGCTTGCCGCCGAAGACGTCGAGGTCTTCACGGGTCACCCTATCGGCGGCGTGTGCCCATTCGCCAACCCAGATAGTGCGGCCGTCTACCTCGATGAGTCGTTGCGACGGTTCGACACCGTGTTTCCAGCTGCCGGCGGCTCGAACTCGACCGCCCGCGTCACGCTCGACCAGCTCGAAATACTCGCAAAACCCGTCCGCTGGGTTGATGTCTGCGCCGGTTGGCGTGCGGACGAGGGCGCCGTCGGCTAAAACTTCGCAGGCAAAGCCAACAGTGCTGCACAGGCGCGGCGGCGGCGTCCCAAACCCAGGCAATGCCCGCGTTGTAGGGAGGAAAGTCGCCGTATCCCGAGCACTTCCTGGGTTTGGGACACGGCGGGCACGCAGGCCGAGCAACGGTTGAGCTAGTGGTGGCCCGGCGTCGCGCCTTCGACCTCCTCAGCCGGGCGCTGCAAGAAGAACGCCAGCACGAACGCGACAACAGCCATCGCTGCGGAAACCGCGAATGCGGCCCGCGCGCCAGAGGCAAGGGCGGACTCGAGTGTGCCGCCAGACGACGTCACCGCATTGCCAACCACCGTGTACATCACGATTGCCAACGCTGTGCCTAACGCACCAGCCAACTGCTGCACGGTGCCGACAATGGCGCTGCCGTGCGAATAGAGATGCGGTTCAACCGATCCCAGAGAAGCCGAAAACAGTGGCGTAAAGGTCAAGGCAAGGCCCGAAGACAACACGATGTGGCCTGTCATCACCAACCACCACGGCGTGTCGGCACCGAACAACAAGGCCATTCCCGTCGACGCGACAAACACGAGCACCACCCCGGGCAGCACCAGCGGCTTCGGCCCATACTTGTCATAAAGCCGACCGACGACCGGGCCGGCCAGACCCATCAACAAACCTCCTGGCAACACCAACAAACCCGTGGTCAGCGGCGTCAGATGCAACGCATCTTGAGCATAAATAGGCAGCAAGATGATAACTCCGAACAGCGTCGCCATCATTGCAGCCATGACAACCAGGCCAATCGTGAACCCGTGGGAGCGGAACGTGCGCAGGTCCATCAGCGCTCGATCGCCCCGTTCAAGGGCACGTTGCCGCCACCCAAACGCACCGAGTGCAACGGCGCCAGCAACCAGAGGAATCCATGGTGCAACAAAAGCCGCGCCCTGAGCTGCCTCGCCCAAGCTTGAGAGGCCATAGACCAGGCCGCCGAAACCCAGGGCAGAGAGCACAACCGAAAGCCCGTCGAGCGGCGCCTTAGTGGTCTCCCCCACATTGCGAATCAGTACTGCACCAACAATTAGCGAAACGATACCGATCGGCAACACGAGCCAGAACAGCCACCGCCAGGGAAGCACACTGAGCACGAGACCAGCGACAACCGGGCCGAGGGCCGGGGCCATAGACATCACGATCGAGATGTTGCCCATCATGCGGCCGCGTTGATGCACCGGAACGAGCATCATCACCGTTGTCATGAGTAGCGGCATCATCACGCCGGTGCCCGAAGCCTGAATCACGCGCGCAAGAAGCAATATCCCGAATCCGGGCGCCACCGCCGCAAGCAAAGTGCCGATCGAAAACATCGTGATCGCGCCAAGGAATATGGCGCGAGTCGTGAAGCGTTGCAACAACCAGCCTGCGGTGGGGATCACAATCGCCAGCGTCAACATGAACGCTGTGCTCAGCCATTGCCCCGTCGCCGCGTCAATGTCGAGGTCGACCATGATGCGCGGCAACGCAACACCGATGATTGTTTCGTTGAGAATCACCACAAACGCGCTGGCCAGAATGGTCCAGATCGCGATCGTCTCTTGCCGACTTATGCCGGTCGGAGCGGGCTCGGGCGGTGCGGTGGATTCCGTTGGCCGCATTTCCGTCGTCGGTGCGGTGGATTCTGGAGAAGTTTGAGTGTGTCTCGTCGTCTTAGGCATCAGTGGATTCTCACACATGCCTCGCACATTAGATACCCCATGGCGCGTTCGCCTACAGTGAACTACACCGGCAAGCACTCACGCAGGGCAGCGTAGCTGCTGTCTCCCGTCACGACCGACCTGAACCAGATAACCTAGCGGCATGGAGACAACCTGGCGGCCCGACATCCTTGGCGCCGGTTTCGAACAGCGCACTCTCGACCTCGGTGCCGACGATGAAGGCCCCGTGCACGCCACCTTGGTCGGGCATGCCGCGCCGAAACCGAATCTCGGCGGACGCATCCAGCAACTCATTTCGCCGCTGCCGCTGCGCGACATCGACGTGCTCTACGTGCACGGCTGGTCCGACTACTTTTTCCAGACGGAGCTTGCCGAATTCTGGACGGGACTCGGTGCGCGATTTTACGCGCTCGACCTGCGCAAATATGGCCGGAGTCTGCGCGACGGCCAAACACCGGGCTACATTACCGACCTGGCCACCTATGACGCCGAAATTCAGGCGGCAAGGGATGTGATGGCCACGAATCCTGTTGGCCCGCGTTCCAGTTCCATCGCCAACGCCGGGGCTACCAACGCCACAGCGAAGCAAGTCGACAGCAGCAGACGCCTCGTGCTTGTTGGCCACTCAACCGGCGGCCTGATTCTCGCACTGTGGGCTGCACGCCATCCGGGAGTCGCCTCGGCACTCATTCTCAACAGCCCGTGGCTCGAGTTTCAGGCGGGCGCTATTGGCCGCGCCGCCCTTGCTCCGTTGGTCAAAGTGACGGCGAATATCGATCCGCGCGGTGCACAGCCACACGTCGACCTTGGCCTATATACCCGAGCACAGGCCGAACTCGGCGTCTTGCCTACAGCCGGCGATCCGGCGAGGTGGCGGCCAGCTCGCGGTTTTGTGACCCGCCCCGCCTGGCTCGCCGCAATTCTGGCTGGCCACCGACGTGTCAACAGCGGCGCCCTCGACATCGGCTGCCCAGTGTTGGTGCTGCTTTCGCAGCGGTCAACGTCACCTATCGGGTGGGACCCGGCCATGACATCCACCGACAGCGTTCTCCTTGTCGACGACATCGCACGAGCCGCCACCCGAATCGGGCCGAACGTCACCATCGCACGTATCGACGACGCCATCCACGACGTGTTTCTTTCAGCCGCCCATCCCCGGCGCGCCGCATATCACGCGGTGCGCCGATGGATGTTGGCTGGTGCACTTTCCGGTGCCTCACGCTGAGCACATGCGCAGCCGCGAGTGAGCCAGGCAGCGGTTACTTTGCCGGGTAGGTGTAGAACCCTTCGCCGCTGATCACGCCGAGCTTGCCCTTGTCGATGTAATCGCGCTTGATCAGGGCCGCGAATGCTGCCCCCTTCTCACCCTGGTTGATGGAGATGTTGTACGCCGTGTTCAACCCGACGACGTCATAGATCTGGAACGGGCCAACTGGCGACCCGGTGCCAATCCGCCACGTCTTGTCGATCATCTCTGGTTCGGCGATACCATCAACGAGCAACTCGGCGGCAGCATCCAAGAAGGGAACAAGCAATGAGTTCAGCAGGTAGCCTGCCTTCTCCTTCTTGATCTCGATTGCCTCCATGCCAGTGCGGTTCGCGTAGTCGACGACTGATGCGAAGACCTCGGGATCGGTCTGCGTGGTCCCCATGATCTCGGCCGTGTTGTGGATCCAGATCTGGTTGGCGAAGTGCAGCGCCAAGAACTTGTCTGGGCGCCCGGTAAAGTCCACGATGTCGCTGGGCAACAAAGTTGAGGAGTTGGTTGCGAAGATCGTCTTGGCGGGTGCGAACTTGGCGAGCTTCTCGTAAGTGCTGCGCTTGAGTTCGAGGTTTTCGGGCACTGCCTCAATCACGAGGTCGGCGTTGGCGACAGCGGTAGCCAAGTCCGAGGAATACGTGATGTTGTCCAGCGCCGCAGTGGCCTTGCCTTCGGCCGCACCCTCATACTTGCTTGCGATGTATGTGTCAGCGAGTCCGGCGAAACGTGTCTTGGCAGTTTCGAGAATCTCGTCACTGATGTCGTATGCAGTCACCGCAATACCGTGGAACGCGGCCTGGTAGGCGATTTGCGAACCGAGGACTCCGGTGCCGAGAACGGTGACATTCTGAATGGTGGTCATTTGTTTCTTCCTTTGTGTTGATCCTGGTTGTGGGTGGTGGATGCGCCGCCTTCGGCGCCTCCGCTCGCCGCAGCGCGCGTTGCCAGGTAACCGCGTACTGCGATGTTGATGGTGTCCCGGATCTCGACGATCACGTCGTCGGCACCTCGGGACTCTCGAATCGCGACAGCCAGTTCAAGGGTCATTGCCGCGAAGATCATGTGGGCGGCGCGGTGTGCGCCTGGTAAGTGCGGTGCGTGTGATGCCGTGACCGCGTTCGCCGTATCTGCGGCTGCTGCAGCGCTTGCCTCGATGCCGCCCGACTGGTCGGATTGTTCACAAGAGTCCAGCACAAGCGCAATCACGTCAACGAAAGCATTCGCAGCAGCTAAGCCTTCGACGCGATGTTGGTCTCCGGAAGCCCCGAACAACACCTGTTGCTGATAGGCAAGAGTGTTGTCGCCGTTAGCGATGGAATGCCGAACAATGGGATCGACCAAACTGGCGATACGGGCGCTGAGCTCCGCGACCACGCTCTCGTAGGGCGTTCCCTTTGGCAGCGAGGCGAGGTCGGATATCGAGGCAACGCCGGCATCAACGGCGGTCGTGAACTGAGCGTTGACGACCATGAGCAGCAACTCGGCCTTGGTGGCGGCATATCGGAAGAGGGTGCCCTCTGCGATGTCGGCGCGGTCTGCGATCTGCTGCGTGGTCGTGGCCGTGTAGCCGTTGGTGAGGAAAAGCTCTGTGGCAGCCTCAAAGATTCGCGACATCTTGTCGTGTTTGGCCCGTTCGCGTCGACCGAGGGGTCGGGATTGAGTGTCAGACATCACGTCCCCACTTCCTGCGCATACCACGTCGTTGTTAGAGTGCGCTCAATAATGAGCGTACTTCGATATCAACGTAACGCACGAAAATTACTTCCATTTGTCGCCGTTTTTGTTGACAGTCGACAATTCGCGACTCATGGCACCCCCATGAACACCCCCAGTACGTGTCACCCGTGCAATTTTGGGGCTAACACCCCCGGCTCAACCGACGATGGTGCCGAACAGGTGACCGATCAGGTAGGCGAAACCCATGGTGATCATCCCCATCACAAAGTTCCGCAGCATGGCACCTCGTGCGGGTGCTGTCCCGAGGCGAGCGCTCACAAACCCGGTCAAAATCAGCGCCAAGGCCACGGCGAGGACGATGCCGACTAGGCGCACCGACGGACTGACGGGGAGCAGGCTCCCGGTGAGCGGAATTCCCGCTCCGACGACGAACGCCAGAAACGATGACAGCGCCGCATGCCACGGACTGGCCAGTTCATCTGGATCTATGCCCAATTCCACGTCCGCATGTGCACGAAGTGCGTCATTGGCGGTGAGGTCGCGCGCGACAAGTGCAGCGACCTCAGGGCTTACCCCCTTATGGATGTAGATGGCTTCGAGTTCAGCGAGTTCTTCCTGAGGCATCTCGGTGAGTTCCCAACGCTCTTTCTCGAGCAGTGCCTTCTGCGTGTCGCGCTGGGTACTGACCGAGACGTATTCGCCCCCGGCCATCGAGAAAGCGCCGGCTACCAGGGCCGCAACACCTGCGGTAGCGATAGTGGCCGCGCTCGTTGTTGCTCCGGCAACCCCGAGGACCGTTCCCGCAACCGACACTATCCCGTCGTTCGCACCGAGCACTCCGGCACGCAGCCAGTTCAGTCGCGACTCGATCGAGCCCGAATGCGCTTCTCCATCGTGATCGATCTGAGTACTCATCACGGCACACCCTCCCTCGCCTACGTTCGTGCGGCAATCCCCCAACCGTAGGCAATTCCGATGCATCCCAATAGCGAGGGAAGGCTTACCGAAGCCGTGTTCTGATGCACGACGTTACGGATTGGACGCCCGCATCAGGCGCCGCGTCCGCCACCGATCGCGCTGCCCCCGACGCCGCCTATAGCCGCTGCTTCAGCCAAGCGACCTGACGTTCCCAATGCTGGAGTTCCCCGCCCTCATGCCCATTGAACTCGTAAACGGCTATCTCCCGATCCGCCGCCGCGTAACGATTGAACGCGGCGAAAACGCTCGAAGGCATCACAACCTCGTCCATCAGCCCAACGGAGAAGAGCGCAGGCGCCGTCGCGCGCGCAGCAAAATTCGCTCCGTCAAAATACGAGAGCGTATGAAACACCGAGTCCACAGCGCTTCGGTGAACCGCGAGGTAGTCGGCCACCTCGCTGAACGGCCGGGATGTCGCAAGCGAGACCGACCGACGGAAGTGGCACAGGAACGGCACATTCGGCAGCACCGCCGCCACTCGATCACCGAGCATGCCAGCCACAGCAAGCGCGATTCCGCCGCCTTGGCTCGTACCCGAGGCGACGACACGCTCGGCATCGACGAAAGGCAGTTCGCGGACCGCCTCAATCAGGCGAGCGGCGTCAATGAAGACTCGGCGGTAATAGTAGGTCGTAGGGCTTTCGATGCCGCGCGTCATGACCCCATCCAACGCCGGTCCGGTCCCATGTGGATCTGGCGTCGCTCCGCCGCCGCCCCACCCGCTTCCCTGCCCCCGGGTATCCATGACGACATGGACATAACCACTTGCTGCCCATCTGAGGTGCTCTTCGGGAAGACCTCGACCGCCGTTGTATCCGACGAACTCGACCACGGCGGGCAAGACGGCGGCACCGCGGGGGCGCACAACCCATGCTCGCACCGGATCGCCCGCATATCCACGAAACGTCATGTCTTCGACCAGGACTTCCCGGATGGGCCCATCCCAGGAAGTGTATGTCGCTTGTTGGGAAATTTGGTGCGCGTCGGCAAGAGATCTTCGCCAGAAGTCATCGAAATCTTCAGGCTCCTCGACAGAAGGCCTGTAGTCAACGAGTTCGGCAAGGGTCAGGTCAGATTGCGGCATTCGGGAATCCCATCGTCACACTATTCATCGCAATTACATTACTCAGCGCAATAGGAGATACTCCGCAGATACTCGTCAGGGCTGCCGCGGTCACAGCGCCCGAAATACCGGCGGTGTCTCAAGCAGGGACAAGCTCATGCGGGCGAGTATTCGAATCGTTCTATGCCGACGTCCGCTGCCGACCCCGGGTGCATACTCGTCGCATAGACGCCGAGCCATAGGCCGAGAAAGCCCCCTACGGTGGCGCTGTCGAGCATGCCGCCGTCGGCACTAGCCACCATCACCTCCGGATCGCCGCCTGTTCGCACGGTCAGCACATAGTCACGCTCACGGATGTGCAACCCGAGCACCACAGGCTGCCCCGCCTGAATGCTGATTTCCCGAGTACCGAGCACCGACTCGGCACCAGCCCGCCGGTGAATACCTTCAACAGCCAACCGTGTCGCGCCAGCCGCACTCAATGCCAAACGCAACTGGTCTTGCTCAGACTGCCGCACGATGATCCCTGCTTCGTCCCCATCGACCAGCGACACTGTGAACGTGGCGGCAACGTCCACTTTCATATGTTGCTGACGAACACCGAGGAATGCGGGTGTGCCTGGTTCCGTCATCGACGTGGATGTGGGATGGATCCGCCAGCCGTCGCCGACGCGAGTCGCGAACTCGGCTGCGGGGCGGCGCAGAGAAGTCCACCGCAAATCGGTGGAGCGGATGAGCGCGGGATCGGTGTTCTGTATCGCTGGTCTGCGAGGCTCGGCACCGAACGGCACGTTCACGGCTTCTGGGACACGACCGATCCCCGCGCAGAACACGGGCCATCCGTCCTCCCATGTCACAGGCGCCAGAAACGTCTCCCTCCCGAGCATGTAGTGCCGTCCCCCATCCGCGCGCATGGCGAGCAGCACCGCCCACCAACTGCCGTCGACCGCCTGCACCAGATCCGCATGCCCCACTCCCACCACTGCGGCTGCACGCCCAAGGTTGCGGTGGGTCAACACCGGGTTAGCGGGGTTGCCCACGTATGGGCCGACGACGCTGGCGGACCGTGCCACAGACACGGCGTGGGCGAACTCCGTGCGGCCCTCCGCCGCAACCAGAAAGTAGGTGCCGTCGATCTTGTAGATATGGGGGCCCTCTGCCCATACAGCCCCATTCAGAGCGCCGCTCCAGATCACGTGCTCCTGGCCAACCAGTTCGTGAGCATCGGGATCGTATTCGCGCACCCACACCTCCGTTTGGTCGTGCCACCGAGGATTCTGTGCTAGCCGCGTGCCATGCATCCACACGCGGCCATCGTCGTCGAAGAACAGCGAAGGGTCAATCCCGTCGACGCCAAGCCAAGTGGGGTCGGACCACGGGCCGGCAGGGTCAGGCGAGGTCATAAGAAAACTGCCGCCGCGCGCGCTGTCTTGCCGATCGACGAGAGTGCAGACCAGCCAGAACATACCGTCATGGTGCCGCAGGGTCGGCGCGTAGAGACCACCCGAAGATGCGATGCCGTCAAAGTCGAGCTGGCCTGCCCGGGAAACGACCGAACCGACCTGCTCCCAGTGGGCCAAATCCGTGCTTCGATAAATCGGCAGTCCCGGAAAATACTCGAACGTGGATGTGACCAGATAGTAGTAGTCGCCCACCCGACAGATCGACGGGTCGGGATGGCAGCCGGGGATTATCGGGTTGGCTACGAGGCTCACCTGTCTTCTACCTTCACCGTCACCATTCGTCGATCGCCTTTCACAACTCGGTGCGTTCGGCCGGTAATATCCACCACAGCTCTCGGGGTGGCATTGCCTGCCGATTCTCTCGCTGCTGTCGGGCGCGCGTTCGAGATCGCTGCGCCCGCGGATGCATCGGTCAGGACGGGCGTTGAGACGCTGGCACAATGCGATGCGACCCACACCTCGACCTCTCCCGGCTCAACGATCTTGACCAGCTGAAGGTCGGAGAAGGCGAATCGCGTTGTCGGCACCGTGAAGGTGACGCGACGCGATTGGGCAGGGGCGACATCCACCCGCGCATAACCGAGCAGCTGTGCGACCGGACGCACGATGGAGCCCGTGACATCGTGCCCGTACAACTGCACGACGTCCGTGCCCTCGACAGTTCCCGTGTTCCTCACCGTCACCGAGACCTGAAACGTCTCCCCTGCATCGACTGAGGTCTCCGTCACCAGGTCGTCATATTCGAAAGTCGTGTACGACAGCCCGAATCCGAATGGCCGCACGGGTGTGGAGTCTACGGCTGTGACCTCGGACGGCCCGCCCAGAATCGGATGCAGATAGGAATATGGTTGGGCACCAGCCGATCGTGGCAACGAGATCGGCAGGCGCCCCGACGGATTTACGGCACCAGTCAGGATGTCCGCGATGGCAAGCCCACCACCTTCTCCGGGGAAGAACGCCTGCAACACCGCGGCCGGGTGCGGCTCGTCGCCATCGAGAGCCCAGTCGACAACGTAGGGACGCCCCGTCAGCAATACCAACACGACCGGCGTGCCCGTTGCGACGATCGCATCGACAAGTTCGCGCTGCACGCCTGGCAACGACAGGGACTCGGAGTCGTTGCCCTCGCCGACCGTGCCACGCCCGAACAGGCCGGCCTGATCGCCGACTACCACCACCGCGACGTCGGAGATCATGGCTACATCCACCGCCTCCGCAAACCCGCTCGAGTCTTCGCCCTCAACGGTGCATCCGACCGCACTCACGAACTCAGGCTGCGGCATGCCGGCTGCAGGAAATGCGCGTTGCAACGCCTCGGCGACTGTGGGGATCGAGATCGAGACCGGAACGTCCGGATAGTGCACGAGCACGTGATTGGCGAACGAATAGCACCCCTGCAAGGCTTCAGCCCGGTCGGCGTTCGGGCCGATCACGGCAACCCGGCTCAACGCTCGAGAACCGAGGGGCAGCACCCCATCGTTCGACAGCAGCACGATCGATTCCTCTGCGAGCCTACGTGCAAGAGCCTGATGCTGTGGTGAGTCCAAATCGATCGTGGCTGGGGGTTCGTCTTCGTACGCATCCGGATTCAGCAGGCCGAGCTCCTCTTTTTGCGACAGCACCCGCAGCACCGCGCGGTCGACGAATGCTTCATCGACCGCGCCGCTCCGTACCTTCTCTGCCAATGGCTCAAGATAGGCGTCGCCACTCGGCAATTCCACGTCGACGCCTGCCGTCAGCGCGGCGACGGCCGCCTCGCCTCGCGTCGCAGCGATCCCATGCATCACCTGCAGAAACGCAATTGCAAAGTAATCGGCAACCACAACGCCCGTAAACCCGAGCTTCTCACGCAGCAGTGTGGTCAAAAGATGCTCGTTCGCCGCCATCGGTATCCCGTCCAGGTCGCTGTACGAGTTCATCACCGTTCGCACGCCACCATCGAGGATCGCCATCTCGAATGGAGGCAAGAAAAGGTCGGCGACCTCTCGCGGACCCGCGTGAACGGGGGCGTGGTTGCGACCCGCTGTCGAGCCCGAGTAACCGAGGAAGTGTTTGAGAGTCGCGTGCACCCCCTTGGACTGCAGGCCTTGCACATATGCAGTGCCAATCGTGCCGACTAGGTACGGGTCTTCACCGATGCACTCGTCGACCCTGCCCCAGCGCGGGTCTTTGACAACGTCGAGAACGGGAGCGAGGCCTTGATGCACACCGAGTGCATGCATCGAGGTTCCAATCGCGGCTCCTACCTCGCGGACCAGCTCCGGATCGAAAGACGCGCCCCAGGCCAGTGGTGTTGGGAATGTCGCCGCCTGCCATGCGGCAAGACCGGTCAGGCATTCTTCGTGTACGAGCGCCGGAATTCCGAGCCGAGTCTCACGCTTGATGCGCCGTTGCTCTTCCCACAACCAGGCCGCCCGCTCGACCGGATCGACCGGGCGAGTTCCGTAGACCCGGGTGAAGTGACCGAGACCATGACGCGTGATCTCCGCCAATGTCGCCGATGTCGCCGACGATGTCGAGCCTGCGGACATCTCTCCCTGCATGGGCGCAACGACATTGCCTCCCTGATCGAGCCAGTAACCCACGAGTTGGGCCAACTTCTCTTCGAGAGTCATTTGCGCAACGAGGGCGCTCACTCGAGGCGAAACTTCGGGCATGGCTGAAATCCCTACATCTCTTTTTGACACAGATTCCTACTCCTTTTAGACATAAAAGCAACGTCGAGCCACCGACCCCGGTGGATTCGATGTTCTCCGGTCATGGAGTCGCCACAACCGGAGAACCCCCTCAACCCTTGACGGCGCCGGTAAGGCCACCCACGATTCGCCGCTCGAACACGCTGAAGAACAGTAATGCGGGAATCATCGATAACGAGGTGAACGCAAGCACACGTGCAGTGTCGACCGAATACTGGGATGCGAACGCCTGCACGCCGAGTGGCAATGTGTATTGCGCCGAATCGTTGAGAATAAACAGGGGCAGCATATAGCCGTTCCATGCCCCAATAAATGCCAGGATGCCGACGGTGACCACCCCCGGCAACGACAGGGGAAGCACCATCCTGAAGAAGAATCCCAACCGCCCGGCACCATCGATAGACGCAGCCTCCTCCAACTCCTTCGGAATCGCGCGCAGGAATGGAACGAGAATAATGATCGTCGTGGGCAGGCTGAATGCAATTTGGGGCAGGATGATGCCCGCGAGAGTGTTGGTCAGCCCAATATTTTTAATCAGGATGTACAGGGGCGTAATCGCTACTGTCAGAGGGAACATGAGCCCCGCTGCAAAGAGAGAATACATTCCCGCGCGCCATGAGAACTGGTACCGAGCAAGGACATAGCTCGCCATCAGCCCGAGCACGACAACGCCGATCGTGGTCGCACCGGCCGAGATTGTGGAGTTGCCGACCTGTTGCCAGAATGTCGGGCTAGACAGGACCTCGATGTAGTTGGTGACAACCCAGGGACTGGGAAACCCCGAAGGATTCTGCGTGATCTGCGAATTCGTACGGAATCCCCCGATGATGATGTACATCACCGGTGCGATGCAAAGGGCGATCAGTACCGTGGCGACGACGTATGTGGCAGGACTCCCCCAATGCGTCTGGTCGGCCTTATTCTTCCTGCGGCGCGGTGGTAAACCCCGAACCGTTGCGATGGAATGCGTCATCACTTCTGCTTCCTCTCTGGACCGTCTGTCAACGCACCCTCAGTGTCCCGCCGCAACACGAACCGTTGGTACAGCAGTGCGATGACAAGAGAAATGAGGAACAACACGACGGCCACGGCGTTGCCGAAACCATAGTTTCCCGACCCTCGCCCTTGGGTGACCATGTAGGTTGCCATCGTCGACGTTCCCGCGATCGACGAAACATACTGGCCCCAGATGATGTAGACGAGATCGAATAGTTGGAGTGACCCGATTATCGATAGGAATGCCCACACTCGGATTGTCGGGCCAAGTAGCGGCAGGGTGATTCTGCGCTGAATCTGCCAATACGAGGCGCCATCAATCGCGGCGGCCTCGTAGAGCTCCTCCGGAATGCTCTGCATCCCCGCGAGCATGAGAATCACCGCGAATCCGATGTATTTCCACGAGATGATGATCATCAGAGTCCAAATGGCCAAATTCGGGTCGGAGAGCCAATCGAAGGCAAGCCCGCCGAGGCCTATCTTGCTCAAGAGGTCGTTGACGGCACCGTTCGTTTGAAGCATCAGCGTCCAACCGGTGCCAACGATCACTTCTGAGATCACATATGGCACAAAGATAAGCACGCGGATGAGCGAGCGCCCTTTGATCTTCTGATTGAGCAGTAGGGCGAAGCCGATAGCCGCAGGCCCTTGGAGAACGATTGACATGACCAAGATAAAGGCGTTGTGCTGCAGCGCCGAGATGAATGCCTCATCTTGGAAGATCGTCACATAATTCTGAAACCCGACGAAGTCGGTAGGAGCCCCATACCCTTTCCATCTGAAGAAGCCGTAGTAGGCCGCCATCACGACCGGAAAAATGACGAAGGTGAGGAAGATGGCTATTGCGGGACCGACAAGAATGACGATCTCAAGCCGCTTGCGCCAGTCCGCCCTGCCGTGGAGGCGGGGCTTGGGTGCCCGGGACGGCGCTGTTTCGGCGCCGTCCCGGGCCGCTGGCGAGCTCCGTACAGTCAACGTTGTTGCACTCAGGGAGTCGCTCATCGGGGTGCCGTTATCCCTTTGCCGCAGCGGTGTTCACGGCGGCCACGATATCTGCGGCAGTACCCTTGCCTGCGAGCATGTTGACCACACTCGCGTTGAGGGCGTTACCGACATTCTGGCCATACAGGGTGTCGAGCCAAAGGACGATATAGGACGACTGGTTGTAGGCCGCCAGTACATCGGTAAGTGCCGGATCGGTTACGACGCTTTGCGCATCCTTGTTTGCGGGCAAGGTTTGCAAGGCTTTCGCGTAGCCCTCCTCGTTCTCCTTGTTCGCAGCAAAGTTCAAAAACTCCGCGCACTCGGGCGGCGCATCCGCCGCACAGGTGAAGCCATCGGCTCCACCAAGCATGGCCGCCGCGTCGCCTGCGCCACCCGACACTGACGGGAAGGCGAACCAGCCGAGGTCGCCGAGGGACTTGCCATCCGGTGTCAATGAGGCGACGACACCAGGCTCCCATGCGCCCATGAGTTCCATTGCTGCCTTGTGGTTGGCGAGCAGGCCGGCCGAACTGCCAGCCCCTTGCTGGGCAGAGGTCGTGAGGAACCCGTTGTTGAACGGATCCGTTCCCGCGAAACTGCTCAGGTCCTCACCTGCCTTCGTCCAGCAGGCGTCGGAGAAGTCCATGTCAGACACGGCTGTGTTGAGCACATCCTGGGAGCACTCGCGCAAAGCGAAAAAGTAGTACCAATGTGCGGCAGGCCACGCGTCTTTAGCGCCAAGAGCAATGGGGGTGATTCCTGCAGCCTTCAGTTTGTCTACGGCTGCATTGAGCTCGTCCATGGTGGTCGGGGTGCTGGTAATGCCCGCTTTTGCGAACAAGTCTTTGCTGTAATAGATGCCACCGGGGAGTACAGACATCGGCATGCCGTAGATCTTGCCGTCAATAGTGAATGGGCTGAAGGCCGCGTCGCCTATCGAGGTTTTGATGTCTGCATCGATCTTGTCTGTCAAATCTTGCGCTTGGCCTGCATCGACGACGTCGGAAAGCTTTCCGCCTCCGCGAGCAATAAAGATGGTTGGTCCGTCGCCGGAATTGAGCGCAGTCTGGAGTTTGCCGTCCATGTCCTCGTTTTGGATGGCCTGGATGTCGATCTTGACATTTGGGTGCAGCTTTTCGAAGGCCGCTACCGTGTCTTCCCAGTGTTGCTTGCCATCACCAGTGGTCGAGTTGTGCCAAAAACTCATCGTTACCGGTGCATCTGGGTCTGAGCTCGCGGTGGATGCGCCACCGGAACAGCCAGAAATAATAAGGGCGACACTCGCGCCAAGCGCCAGCATCGCCGTCGTGCGGAATTTCCTCTTCATTGTGGATTTCTCACTCTCAGTCTTCGTTGACCGTGCGACAGGAGTACCTGCCTGCAGACATTCTGGCACTCGTCTCATTCGCTTGTCAAACGTTATCGATAACGTTTTCTAGAAGCGTGTCGTTGTGCCGTTTGGGCTTATCAAATGGGGGAGATAACGTTACAGTGTGACCACAGACCCGACACCGCAAGAACTCACCACCAATCCGCGCTCTGCGGCGCGAGTCACCATCACCGATGTCGCCCGAAAAGCCGGCGTCTCGGTAGCTACGGTGTCAAAGGTCATCAATCAGCGCTACGGCGTTGCAGCCTCCACCGCGCAGCAGGTCATGGCCGTGGTCGACAGTCTCGGCTATGAGTCATCGCTGGTTGCGAGCAGTCTGCGCAGGCACAGCACGAAAGTGATCGGCATCCTCGTCGCAGAGTTCGAGCCCTTTTCGACTGAGATACTCAAAGGCATCGCAAGCGCTACGGTCGGCACCGGCTACGAGTTGCTCGCGTATTCCGGCAACGCCTCCCGCGATCAGGTCGGTTGGGAACGCCGCTCCCTATCCCGCCTCGGCGGCACTCTTATCGATGGCGCAGTGCTCGTCACGCCAACCGAGGTCGTCACCGATGCCACCATTCCGATGGTCGCTGTCGACCCGCACGCAGGCCCCACCGGCCCGAGCACCATCGATTCGGACAACGTCGGCGGCGCACGAGCGGCGACCATGCATCTTCTCGAGCTTGGCCACCGCCGCATCGCTCACGTGCGGGGACGGAAAGACCTCGAATCCGCGCGGCTGCGCGAACAAGGATTTCGCGAGGCGCTGGCCGATGCGCATGTTCCCCTCGACGAGAATCTGGTCAGGTACGGCGGGTATCGCGCTGAAGAGACAACAGAGGCAGCCCGAGAGTTGCTCACACTGCCCGAGCGGCCTACAGCCATCTTCGCCGCGAACGACCTCTCGGCCATTCGAATAGTCGAGATCGCCCACGAACTCGGCTTGCGAGTACCAGAAGACCTCTCGGTGGTCGGCTTCGACAACATCCCCGAATCGGCCAGTTGCACTCCCCCACTCACCACCATCGCCCAGCCCCTCCAGCAGATGGGCGCAGACGCCGTTCGGCTGTTGATCGAAATCATCGCCGGAACACGGAGCACGGAACATCTTCACCTGCCAAGCGAACTCATCGTTCGCGGCAGCACGGGGCCGGCACCGCAGCAGTAACCTTCACAACAATCTCGGCGAGATCATGCGCCGTAGCGACCACTTTTTCCCCTTGTGCATTTTTGCAGTCTGTGCAAATATACACAGGTTGCATTTTCGATGGTGTCGATGCCCGGCCCATCGCTGGCACCGCGTCACGAAGACTCAGAGCAACTAGACGAGTTTTCAAGGAGATCGCGTGTCAAACACGCTTACGGCCACATCAGGCGCATCGGCCGCGCCAGCATCCACAAGCCCGATCATGTCCGAGCGACAAATTCGCCTCGTGCTCTACGGGCTGATGGCGGGAATGTTCCTCTCGTCTCTCGATCAGACCATTGTCGGCACGGCGATTCGCACCATCGGCGACGACCTGCACGGTCTCGACCAGCAAGCCTGGGTGACGACCGCATACCTGATCACCGCAACCATCATGACGCCTATCTACGGGAAGCTCTCGGATATCTTCGGCCGCCGCCCCCTGTACCTGTTTGCGATCACCGTCTTCGTCGTCGCCTCGTTCTTGTCATCATTCTCAACGTCGATGTACATGCTCGCGTTGTTCCGTGGGCTGCAAGGCATCGGAGCAGGCGGTCTCATGTCGTTGCCCCTCGCCATCATGGGCGACATGCTTGCGCCGCGAGAACGAGCCAAATATCAGGGTTATTTCCTCGCCGTATTCGGCATCTCATCTGTGGTCGGGCCCCTCGTCGGCGGCCTCTTCGCCGGGGCAAGCCAGATCTTATGGATCGATGGATGGCGTTGGGTTTTCCTCATCAACGTTCCGATTGGCGTCGGCGCATTGGCTATGGTGATCGCGTTCCTGCACTTGCCGCGATTCACCCACGGTCGCACACGCGTCGACTGGTGGGGCGCAACTGCCGTAATCGTGGCGCTCGCGCCGTTGCTGTTGGTCGCAGAACAGGGCCGCAGCTGGGGCTGGGACTCGACAGCGTCGATCACGTGCTACGTGGTGGGGCTGCTTGGCATCGCCATGTTCATCATTATCGAGGCACGGATGGGCACTGATGCGATTATTCCGCTTCACCTGTTCCGTTCTACGACCTTCTCCATGTCTTCAGTGCTTGGATTCCTCGTCGGCTTCGGCATGTTCGGCGCCATGATGACGCTCCCCCTATACCTGCAGATCGTGCTTGGCATGAACCCCACTCAATCGGGATTTGCCACGCTTCCCATGATTGCCGGACTGATGATCGCCTCCATCGCGTCAGGCCAGATCGTCGCACGCACAGGCAAGTACCGCATCTTCCCTGTCATCGGCACCGCGCTCGTCACCGCGGGATTCTTTTACCTCACGCGCGTCGATGTGACGAGCAGCTACTGGTTCGTTGCCGGAGGAATGTTCCTCATCGGCCTTGGACTCGGCCAGCTCATGCAAAGCCTCGTGTTGGCAAGCCAGGCATCCGTGCCAGCGACCGACATGGGAGTCGCCACCTCCGCGGCGACGTTCTTCCGGCAGATCGGCGGAACGCTCGGCACCGCGATCCTGCTTTCCATACTGTTCGGAACCATGGCAGGCAACATCCAGACGTCTATGCAGGACAAGGCCACGCTGACGAGTGCAATCGACGCTGCCCTTACCCCCGCAGTTGCGCAGGCGCCAGAAAACGTGGCGATCATGGAGAAGATGTGGGACCCCATCATCACTCCCCTTCAGGCGAACATACAGGATGGGTTGGATGCTGCCGCGGATCAGGCGACGGCCCAGGCACCTTCTGAGGCGGCCAAGGCCGAGATCCTCGCGCAGGTCGCCGAGCAAGCCAAGGCCAGCGTTGTCGACGGGCGCGTCGTCGTCGACTACAGCGATGCGGCACAGCGCGCCAATGTCGTCGACACGGTAGTGCCGACGCTGATCGACGAACTCTCGAAGAATGGTTCGACCGACTCGAGCACTCTCAGCGACAGCGCCTCAGACACGTCGTTCCTGAATGGCGCTGATTCTCGACTCACGAAGCCATTCCTAAGCGGGTTCAACACATCCGTGATCGAGATCTATTGGGTTGCCATGCTGGTTGTGCTCCTCGCCTTCGTGCTCACCTGGTTCTTCCGCGTGCCCGAGTTGAGGCAGCACTCGGCGCTGCAAGAGCAGGCGAACGCCGAGGCGGACCGAGTCGGCACAGGGCCAGCCGTTGACGACACCGATCCTGCGCCCACAAAAGCCAACTCGAGCGCGCAAGAATAGTGACACGATGAACGCTGTAAATACCTCTGATCCTCCGGCACCACTACGCGAGCGCAAGAAACGACTCACCGCACAACGCATCCACCAGGCAGCAATTAGTTTTGCTCTCGAACGTGGTTCCGCAGGTGTCACGGTTGAGGAGATCTGTGATCGTGCCATGGTGTCGAGTCGGACCTTTTTCAACTATTACGCGTCGAAAACTGCGGCGATGTTCGGCATCCCCAACTTGGCGGTGACAGAGACACAGCGCGCTGAGTTCTTGTCCGGCACTGGCCCCGTCTTGGACGACCTCTGCGCACTTGTGTCAGCCATCGCCGAAGACAGGGCGACAACCCATAAAGAGCGTTCCCGCGTCAAACAACTTCTCTCGGACGATCCCGAAGTCGGATACGAAATGTTCTCGGCGATGCGCACCTTGCGGTGTGAGTTGCGCGACCTCGTCATGCAGCGTGTCGATCCCCGAGAAGGATCGATCGTGGCTGCGCTCGTCTTCGCGGCACTTCCGCTGACATACATGACTGACGAGTCGGGAAGCGGACCCGAAAGTTTGCGGGCAACCATCTCGGAAATGTGCGAGGTGGGCCAGCCCGAGGCCTCCTAAGATCGACTTTGGCGGTGCGCAATGCAGTAGTAGCGTTGCGCAGGCAAGTATGTGGAACGAGAAGCGAGCAAGGGGGCACGCGCAGTGATTGAGTCCTTGGTGATCGTCGTCGTCGGTCTGATCGTCATCGCGTTCTCGACGCTGCTTGGACCACGGCTCGGCGTGGCTACCCCGTTGGTTCTGGTGCTTGTCGGCGTTGGGGCAAGCTTCCTGCCGGCGTTCAACGGATTTTTCATCGATCCGGATTGGATCCTCGAGGGCATCCTTCCCCCACTGCTGTACTCGGCAGCGGTGTCGATGCCATCAATGAATTTCCGTCGAGAGTTTGGCGCCATCAGCGGTCTCTCCATCATCTTGGTGGTCGCGACATCCTTATTGCTAGGCGTCTTTTTCGTGCTCGTCCTCCCCGACCTCGGTTTCGCCTGGGGTGTTGCCCTCGGGGCGATCATTAGCCCAACGGATGCGGTCGCCACCTCTATCGTCAAACAGAACACCGTGTCCAAGAGGGTCGTCGCGCTCCTCGACGGCGAGGGTCTTCTGAACGACGCTACGGCCCTCGTACTGTTACGTACGGCGATCGTCGCGACCGCGTCCGCCTTCTCATTCTGGGGGGCCGTCGGAACCTTCGCCTATTCCGTCGTCATCGCTGTCGCCATCGGCGGGACGGTCGGCTGGCTCAACCTCGCGGTACGGCATCGCATCACCAATCCGACGGCCAGCACCGTGCTGTCCTTCACTATTCCTTTTATCGCGTCCATCCCAGCAACGCTGCTTGGCGGCTCTGGTCTGGTCGGCGCCGTCGTCGCGGGCTTGGTCACAGGCTTCGGAGCCCCGAGAAAGCTCTCGCCCCAAAGCCGTCTCTCAGACTCGCAGAACTGGCGAATGGTGGAACTCGTCTTCGAGGGCATCGTGTTTCTCACCATGGGGCTGCAGATTAAGGCCATCGTTGCCGATGTTGTCAGCGACCAGGGCAACAGCATCTGGATCGCTTTGCTCATTGCGATCGGCGCACTCCTGCTCACCCTCCTTATCCGCGCCATCTATGTCGTGCCTCTCCTGCTCCTGCTCGGCAAACGCGTGAGCCGCGGCGCCCTGCTTCAGGACAGGCTTCAGTCAATGCAGCAAGACATCGGTTCGGAAGAAGGCCGACAGCGCACCGTCGACATGCTCAACTCTCGGCGCGGCCGTGCCAGCACGCAGCGCGACGTTGAACGCTTCATGAGGAGAGTCACTCGTGGGCTTGCCGACCTGGACTACTTCCTGAAGCAGCCCCTCGGGTGGAGAGACGGGGTGACCGTCGTGTGGGCAGGCATGCGAGGTGCCATTACCGTCGCCGCCGCACAGACGCTACCCGAAGGCACTCCTCAACGAACGGTTCTCGTGCTCATCGCCTTCGTCGTTGCGCTTATGTCCCTTCTTTTACAGGGCGGCACCCTTGGTCCGCTGCTGGCACGCCTTGCAAGAGACGCCATGCCAGCAGTGGACAGCGAGGAGAGCGGCCAGCAGCAGCGAGTGCTCGATCTTCTCCTCGAGGCCTCCGGTTCAGTAGCCAAGCCTCGGGTCGATGAGAATGCGGCGCAGGCAGAGCAGTTGGCCACCGCAAAAATGTATCGCCTCGCGGTTCTGGATGCCCAGCGCACCGCGATCCTTGATGCACGGGACAACGGCACCTTCGACGCCGAATTGCTTGAAGACACGCTCGCCAACCTCGATGCATCACAGATCGCCATCGAAATGCGCGCAACGCACATTGATTGACTGACGCACAGTTGCCGCGCTGCCTCGGCGGGTACGTTCCGGCATCCTCAGGTTGCACGCCGGTTCGTGACAGTGGACGACCCGGTCACTCCTCGCCGATGTCCTCGTTCCAGAGTTCGCCGTGCCCGGCGATCCACGTGCCCATCATGCCGATGAGTTCCGGGTCGTCCATGGTGACGACCTCGGCACCGTGCGCCGCCACCCAATCCTGCCCGCCAACGAAATTGGCTGTGTCGCCGACCACGACGCGCCCGATCCTGAACTGCCGGACAAGTCCCGAGCAGTACCAGCACGGTGACAGCGTGGTCGCCAGGGTCACCTTCCGGTAACTGCGCTGGCGCCCAGCGGCCAGGAACGCGGACGTCTCGCCGTGCAAGGCAGGATTCCCCTCCTGCACGCGCTTGTTGCGTCCCTTCCCGAGCAGATGTCCATCCTCGTCGAACAGCGCCGCCCCGATGGGAATGCCGCCTTCGGCAAGTCCCGCCAACGCCTCCTGCTTCGCGACCGCCAGCTTCTCCCCGTCGGTTGCGTAGATTTTCTTGTTTGTCATCGTCGTCTTTCCGCAGGCCTGATCACTCGGTCTCGTCACCGGCATCAACTCCGACGACCACATCCGGCTCACTGCTCAACGGCGCGCCGAGAGCAGGCCTTAACACTGCGAACAGGATGAAATACAACCCACCGGCCAGGATGAACCCCACCAGTGGTGTGAGATCGCCGATGCCTGGCGCGACCGAAGGAATGACGCCTATGAACATCGTCTGATTGGAGAACAGCCACACTGACACGACGATCCCCACAAGGAAGCTGATGATTCCCGCGGGATTGCGGTACTTGGCTTTCGTAGGGATGAGTTCGGCGATCGACGTGCCTCGCCGCAGCCAGCGGTCCGCGAGAACGATGCCGAGCCACGGCGCGATCCAGTACGCGATGATGAGCAGGAAGTTCTCATAGGTCGATGAGAAACTCCCGTCGAGCACGGCGATGAGAGCGATGAAGAATCCGACCACGCAGAACCCGAGGGCGATGACGGCTCTCCGCAGAGCAAACGGAATCCGCACGCCAGCCGCAAGGAACGACATCGAGCCGGAATAGACGTTGAGTGCGTTAGCGGCGATCGCGCCGATCGCGATCGCGATGAGGGTGAGATCGCGCACGATCCCGGGCATGGACTGCACGTACGACTCCGTCGGATTGTCGCCGAACGCGATGAGCGCGGCTGCCGCGCCACCAGCCATGAGCACCGTGCAGGATACGAAGTTTCCCAGGCCTGCTGCGAGGCCGACTTTCAGGGGCGACGTCGACTTAGGCAGGTATCGGCTGAAGTCGGCCGCGTACGGGTTCCAGCCAGCTGCATAGCCGAAGGCAGCGGAAAGGGTGAGCGTGAACCCGGCGAAGGTCGGGATGTCCGACGAGACTGGCGTCGCCAGGTCGGCATTGACGAGCACCACGATGGTGGCGACCAGAAAGACGACGCCGAGGACAATGCTCGCGAACCGTTCAAACAGCTGGACGAGGTCATGCCCGACGAACGCTACGGCCACCTCGAGAACAACGATGATGATCAGCGCCTGCCATGCGGGGATGCCGGTCAATGCGTTGAGTGCAAGGGCGCCGCTGACCGAGTTTGTGGCAAACCATCCGAGTCCTGCCATCACCGTGTTCAGGGCAGCGGGCAGGATGTTCCCGCGCAGCCCGAATGCGGTGCGGCTGAGGACGAGCTGCGCTAGCCCCTCCCTCGGCCCCCACGTAGAGAGGATGCCCTGCGATATGCCGCCGAGCAGATTGCCAAGCACGATCGCCCCAAGCGCCTGGGTGAAGCTGAGACCGAAATACGCGACGGCGATCATGCCGACGAAAACGGTGGCGAACTCGAAGTTCGGGGCGCTCCACGTCGACAGAAGCTGCCAGGGGGTGCCATGACGTTGACTGGGCGGGATCGCCTCGATTCCTCCCGGTTCGATGCTGGTAGGTCGGTATCCGGTCGCGGGGCTTCCCGCTGATGTGGTGGTCACGAATTCGGATTGTAGTCTTCGCCGAGCCCGCAGATCCGACGCGATAACACGACACCCGCATCTGTTACCGGGAATTAACATGATGAGGCCGGCGCTCCGATCGCGGCGCACCGTTCCGTGACGCGCAGATGGTCGTAGCATCGAAGAACCGAAGAACAAACAAATGTCTGTCCAGGAGGATTGCGATGGGATTTCCGATTCGAGCCGTGGTGACAGGTCTCGGCGCGTTGACCCCCCTTGGCCTGTCCATGGAGGAAACGTGGGCGGGACTGCTCGCAGGGCGTTCTGGTATCGGCCCGATCACACGGTTCGACGCGTCCGACCTGCCGGTTCGGATCGCGGGCGAGGTGAAAGGCTTCGACCCACTCGCGGCGATGCCGCAGAAACAGGTGGGCCGCTCGGCGCGATTCGCTCAACTGGCGGTGGCAGCGGCACAGCAGGCCGTGGATGACGCTGCGCTCACCATCGATCCGGAGCATTCCGAGCGCATCGGCGTCGTCATGAACTCGGCGGTGGCGGGCATGGGCGAGACCGCAGACGGTGAGAATGCCCTATCTTCGGGTGGCTGGCGGCACGTTCCCCCGACATTCGTACCGTCCGTAATCCCGAACATGGCGGCAAGCCATGTCTCGATGTCCCTCGGCGTACACGGTCCTGTCACCGCTGGTGCCTTGGCCTGTGCATCCGGAAATGCGGCGGTGCTCGACGCGGCGCGCATGATCTCGCTCGGCGAGGCGGACGCCGTGATCGCAGGCGGCACGGATGCCTCGATCTCGCCACTCATGTTTTCCGGCCTCTCCATGATGGGGGCGCTTTCCCGCAACAACGACGATCCGCAGGGCGCATCCCGCCCATTCGACGCGGAACGCGACGGCTTCGTCTACGGCGAGGGCGCGGTCGCATTGATCGTCGAGTCTCTCGATCATGCCCTCGCACGCGGCGCGCACATCTACGCCGAGGTGGCCGGCGGTGCCCTCACATCTGACGCGTTCCACATCGCAGCCCCGCAGCCGTACGGCACGTACGCAGCGCGCGCGATCTCGCTCGCGTTGGAGCGCAGCGGCCTCGCACCCGAGCAGGTCGACTACATCTGCGCTCACGGCACTTCAACGAAAGCGAACGACCGGACGGAGACGATGGCGATCCACACGTCGTTCGGCAAGGCCGCGGACTCAGTCGCGGTGAGTTCTCCCAAGTCGATGGTGGGCCACCTGATCGGCAGCGCAGGGGCGCTGTCCTTGGCCGTATGTGCGCTGGCGATTCGAGACGGCGCGGTGCCACCGACCATCAACCTGCATCATCCTGACCCGGAGTGCGATCTCGACTTCGTCCCGAATACGCGACGAGCACTGCCGGTGCGCACAGCGCTCGCGAATGCGTTCGGGTTCGGTGGCCAGAACTGCGTGGTCGCGCTCACCGCCTACGACGGCTGATGCTAGTGGTCCGGTCCCCGCAGGGCTGGACATGTAGCCGAGTCGGCCACTGTTACGGCCGGATGAATAGCCCGGCGGCCGAGTCGCGTGCGGCTTCCTCCTTCTTGACGTAGTGCAGTTTCTTGCCGGTGGCGTTCAACGGCACCTCGTCGGCGGGAATGAACCGGTAGAGTCTCGGACGCTTGTAGCGGGCGAGCAATGGGTGGCCACCGAGAAAGTCGTCGAGCGCCCTTGCGGCTTCGATGTCGTCCGCGGGGAGGCCGGAGGACCCGCGCACGACGTACACGGCGACAAGCTCTCCCCACTCTTCGTCGGGTATGCCGACGACGATTGAGTCGAGGACCCCCGGGAAGTCCGCGATGATGCCCTCGACCTGTGCCGGATATACGTTCTCTCCCCCAGAGATGATCATGTCGTCCTTACGCCCGACGATGGTGACGATCTCATTCTCGTCCCACGTGGCAAGGTCGCCCGGGAAGAACCAGCCATCGCGTATCTTCTCGGCCTCAGCCTCAGCGTCGCCAAGATACGAGTATCCGGCTTTGACAGTGCGGGTCGCGAACTCGCCGACGGTGGTGCCGTCTTTAGGCACCTGATCGGAGGGATCGGCCAGTCGGTCGGGATAGGCGTAGAGCACCGCGACATCGTCATCGGTGGATGCGCGTCCGGTCGATCCTGCGCCGTCGGGCAGATCCTCAGGCCTCAAGAAGGTGTTCCAGAAGGTCTCACTGGTGCCATACCCGTTGAAGATCCGCGGCGTGAGAACACGCTGGAACCGGAGAGCGGCAGGCCGGTCGAGGGGCGATCCCATGGTGACGATGCCACGCAGGCTGGAGATGTCGCGGGGCCGGGTCTCCTGTGCATCGGCAAGCCGGACGAGCGTCGCAGGAGCGCCGATGAGGTAGGTGAGGCGCTCGGACTCGACGAGGTCGAGCACAGTGCCGGCATCGAATTGGCGAAGCGTGACTGACTCGGCTCCGACGTAAAAGACTGGATTTGGGCCACCAGAGTACAGGCCGCCACGGTGGAACAGTGGCGTCATGTTGAGGGTCTTGTCGTATGGGCCGAGCGGGAAGTGCATGATGACGTCGTGCGCCGACATGACGTCGACGATCGACGGCAAGGCAACGGGCTTCGGCATCCCAGTGGTTCCCGAGGTGTAGATACGGGTGACCTCGTCATACACGGATACGGAAGGAAGGCCTTTGCCGTTCTCCTCTCGCTCCGCGTCCGTGAACGGGTCGGAGTCGAGCAATTCGTCAAAGGGCACGGAGCCGGGGATGGCCTCCCCGTCGCCCACGGAGATCAGCAGTGCCGGCGCCACCCGTGCCAGGCTCAATGCCTCGGTCACCTCGGGTGTCCGCTCCGTGTCATATACAAGTGCGGCGGGTCGGGCGTCGTCAATGAGATAAGCCAGCTCCCCCGGAGCAAGACGGAAGTTGGTGGGGCTGAAGATGCCGCGCAGCAGGTGCGCCGCCGGATATAGCAGCCCGAATTCCGGACCGTTGTACAACTGCAACATGATGAGCCGATTTGCACCGACCCCGCGACGATACAGACCCCCGGCGATACGGCTCATGGCGTCTCCGAGTTGCGCATACGTCCAACGACGTCCGGTGGCGGGCTCGAAGAGCGCGGTCCTTTGCGCGAACCGATGGACGTTGCGTTCGACTCCGGCGAGATAGGTGAATCGGTGCTCGAAGACGTCGCGGAGCGTCTGCGGGTTATACCGTCCGCTCTGGTCGAAGAGCGGGTCTCGAGGATCCCGCGGGGCGGGCGCACTCTCCTGGGATACGGCGGGTGTGGAGTTCGTCTTTACCTCCTGGTTGTCTTTCTTCTGCCCATCTAGGGCCGAAGGTGGTTCGATTCTCGTGCGCTGTCGGTGCCCGTTCCGTTGTGTTGGGAAGAGGCGCGACCGCAAATGGCGCACAAGAATCGAGAATAAACCTGTAAATGGGCGAATGCCACCATCAGTTTGCGGAACTCAGGTGGAATGTGGCCGCATTCTGGGTCGCGCCCGGCCGACGCAACTCCATGACCTCACGCTTGAGCTCGGCCAGACGGGCCGCGTCATCGGTCGTCGTGCCTGGCCGCACACCGGAATCAATCTCGGCACGTGCCACCCAGCCATGCAAAGTGTCTGACAGGATACCGAGTTGCTGATCGATACGAGTACAGGTCCCACGGTCACCACCGGGGCCTCCGCGAGCCTCGAGGACGAAACGGACCGTGCGCTCTTTCAAGTCGGTCGCGTACTTCTTCAATGCTGGTTGGCATATGGTTCTCATCCGATGTGAACAAGACCGTATCGCCACATCCCTGCTCCGAAACGCAGAAACGCTGGCCGCGACACAGCCCCACTTCGATGAAGTGGAGAAAAACCTAACTGTCACCCTCGATTTGGTCGAGCGCTGCGGCGACGCCTACAAAACCGCTCCCGAACACCTCCGCCGACAATTCAACCAAGCCCTCTTCGAACGCATCCTCATCACCCAAGACAACAACACCCCCGAACACATCCACATCACCGCAGAACTCAACCCACCCTTCAACACACTCCTCAGCACCCAGATGCACAGCCTTGCAGCCCAACACCACCTCGCAAAAAGCAAAGTGCCCGTTCAAAAGAACGTGCACTCACTCACGTCGCAACCTCCAAAAAACCAAAAACCACGCCTCACGGCGCCTTTTTGGCCACATGGTTTCAATACGACACTTCTGCTGGGCCCAGAGGGACTCGACTCCCTAATTCGCGCTTCTGCCGATCAAGGCTGCGCCTCGACCGGGCGAATCAGGGGAATCAGGGGCCCACCCGAGGGGGTTCTCGCGCTACGCTCACCTTCACAAATGGAAAAGGACCCACCTCGCGGCGGATCCTTTTCTGTTTGTGGACCTTCCCAGGCGATTCTCAAACAAGCGTCCGGCGCTGACATCCTTGATTTACCGTGTTCTCAAGGGCTCTGAGCGAAGCGGACCGCGGGGTCGAACCCCGGAGAGACACGATTCGCGAGGTGCGGTCGCGAAAAATCCAGCGAAGTCTCAAACACGATTGACCGCCGAGCGGCGGGCCGAGCTGGTCGCCGACTACGAGGGTGGGATGCCGGTCAGAGTCATCGCTGCAAAGCACGGAGTCCATCGCGGGAGCATTCCGAAGATCGTGGTTTCCGCAGGCGTGCCGTTGCGATCATCCGGCCTCAACGGTGGCGCTCGCTCCCGTGCGCTCACCCTCTACGGCGAGGGCTTTACCTTGCAGGAGGTCGCCGATTTGCTCGGCGTGGACGACAAGACCGTTCGTCATGCGATCGTCGATTTGGGAGGCAGGATTCGACCTCGTGGGCGTCGAACGACGACCACCGCGTGACGTGCAAACGATGCGCTCAGCATGGTGAGCATGCATCAAATGCTACGCTGAATGTGTTCGATGAACGTATTCAGTGAGGTATCTCTTGGTCACTACTCGTGAGAGACAACGGCTCGAAACCGCTGCAACCGTGTTGTCCGCGGCCGACACCCTCTTCTTGACCCGGGGCTTCGCTCAGACGACGATCCGCGAGATTGCCGAAGCGTGCGGAGTGAGCGTCGGTACCGTGATGGCCGTCGGCGACAAGGACGCCCTCCTCGTTGCGGTTCTCGACGAACGCATTCGTCAGGTGCACACGCAGCGGTCAGAGAGCCAGAGTTCGGATGACGGACTCGATCATGTTGAGAGTATTTCCCGTCGGTTGGAACCGTTCGTGGCCTTGTTCACGAGTCATCCGGCACTCGCCCGCGAGTACGCTTCGATACTGGTCGGAGGCGACCACCGCTCGGTGGTGTTCACGGAACTGGCGTTACTTCTCATCCAGGAGGTCTCGGTCATCCTGATCGCCTCCGGATGCACGACCGAGGAACGCGCTACGACGATCGCGGAGGCGGTCTACTTCGCGTATATCGGGCGGCTCTTCACCTGGCCAACCGATGCTGATGACGATGCGGGTCGCCTCGGGCAGGAACTCCGCCGACTCATCGCCATAATCAGCACTGACGAGGAGTTCCCGTCATGATCCTCATCCCCGACCCCTGGTGGCTGCCGGCCATTCTTGCCGCCGCGCTCTTCTTCGACGCTATCGCCTCGATTCGGCCACCGAAATTCATTCGAGACTGTCTCAACGGAGTCGGCTTCCCGCGGGACTGGTGGTGGGCGCTGATCGTGATCAAAACGCTTGCAACAGCCGGCCTAATCGTCGGCATCTGGGTGCCGGGAGTCGCTTTCGCCGCGAACGTCGGCGTCGTGGTCTACTTCCTCTCCGCCGCCGCCGCACACATCCGGGCGCGGTTCACAGGTCAATCTTTCTGGGTGAACTGCCTGGGCATGCTCGCTCTTTCCGTTGCTGTGCTGATCTTCTCTTTCCTGTAGTCGAATCGGCAGCGGTGAAGGGGCGCACCGTCACTTTCGCAGCGTGCGTTGCAGTCCGTCCGCGAACTCGCTGAGCGCTTTGAGGGTCGCGATGGCGTAGTAGACGATCTGGCTCCGCAGCACGCCGTCGATGTCTCGGGGCACGCCGTGTCGGGTGAGAACCCAGATCGCGCTGTTCTGAACGCCGACGTCGTCCCCGACGATGTGGCCAGATACGGTGTTCCGGATGAGACGCAGAGTCTTGTTGAACTCCTTGTCTTCCCTCATCTCGGACATCGCCTGCTTGAACGCGCTTACTGCTTCATCGAACTTCGCGATATCGAACAGATGGGCGCCGGTGTCGTTGGGGAGAGTCCACATCGCCTTGGATACGGCATTGATCATTCGCCCGGCCGACTCTTCCGCCTCTTCGAGTGTCAGGGCAAGGAACTTCTCGGCCGTGAGCCGGTTCTGCGGGTCCGCCAGTAGAGCACGGAGCATGACCCGCATGTCGAAGTCGACGGTGAGGATGAAGAACTGGAGCTGCGTGAAGCCGCGGTAGATTTCGGAGTCCCGTTCAAGGCCGAGTTTGACGTTCTGGGCTGCCTGTTCCAGCACGCGCTCTTGCTCAGGCAGCGTTGCGTCGAACCCCGCGATGATGCCCTCGGCACTGCCGAGCGGATTGTCACTCATTCTGGTTCTCGCTCCCCGCGCCATTGTCGCTGTCGATACGTTCCCGCATTACCGTCCCTCGCTTCGTCAGATGACGGGGTCGCGTTCCCAGTTTGGTGATCGCGGGAAGACATCGTCTGAGCGCCACCCCGTTGCGTTCGTCCACGGTGATCCGCTGGGCGCATCAGGGGCGTCCCATCGCCATACGTCAGGGTGGCGTCGTTCCGTGCTCGTCGTCGGACGTGCCGCGTAACCGAGTGTTTGTCCCGCGGGTACGGTGTAGTGCCACCAGCAGCCGACGTGATCTTGCCCTGTAGTGAATGCGTCGGGATTGAGGTTGTGTTTTCTGGCAACCTGCGTGAGCACCGCGTGTGCGTCGAACGGTCCGGGGCGAAGCAGCACAGCGTTGAGGTACTCGGTGTCGAAGTCGTAGGCGAAGTTCAGCAGTTCGGGGGTGTGCCGGTCATCTACCAGTCGACCTGACTCATCGAGCTCTCGCGACCCGGCAACTGATTCCTCGTGAAGCCTGCGTAGCCGAGCGCCAGCGTCGTCAGCGATACGAGGGAAATACTCGGCCAGAGCGGCGACGAGCACGATCGTCTTGGTCGAGTTCACCCGTGTCGCGTAGCCAAGGTCTCGACCGTGCAGGACACCGTGGCGTGAGACGAGGCCAAAACTGCCGGACTCATCGACGTTCTCGGAGAAGACACGGCGGACGACCGGCAGGTTCTCCTCCATCCCGGCCAGTGTCGCGTCATCAAGATAGGGGTCCGCGTTGGCTTTGGAGAAGAACGACTGCCCCGTCAGGTCGCGGCTCATCCCGTCGATCTGCGCAAGGATGATCGGGATCGATGCCTCGTAGGCTCCCGCGAGATGATGCTGAATCGCCTTCTCAATGAGAGCGACGCGATCCCAAATCACCTGCTTGAACGGGTAGTGAGAGTTCGACCACCGGCGTATCGGTGCCGCTGCGTGACGGAGAAGAACCTGATTGTCGGAGTTCCAGACCTCGGTGATCGCCTCATCAATAGCCGTGGGTGCAGCACCCTTCGCGGCAAGGCGTAGGACCCGGACTGTACCGGCCTGATGCCAACGATCGCACATCGCCCACCCCAGCGGGGCAAACAGCGCGACCACCTCGGCGATCTGATCGACGGCGGGGTGCGCAACGACTCCGAGGCGTCGCGCCACCTCTGCCGCCAGCTCAGGCCGCGTCATGCTTCATCCCTCCACTTAACGATCAACCGAACCGGAACCCGAACAGGCCACCTGCTTCGGTCTCATCTGTGAGTCTCGTACTGAGTATGTATGGCTCGGCGTCGAAGGCACCGTCGCCCTGTACTTCAACGGAGGTCAAGAAGTCAGAGTTGAGCGTGACGATGTACTGGAAACCGTGGCGCTCGGCGAGTCGAGCTCCAATGTTCAGGCATGAAGCTACCTGACGTCCGTCGATTGCATCGAAAAGGTGGCTGTCATGGACAAGTATGCGAGGTGCTCGCCCCACCTTGATCGCTGCGATCGTGCAGACCATATCCAGCATGAAGGTCTCAACGCTTCGGACACCCGTGCTGGCGTCGCCGGATATACGTGGGCTAACACTGAGCAACCCTTTGACTGTTGGAGCGACAAGAAGTGACGCCTCCCGGTCTGTGTATATTTCGGCGCCTAGTTCTCCAAACAGAGCGATGGATTCTCCGAGACCGTCGCCTCTCTCGTTCAGTTCAGTTCGGACCGAAGCGACGAGTTCTGCAGTGCGCAACTTGATGGTGTCGCCGATGGTGCTGATTGAGTTTGCAGCTTCGAGTCGCCGTTCGAGATCGGCGACGTCGGACTCTTGCTTCGCGAGATCACGTTGGAGGCTAAGGAACGTGTCGAGCGCCACAGTCTCGTTGAGTAGGTGCATGACCTGCGATCTTTGACCATCTAGGTTGCGACGTTCCGTATCGATCGCTTCAAGCCGTTCACGGACGGCACCAAGTTCTTGCTCTAGAAACGACCGTCTGTTGCGTACAACGGATTCATGAAACGCCTGCACCTCGCCATAGCGTCTGCTCACTGTGTCAGGGAGGACAAGGCCGATTTCTGCGTAGACGCGCTCGAGTCGCGCTGCCAGATCATTGTTCTGGATGCTGGCAACTTCGTCCTGCAGTGCTTCCTCAAGTTCTCGCAGTCGACGTTGAAGGGATAGCGCTTCATCATTGAGCCGCTGAATCGATCCGCTTAGACCGTCAGCCTCACGCTGATGATCAGCGTACTGCTCGTCAACCTTGAACGAACGCAAATCACTCTGAGTGCGGTCGCGTTGTCGACGAGCGGTCGCAAGTTGCGCGCGCAAAGCTGACTCATCGAGCGAAAGATGTGCGATCGCTCCCTCTTTCACGGCTGCGCGAATCGCTTTGCCTTGTTTGGTCAAGCGATCAACATCACCTGCTTTACCCAGTATCTCCGGTGACAGGCCAAGCATGAATCCGAGCTTGACTCCGGATTCCCAATCCGCCTCTGACTGGTGGCCTTTGATTGGATTCCCGAAGTACGTCCGGATGAGTTGGCCCCAGATTTGTCCAGCTGTCGGGCGACTTGCATCCTCCGGGATACCGAAGACCTTGCGGCTAAGTAACTCGCGCCATTCATCTACATTCAGGTCAGTGGCTCCGCCGGTGGCGGACCAGCCCGAGACTCGGACCCGTGTCGTAGGTGAGACAGCACGAGCGATCGTGACTGTGTCGGCCGCGTCGTCATCAGTCGAGGGCAGTGAGATTATTGCTGTGAAGGTGTGCTCGGACAGTTCGGGCACTTTGAACTCTGATGCGAGGTCGCCGCCGAGGACGTATTTCAGCACCTTGACGAAACTAGTTTTTCCAATGCTGTTACGACTATCGCCCTGCTCCGACGTTTCTGTGCGATCTGCAACAAGAATATTCAGACCTTCACGGAAGCGCAGGGTCTTGAATCGCAGGTCGGACGAGGTAAGGGAACTAAGAAACATGAACGCGCCTGATGAAGCCGTCTGCCGAGGTATCGATGAGGTTCATCGTGTACAGGGCGGACAGAGCCAGTGCAAACCAGTCAAACGTGATTCGCCTTTCCCTGGATGCGGAACGTTCGCGAACGCTGAATCTCTCCCACAAAGTGGATACAGACGAGGGGTCGTGAAGTTCGTCCAGAATCTCCGCACCGATGGTGATGAGGGCACGGTCGGACGAGACACCTTTAGTGGGTAGCAACATCGGGCACCTCCAGAGTTACTTCGGGATTCTCTTCGGGCGGCGTCTTAAATATGTGACAGGAGTCAAAAAAGTAGGACACCACAGCAAACGCAGCATTCGCCCGCTTACCGTCCATTCGGAAGTTAGCACCAGCCACTGACACGTAAAGTCGCTCAAGTATCTCAGCAGGAACTTCGGTCACGCTGCGGGCCTCTTGATACAACGCCCGGAACCTCTCTCCATGAGCGTCGTAGAGACTCGGGTCAGATGACTCCTCGTACCATCGGTCGATCCGCGGCGCCAAGAGCCGGCCAGCATTGAACTCAAGTCGACTGGCTGCCGGCAGCGCGTTGAAATCCATCTTGGTTGCCGGAACTGGACGAACATCGCCGCCGCTCTCAACGACCACACTGGAGCTGTCGAGCGCGTCGAGCAGAGGCAGGAGATCAGCGAGTTCAACGTTCGCAGTCCCAGGCGCTCCAGGGAAGATCTCGTTCAGAATCGATGTCTCAAAGGTTCCAACAACCTCAACCCAGAGGTCCTCGGACTTGACGAGACGGATAGTCAGTGGGCGTTCGGTCCCTAGGATGTGCGCCTGTTGAAGCCCGGTAAGAACCTTCAATGATTCGGGCCCTACGGGGGCGTTCGTCACGAACTTCCAAGTGTGGAAACTGTCCCACTGAGATAGCCCGCGCGCGAAGTCAGAGCCGATCTTTGCAGCGAGTTCGCGTTCGGCGCTCCGAGCTGGGCGTTGGCCGTAGCAAGCGTAGAAGAGCGTCCCCGATTCAGCTAAGCCGTCGCATCCTCCGTCACCGAGAGTTCCGGATGGGTCGGGATTTACAAAGTCGTCGTGAAAACGACCAAGCACCAACGAGACATAGTCCTCGAATCCAGCGCCGGACTTGAAACACTCCTGCTGATGGCGGAAGTGGTACCAGTCACGCCAGTTCGCAGTGAGTAGCATCGTCACCTCCGTCGTCGTCAGCGTCGACCGGGTGGCCGCCCTCTTCAACACGATTCTATCGAGTGGCGCGTTCAGGCCGCTGAGGGCGGGCGTGCGGCTGTGACTATCGAGAGCTTGCGATGGCCTCACGCACGCAGATGCGAGCGAGCAGGATCAGGCTGACGGGTCCCATGATGATGAACTTCATCGTGTTCCACACGCAGAGGAGGACGAGGAGGTTGAGCCATCCAGGTCCGCCGTCTGCGATGAGGGTAGTGAAGGTGCTCGTCGCGAGGAGGTAGGGCACGGCGAGGAGCATCGCAGGGACGCTCCATTTGAGTCCTAGCCGTGTGCGGATGGCGTCGAGGAGGATGTTGGTGGACATGTAGCGGCGCAGGAATGCGCGGTGTGGACGCTGAAAGTCCAGAGTCCGCGACGAAGAACATTGACGAGACCCCGTCGGGGATACTGCTGCATGGCATCATGTCCACGATCGCGGAGTTCTACTCCCGCAACCTCGCCAACGAGGTCGCCAAGGGCATGACACAGAAGGCCG
>JAATGV010000040.1 GCA_015654475.1 Actinomycetales bacterium
ACGGCGCATGCACCCTTCGCCTGTAATCGGATAAAGGAGTCCAGAATGAAAATTGCAGTTATCGGCTCGTACGCCAAGGCGCTCGTGATGACAACCGACCGCATCCCCCTTGCAGGCGAAACCCTCGTCGGCCGTGAATACCGCGGAACCTACGGCGGCAAAGGATCGGACATGGCGGTGCAAGCAGCCCGACTCTCGTGCGATGTCGGATATCTGGGAGTCGTCGGCAACGATGACTTCGGGAACGAGTTTCTCTCGCTTCTCCACGCGAACGGTGTCGCAACAGACGGCGTTCGGCAAGACGAGACGCTGCCAACCGGAGTCGGGTTCATCATCAAGGACACCGCCGCCCGCAACGTCATCGTCGTAGACCCAGGAGCGAACGACATGTTCTCCCCCGCCGACATCGACGCGCATCTCGAACAATTCGTCGATGCGAGCGTCGCCCTCGCGCAGCTTGAGATTCCGCTGACGACAGCCCTCTATGGGCTGGCAAAGGCAAAAGCGGCAGGCCTCACCACGGTGCTCAACCCCGCCCCCGCGATCGATCTGAGAGATGTCGACCTCAGCGGGATCGATGTCGTGACTCCCAACGAGTCCGAGGCACGCCTGTGCGTCGGACTTGCCCCGGACGACCCGACGCCCAACTCCGTCATTGCGCAGCAGCTCATCGCACGCGGCGCCGGTGCGGTGGTGATGACGCTCGGCGACGATGGAGCCGAAGTCATCACCACCGATGGATCCGAAAAGATCGCCCCGTTTCGCATCGACGTTGTCGATTCGAACGGTGCGGGCGACAGCTTCAATGCCAGCCTCTGTGTGGCGCTTGCCGAGGGAAAGTCCCTCACGGATGCCGCGCGCTTTGCGAGCGCCGTCGCAGCGTTGTGCTGCACCAAATGGGAAACAGTTCCCTCGTACCACAATCGCGACGAGGTCGAGGCGTTCCTCGCAGGCGCCGTCGCCTGAATCCACCCCTGACTCATTCTCATTCACCGCATCACACTATTCAAAGGAGAACCTGATGCAACCGAACCGCATTCTTCACGCCGAGCTGGCGCGCTCCCTCGCAACACTCGGCCATACCGACGTTGTGCTCGTCACCGACGCGGGGTTCCCCATCCCCCGCGACGCCAACATCATCGACCTCGGCCTCACAGCAGGAACCGTCGATGTCATCACGATCCTGAGCACCCTGCGTCAGTTCATCTTCACCGAGGAAGTGCACTTCGCTCCTGAAGTCAAGACGCTCTTCCCACCCCTGTATCAGCAGGTGCAAGAGGTTTTCACCGGCTCCGGGGCCGAGTTCGTCGCAGCGCCTCACGAAGAGCTCATCGCCATCTGGGCTCCCAAGGCCAAAGTGGTGATCCGCTCCGGCTCGCTTACTGCCTGGGCCAATTTCGCACTCGTCGCCTCTACCGACCCATTCGCCTGGTTCCGCGACGATGAGGGCATCACCGAGATCATTCCGGCATACATCTCCCGTCGCCAACGCATTACGGACAATGTCGTGCCCGACCTGCCATAACCACGCATGCCATCGCACTGAGCCAAGCGCCGTGGGGCATTGAGGGAAGACCTCAACGCCCCACGGCTTTTCCATGCAGGTTCTTTCTCCGCCCCCGCAACTGTAACGACCGCCCGATCCGCTCCCCACAAACATCGTCACAGGTTTGGCTCTGCCTGACGGGCGCAAACTTCTGCATTTCGCGCCGGTTCTCCGCCCAGTGCCGCTTCCACACCGGATGCCAAACAGGCCAGACGATCCAGCCAGACCGAAGTAAAAAGAGTTCCCCTCCCGATGTTCACGGGAGGGGAACTCTTGCGTCAGCGCACCTACAGTCGCTACTTCACCGACTTGATCGGGAACACCAAGAACGATGAAAGGAACACGACGATCATGCCGAAGACGAAGATCGATGCGTAGTTGCCCGCAAATATAGCGAGCAACGTCGCGGCAATGACGGGGCTCAACGTCTGCGGCACCTGCGTCGCGATAGTCAACACGCCCATGTCCTTGCCTGCGTCGGCACCGCCCTTGGGGAGCACCTGCGTCATCAGCGCCATATCGATAGACATGTACGCGCCGTAGCCCAAGCCCATCAGCGCCGCATACGCGTAGATCCCGCCCATGTTCGGGAAGATTAGCGGCATGGCGAGCGCCGCGGCGATGATGACGGTAGCCGCGAACACGAACGGCTTGCGGCGCTGCAGCTTGTCTGACAGCCAACCCGAGAACAGCCCGGAAACGATCAGACCGACCATCTGCACCATCGAAACCACGCCAATGATGCTTGCCGCGTCGTCCATCGGCATACCGACGTAGTCGGTGAGGATGTACAACAGATACGTCGCCGTACCCTGATACCCGAGGTACATGAAGAATCGGCCACCGAACGCCCACGCAAAATCGGGGTGCTTGCGAGGGCTCACCCAGAATCCTTTGAAGAACTCACCGATCTTGAATGGCACCTTTGGCAGGTCGGCGGTGCTCTTCTCCCGGTTGAGAAGCACGAACGCCCAGCAGACGACCACGATAGCCACGGCGAAGATAGTAAAGCCGGCCTGCACGTTCCAGATCGTCAGGATGGTGCCTGCGGCAAGCACACCGATTGTGCCACCAGCTGTTTGAGAGGCGCCGATGATGCCCGATGCGACGCCTCGGCGCTCCGGCTCGACCCGGTCGGCAATCACCGTTGCCAGTGGGCCATTCGCGAAGTTCAAGATGACAGCGACGCCAATCCAGCAAATGGTGATTCCCAGGATGGTGGTCTGCAGCGACACGCCAAAGAGGAACAACCCTCCGATAAGAGATCCGCCCATGATCCAGAGCGAGCGCCTGCCCCACTTGGACCGGGTGCGGTCTGACAGTGCTCCGGCAAGAGGCTGCGCGAAAATGGAGAAGAACGTGGCTGTGGTCAACACGAGTGCGACGTTGCCAGCCTTGTTCGCTTCGTCGATCGTTGCAATCTGGTACGGCAGGAATACGGAGATCACTGCGTTCCACAGCGCAAGGAACACCAGCCAGTTTCCGGCGAGTGAAATAAGCAGTTTGATGTACTTCGGCCTCTCTTTGACAAAATGCAACGAGGGATCGATTTTGTTCGAGGCGTTGCCATTGGCCGGCGACGCCATTGTCTTTTCCGTGGTCATTAACGTTTTCCTTAGTGATTTGGGGCGGTTGCGGCATCCGTCGTTGGGTGCCGCAACCAGCTGTGATGAAAACTCACGTGTGCATTACAGAGGTCAGTCGATCTTTGCCTCCTTGCGCACGTCGTTGGCCAGATTGCGGTATGCCGTGTTGACAACGGTTGAGTCGAGCCCGCTTGTGAGCATGCGTGCGCCGTGCGCGTGCCAATAGGCGGCCATCTCCGGCCCGTCACAGTGCATCGCCGCCACGATTCCGGCCGCGTTGGCAGCGTCTATGACTTTCTGGATGGTGTCGCGAATGACATAGGATTCGCGATAGGTCTGCCCACCGAGCCCGATGCCGAGAGCAAGGTCGTACGGTCCGATGTACACGGCATCGAGTCCGGGAGTACGAACGATTTGCTCCACGTTCTCGACCGCCGTGGCCGTTTCGATCTGCACAACGCAGATTGCGTTGTCATTGGCGACATCCGTATCCGGCAGGTCGTCGAGGTCTGCCCAGATCGGTCCGAAGCTTCGATTTCCCAAAGGCCTGCCTTCGACCTTTGCCGGGTAGCGGCACGCGGTGACGGCAGCGACAGCGTATTTGGCGGTATTGATCATCGGCACCACAACTCCTGCCGCGCATAGATCGAGGGCACGAGTGATGTACTCTTCGCGGTTCGCCGGAACCCGCACAAGCACCGTGGTGCCGGTGGTGCTCAGGACACGAAGGGAATGGTTGACAGTGCCCCAGTTGTTGAGACCATGCTGCATGTCTACGGTCACGTAGTCGAATCCGGCTCGTGCCGCGATCTCTAAGACAGCGGGGTCGCTGATGACGCACCAGAGGCCAATGCCTGTGCCGCCATCCCGCCACGTCTCTTTGAGTCCCATTATTCTGCGGTTCCTTTCGCTTGTTTGATGTGCTGGGCACAGGATGTGCCGGGCACGAACGCATCGCTGAGTTCGGATGCGACTTCGTCGTTACTCGTGAATGTGGTACGTGCTTTTCGCGGTGTCGGAGAATACCTGCTCTCGCTCTTCGATGCTCCAGCCAGCCAGGATCGCATCGACAAGGCGCAACCACGCGAGATAGTCAGATTGCAGGCGCAGAACGGGCCAATCGCTGCCGAACATCGTCCGTTCTGCACCGAAGACGTCGAGGATCTCGCGCGCATACGGTTCAACCACGGACATCCCGCGCTCGCGGATCTTGCCCTGGGTGACAAGACCCGAAAGCTTGCAGACGGTCCTTCCCATGGATGCGACCTGCCGAAGCGCTGCGCTCCATGCCGCGAAGCTGCCGCTGTCGACGTCCGGCTTCGCACCATGATCGATCACCAGCGTCGCTTCGGGGGCTCGAGAGAAGAGCTCGTCGGCCGCATCCCGCAAGAATTCGAGTTGGGACGCCTGTATGCAGACCTCGACAACGAGGCCCGCCCGTGCCACTTCGACTATCCCGTCGCGATACGCGGCCCGAGCCATGAACTCGTCCGATTCGTTCTGCGCATTGCGTCGTACCCCGCGGACGAGAGGCGAGGCGGTCAGCGCTTCGAGTTCGTCGCTGACAGCCTTCCCTCTCTCGACGCTCGCGTACGCGACCATCGCGAGGACGGGAACGGTTCCACGCATTTGCGACTCAATCAGCCGCACCTCATCCATCGACTGTTCGGGAATCGCATCCGCCTGAACCGCGACGATTCCGGCGAGTTCAGGGCCCGAGCCATGACTGAACACCTCCTGCTCGAGACGCTGCAATGTATAGGTCTCGCGCAAAGGCGCGAACTCCTCGAGCCAGGGATAGCGCAGGCGCTTCAGGTCCCAGAGGTGTACGTGTGAGTCGATGATGACGGTCATGAGGTCTCTACGCCAGCGCGGGCTTCTTGTTGAGCGGTGCCGCCCAGCCGATATCTAGGTCGTCACCGAACACAGTGAAGATCTCGGCGAGGAGGTCGGGGTCTGGCTTCTGGCCAAGCACGGCAACATCCTGGACGACGTCCTCCGGACTGGTGCACCCGACAACGGTCGTCGAGATTCCTGTGTCGTCAGGCAGATCGAGGGCGAACTGCATGGCGATCTTCTCGATACGGGTTCCGGCCTCGCGGCATAGGCGCGCGACCTCACGAGTGCGCGCAAGCATGCTCGCGTTGCCGGGATGCCAGGAGGGCGCTCCCTTTTCAGTGAGCGCCGACATGTGCAGCGGGGAGGCCGACAACACACCGATGCCCTCGGCCTTCAGCCGGTCTGCGCATGCAGCGAGCCGACGATCCTGCAAGTTGTAGTTGCAATACGTCATGATCGAGTCGAGGCGCTCCCCAACCGCAACACGTTCGAGGGTGGGCAATACGTATCCAGTCACACCGATATGCCGCACGAGGCCCTGCTCCTTGAACTCCCGCAACACGGGGAGTGCCTCGCGGATCACCTGTTCGACGTCGCCCTCTTCGATGTCGTGGCATTGGATCACGTCGATGTAGTCGACTTGTAGGCGCTCAAGGCTTTCTGGGATGCTGCGTCGAATGTTCTCGGCGCTGAAATCCCAGTCGTCGCCAAGCCGCCCGCACTTCGTTGTGAGAATGTACGACGAGCGCTCAATTCCCTTGAGCGCTCTGCCAAGCACCTCTTCCGAGCGATGCAGCCCGTAATGTGGTGAGGTGTCGACGAGGTTCATTCCAAGCTCGAACGCCTTGCGGATAGTCGCATCGGCGTCGTCCTGCGTGATCGAGCCGTAGACATCCCCGAAACCGGCAGCGCCAAGCCCAATGATGGGCACGTCGATGCCTGAGTTGCCTAATGGACGGGTTTTCATCTAATCGCTCCTTTGCGTTAAACCTTCGGTGTATTCAGTTGTCTTTCCGGCTGGACATGAGACCAAGCCCCGCGCGCCTGTCGCGCACGTGGGGGCCCGCGGCGACCGCCCACTTTCCTTTCTCGTGCTCGTCCGCGATTGCTTTCTCGTCAACGGAGAAACCGATGCCGGGCTGATCCCCCAGAACGATTCCACCGTCGGAAATCTGTTGATCCACGCCTATTCCCACCGGCGCGCTCAGCGACTGGATCTCTGTGGTGAGGTGATTGGGCAGCGCCGCGGATGCGGCCGCAACCGGGTTCGCATTGTAGCCGACGGGGCTGATCGGCAAATCGAACCCGAACGCAAGCAACGCCGACCGCAGGTAGTGAGAGATGCCCCAGCAACTGCCCACCTGAACGATGTCAACGGCGCGCTGATCGATGAGTTGCCGCACCTGCTCGACCCCCGTGAGGTTTTCCCCGCTCGCAACTGCTGCTCGAATGCCGCGACGCACTGATCCAAGCCCGTCGGTGTCCCAGCGTCGAACCGGCTCCTCGATCCAGACCAGATCGAACTCGCGTTCGATTTCAGAAACGTGCCGTATCGCTTGGGTGCGGTTCCAGGACTCGTTGACATCGAGCATCAGGGCGGGCCTGCGGGTGTTGGCCGAGAGCGCCTCCCGCGCGATGCGCAGACGCTCGATATCCCGGTCGAGATCGACTCCGCCTTTGAGTTTGACGCCCGTGAACCCGGCGTCGACCCATGGCGCCAGCTCGGTTGCGAGTTCTTCCGTGGGAATGGCGATGTCGAGCAGCGACGCATAGCCGGGCACAAACCTGTCGGTTGCGCCGAGCGTGCGCCACAGCGGTTCATCTGCAGCCTTGGCCTTGAGATCCCAAAGCGCCATGTCGAGCACGCCGATGGCCCCGTACACCGAACCGGCATGCCCGGTCTTGAAAACCGCGGCGAGCATCCGGTCGTAGAGGGAGAAGGCTCCGCGCGGGTCCTGCCCGTCGACGGCCGGGAAAACGCGCTCGATGCCGGGGTGGGGGCCAAGCCCGATGCCTTCGATCCCGCTATCCGTTTCTACTATCAGAATGGGGATGTCCGTGATTCCGCTTTCGATCACGCCATTCGCGTCTCCAATCGGGTGTCCCCAGCGGTGAACGGTGGTGATCGTGCGATAGCCGGTGATCTTCATGTCGTTTATCCTTCGGTCGGGACACGGTAGGCGCATGTTCTGCCTGCCGATGGATGCGTGCGCTCGCTGATCGGACGCGGCCCGAACTGCGTGGCGAATGCTGGCAAGGTGACGCCGCACCCGGCGAGGCCGGCGCGACCCGCTAGCTCGATCGTGCCATCTTCGGCCACCACAAGGCCGGGATCGGTTATGGTGCTTCGGGTGTCTGATCCTCGACCGAGCCACTGTGTGGAGGCATCGACTACGACCTGCGACGGATCGCCTGCGGTACGGGGTCCGACCACATCGCCCGCGAAGATCACTGCATCGTGCTGGGTTTCGTCCCAGGCGAGGTTGACGTTGCTGCGCAGATTGGTGATATTTTGGGCGGCGGCGCTTCCGGGGGCTCCAGCGAAGACGGGCACGCCATCCGTGAGAAAGACGTTGCCTGTCAGGCTGGCCGCGACGTGATCTTCCGGTACGGCCAACGACACCAGACCAGTTCCCGCCTTGGCGAGCAGGTTGTCGCGGATGACATTCTCACGCCCGGTCTTGATGTGGATGGCTTCGTGGGAGACCGAATGGATGATGTTGCGTTGCACAAGGATGTGGGACGAGGCGGGGTCTAGTAGGATCCCCCAGCCACCGAATCCGGCGGCCCGAACGTCGTGGATGAGGTTGTCGGAGATAACCGTTCCCGGGGAGACGCCGAGCGTGTATATACCACCGAACCAGTCAAGTGTCCCCTGTCCGAGGGTGTGGAGGTGGTTGCCGATCACGATGTTGTTCACCGACGGGCTGAACTCGTAGTCCCACCTCCAACCGATCGATATCGCGGTCGAAAAGAAGTCGAAAATGTCGTTGTGCGCAACGATCGAGTCGCTGGCATGCCGGAAGAACACGGCCACAGCGTGGGGGTAGACGCGCCCACCGCTGTGAATCACGTTGTCGCTGACTTCATTGCCGATGTTGAACTCCGGCGATGCGGGATCGTCGCTACCACCGCAATTGATCGCACCCGCGCCGAGATCCCAGAATTCGCAGCCACTGATCAGCGTGTACGCGCTGCCTTGGTCCAGCCGCACACCGTATCCGCCGACGTGCGCGACAGTGCAGGCAACGAGCGCACATGAATGCACCCATTCGAAGGTGAGCGCACCGAAAACGGTCGATGCCGCTTGGGGGTCTGATGCATAGGGCGTCGCGGGGTCAAGCACCGGATCTTCCCGCATCTGGAAGGGTGCAGCGGCGGCTGGGCTGTGGGCAGGTTCGGCGTACTCGAAACGGATCCCTTCGAAGCGCACGCGGACGACGGGCCGGTGTTCCTCGCCACGGACTTCGACGAGCGAGCCGACGATCGGTACCGTGGCCTCAAATTCGTCGATGAACTCGTTGTCCCTCGGCGTGTACAGCAATGTCGGGGTACCGGGGCCGCCGGGGTGCTCGGCTGTCGGCACGATTCCCGCAGCATCGAAGTACCACTGGCCTGCGATCTGGCCGAGGCTATCGACGACACCATCAAGGAAGTACCGCGAGAAATCGGTCGAGTCACCATCTTTGAGCGCGAGCATCGAGTCATAGCTGAGAGTGATGAGGTTGCGGGCGCGATCGATCGATTCGATTGGACTGCGTTCTTGGATCCAGAAGTGCGGGATGACAACCTCGACGCCGCGCGGATCGGTGAGCTCGGGAATCTCGCCGTCTGAGTATTCGAACGCCCGCGAACCTTCGAAGAGGATCGATGCGAGGTCCGCCGTGCGGTCAAGGCCAGGCACGTTGACCATGCGAAGAGTGTCTTCTGCGGGATAGCGCGGGCGTGACCTGCGCTCGCCATTCACAAAAAGCGAGCGACCTGCGGTAGTGGGCACGGTCGCGGCCCACACCGGCATGCCCCGGAACTGATCCGCCGTCCATTCGCGGATCGAAGCACCACCCGAGATGGCGACGGTGCCGTCGCCATCTGTCGGGGCGAAGACAGTATCCGAGTCCTCCGGCCCGAGCACAAGCGGGTGAGTAAGCGCGTACGTTCCTGGGTGCAGCCAGACGACCGCCTGTTCCATTGGTTTCCGGTGTGCACGAAGGATGGTCATCGCCTGTTCGATGGTGCGCACCGGGTATCCCTCGGTTCCATCCCCAGTGCGAGATCCGTCAGGACTCGCGTGCACCTCGCGACGACCTGCCGCGCTCAACTTTGACATCTTCACTCCGTTGTGCCGATTATCGGAACATAAGTCCGATATGCGATTAGAATGATGCTATCACAGAGATGAGGCCGATATGTCAGGCTCAGAATTCGCGCCTCAGCCAGCAAGGGCAAAGAATGGAACCATGAGCATTACTGGGGTCGACACAAGCGCTGCGGCTGAGCCCGGCACACTGATCGATCGATCGATCGCGCAAACCCTTGATCGCGGAATCGATGTCTTGGAGTGCATCACGCGAGGTGAATCCCGGGTAGACGAAATAAGCGCATCCACAGGGCTCAAGCGCACGGTCGTCCAGCGCCTGCTCACCACCTTCGCGCGGCGGGGCTACATCGAGAACAGCGAAGGGAACGGCTGGAAACCCGGCCTCCGACTGATCGAACTGGTCGGCGACGTGTTCGCGAGCATCGATCCGGGCGGCGTGCTGCAACGGACCGTCGCGGACCTCGCCGAAGAAGTTCACGACTCCGTGCACCTCGGTGTCCTCGACGGCGACGACATCGTCTACGTGGCAAAGGCGCACGGAAGCAGGCAAGTGCAGATGATCTCACGGGTCGGGCTACGCATTCCCGCCCAGAACACGGCACTCGGCAAGGCGATCCTCAGCCTCGGCGACATCGACGCAGCCGTCGAACGTTTCGACCCGGACAAGTCCATGACCCCCCTCTCGATCAAGTCGAAAGAGAATTACCGCGCGGCGCTTCTCGAGTCACGCGAACGCGGATACGGACTCGACAATCAAGAGACCACACCAGGCATCACCTGTATCGCCGTTCCCCTGCTGCTCGGCCCGAACCGCTCGCCGCTGTCTGCCGCAATCTCGGTATCCGCGCCAAGCGAATACGTCGACCACGACCGACTGGCCGAGCTCTCGACCGTGATGCACAGGCACGCCCGAATCATCGCACCCCTCGTTCAAGCCGCATTGTCAGCAGGCAGGCTGTAACAACGAGGCTGGTCCGTGTGTGGGCACTCGCTAAGCTCAACCCATGAGCAACGACGCCACCACCAGTCCCGAACCATACGCCTCACCACTCGTCATCGGGGCGTACGCAGCTTTCAACACGACTGCCAAAAATGACTGGCCCTCGGCCGCACGGTATCTGCGCCGAGTAATCGCGCTCGACGAATGCGGTGGCCTCGAAGTGCCCTGGGGCGCACACGGCCTTGTGCACGATCCAGACGAGCTGCTCGCCCTGATCGGTCATAGCGGTGAGCATGTGTTCACGCTCGTGACAGCCTTGATGGAGGGGGCGGCGGCAAATCCAGCTTTCGGCCTTGCGTCACCGGACAAACCGCAGCGACGCAAGGCCATCGAACTCGTGCGCACAACACACGACACCATTACGAGGCTCGCTGATAGCCTCGGCCACAACCCGGTTCGCGCAGTAGAGCTTCAATCGACGCCGCGTGTCGGGGCGGAGCGCAGCGCGCAGGCCGAAGCCGCCTACCTTGCCAGCGTGACAGAGATCGCGGAATGGGACTGGCACGGCACGTCGCTCGTGCTTGAGCATTGCGACAATGCGCGCGGCGTCTCCCCCGTCAAGGGACTTCTCTCCCTCGACGCTGAGAGCGAGATCGCGCTGGCGCTCGCAGACGCGCCGAGCCACGTGGGAATCGGGATCAACTGGGGCCGATCCGTCATCGAAACGCACGACACGGCCACCCCGGTCGCCCACATCCGTGCCACTGCCGAACGCGGGCTGCTCACGAGTTTCATGGTCTCGGGAGTATCTGATCGAGACACTCCTGTGGGCGCGGCATGGAACGATACCCACGTGCCACCAGTCACCGAGGCGAGCACGGCCCTCGGCCTTGGCTCAAGCCTGCTCACCCCGGAATTGCTCAACGCGGCCGTCTCCTCGGCCCACATCGCGCGACCCGATTTCATCGGAATGAAGATTTCGGCCCCGCGCGATGCAAGCGAGGATGCGGGGGTGGCCCTGATCGAGCAGTCGGCGAAGCTGGTCATGCACGCCCTCGAGGCAGCTACTCAGTAGATCGACGCGTACAGTTCTTCGATCTGCTCGATCGTGACGTCACGGGGATTGCCTCCGGTGCAAACGTCCGCGAAAGCTGCCTCGGCCAACGCGTGCAGGTCTTCCTTCTTGGCACCCACCTCGCGCAGAGTGGTGGGATTGCCAAGCTGTACGGTGAGGTCGGAGACCGCCTTGACTGCGGCGTCGCGCGCACTCTCGAGCGGCATAGTCGCCGCATTCGGCACTGCGAATGCCGCAGCGATATCGCGGAACTTCTCTCCGGTGAACTCTTTATTGAACTCCATGATCGGGGCGAGAAGGATTCCGTTGGCAACACCGTGAGGAGCCTGGTAGAACGCCCCGAGCGGATGCGCCATGCCGTGCACAAGGCCGAGGCCGACGTTCGAATATCCCATGCCGGCAACATACTGGGCGAGCGCCATGCGCTCCGCAGCTTCACCGTCGCCACCGGCAGCGGACGCGAGCGATTGCGCGATCACCGTGATCGCCTTCAGATGGAAGAGGTCCGAGAGTTCCCACGCGCCCTTGGTGGTATATCCTTCGATCGCGTGGGTGAGGGCATCAAGACCAGTAGCCACCTTGAGACCGCGAGGGGCACTCGCCATCATGTCCGAGTCGATCACAGCGAGCACTGGAATATCGTGCGGGTCTACGGCGACGAACTTACGACGACGCTCGGTGTCTGTGATCACGTAGTTGATGGTGGTCTCAGAAGCTGTTCCGGCCGTAGTGGGAACGGCAATGATCGGCACCGAGGGATTCTTGGTCGCAGCGGTACCTTCGAGGCTACGCACATCTGAGAACTCGGGGTTAGCGACGACAATGCCGATCGTCTTGCATGTGTCTTGCGGAGAGCCGCCACCGATGGCGAGCAGCACATCCGCTCCTGATGCGGTGAACGCTGCGACGCCGGCCTTGACGTTCTCGATGGGAGGATTCGGCAGAACGTTCGAATAGATCTCGTACACGATCCCCGCGGCATCGAGCAGTGACGTCACCTTTGCGGCAACTCCCGTCTCGACCAGCACGGCGTCGGTGACGACGAACACCTTGGTGAAGCCGCGCCCCTCTATCTCTGCGGGAATCGCCTCGATCGCCCCGGCACCAAAGTAGGCGGTCTGATTCCATATCATCCGATATGCCATTGCACACTTCTCCTTCTTCTCAGGTCTCATACCGGTGCGGACGCGCTGCCACGATATTGCCTTGAGACAGGGCGAACCTCACCATGCCTCCAGTCTGGCGACGAGCACTCTTCAGGCCCGCATCCGCTGGATCCGTGGTACAAAGTTGCGGCCTCGAAATACCGACACTCTGGGGAAACCTGCAACGGGACCGAATAAATAGTTCGCTCCGCAATTTCAGTCACACCTGCTGTTCACACGCATCGCGGCCTGCGAAGCCAGCTCCCCCAAAAGACGCAACGAGCCGCGCACAGATGCTCGCGTTACCGCCGATTCCGCGCTATAGTTATTTAGTTAGCAAGCAACAACTAGTTTCATCTAATATGCCGGCCCCAACGAAGCCACCGGTGACTGGGGCCCACCCTCGGGTCGTTGTCACGCCTTCGCCGAGTGCCTGCCCGATACAACGAATCGCAGCAGTGAAAACAACACACCACGACGCAGTAGCCTCACGCGAAGCCCCGCGCACCAACTCACACGCATCCAACTCAGCCCTGCAGACGGCCGCACCCCAACAGTCCGACAGGTACAAATGGATCGCCCTATCGAACACAACACTCGGCATGCTGATGGCCACCATCAACAGCTCGATTGTGCTGATTTCGTTGCCTGCCATTTTCAAAGGCATTCAGCTCAACCCCCTAGAACCCTCGAACGTCAATTACCTGCTGTGGATCCTGATGGGCTACATGGTGGTCAGCGCAGTGCTCGTCGTCCCATTCGGACGGCTGGGAGACATGTATGGCCGGGTGCGTATCTACAATCTTGGTTTCGCCGTGTTCACCGCTGCGTCGGTGCTTCTTGCGCTTGATCCATTCATGGGTGCCGCAGGCGGCCAATGGTTGATCTGGTGGCGCCTGGTTCAGGGCATCGGCGGGGCGATGATATTTGCAAACTCGACCGCAATCATCACCGACGCGTTCCCAGCCCACCACCGCGGGATGGCAATGGGCATCAACCAGGTTGCCGCGATTGCAGGCAGCTTCATCGGTCTCATCGTGGGCGGGCTCCTGTCAGTCATCGACTGGCGTGCCGTCTTCTTCGTGAGCGTGCCCGTTGGTTTGGCCGGCACGATCTGGGCGTACTTGTCGTTGAAAGAGGTAGGGACCCGCAACCCTGGGCGTTTCGACTGGGCAGGCAACCTCGCCTTTGCCGCTGGCCTCACGCTCGTGCTCGCAGGCATCACCTACGGCATCCAGCCCTATGGCGACAGCTCGACCGGGTGGACGAACCCTTGGGTGCTCGGCTCGATTATTGGTGGCGTCGTTCTGCTTGTCGCGTTTGTGGCGATCGAGTTGAAGGTGGCTGAACCAATGTTCGAGATGCGACTTTTCCGCATTCGCGCCTTTGCTTCCGGCAACTTCGCGAGCCTGTTGTCGTCGATTGGTCGCGGCGGATTGCAGTTCATGTTGATCATCTGGTTGCAGGGCATCTGGCTTCCCTTGCATGGCTACTCATACGAGGACACCCCCCTCTGGGCTGGAATCTACCTGCTGCCACTGACAGTGGGCTTCTTGCTTGCCGGTCCGCTCTCCGGCGTGCTCTCCGATAAATTCGGGGCCCGACTTTTTGCCACGCTCGGGCTTTGCATTGTCGCGGGCACGTTCGTCTTGTTGCTTGTCATCCCCGTCAATTTCGAGTATTGGCAGTTTGCGACCATCACGTTCTTGAGCGGCATCGGTTCCGGTATGTTCGGCGCGCCGAACAGGAGCGCCATCATGAGCAGCGTTCCGGCGGATCAGCGAGGAAGCGCCTCCGGAATGGCAGGCATGTTGCAGAACAGCGGGTCGTCGCTCTCTATCGGGATCTTCTTCTCACTGATGATCGCTGGATTCGCCACGGACCTGCCGCATGCCTTGACCAACGGTCTGCTTGCGCACAATGTTCCGGCGGCAACGGCGACTCAGCTTGGCAGCTCAGCGCCGGTCGGCATCCTGTTCGCCGCCTTCCTCGGCTACAACCCGATTCAGACTCTGCTCGATCAGTCCGGCACGGCAAGCACGTTGAACCCCGCCGATGTTTCTGCACTGACGAACAAGGAGTTCTTCCCGCAACTCATCTCCGCGCCCTTCCAGAGCGGGCTTACGGTGGTGTTCACCGTGGCGGCGGTCATGACACTCGTGGCCGCAGCTGCCTCGCTGGTGCGCGGCAGGCGGTACATTAATGGGGCGTCTAGCCTTGCGGCACATGATTTGGCGGCGGCTGCTGCCAAAGCGGACGGCGGGGTGGATGCCAGGGGCGCGATTGCGGATGCATCCGCCCCAACTGCGACTGACGGCCGCACACCCGAGTTCACGATGGCAGGCAAGGATACGAGCGAATGACCGAGGCGCTCACCACTCACACGGAGACCTCGACGCCAGAATCCTCAGACATTCACAGCGTTGCGGGACTTGTTTCACTCGCACTGACTCAGGTAAATCACCGGCTGCGAGCGGCGAGCGGCGAACTTGGCATCGGCACCTTATCGGCCTACGCGATGCTCGGGCGGCGGGGGCCGATGCGCTCGGGCGACTTGGCACGGCTGGAAGGCGTTGCCGCACCGACGATGACTCGCATGATGGATGTTCTCGTGCAGCGTGGCCTTGTCGAGCGCAACCCCGACCCTGACGATGGCCGAGCAAGCCTGCTGGATCTCACCGAGGCCGGTCGTGTTGAGATGGCACGCGTGCGGGCCGAGCGTGCCCGACGGCTTGAGGCACTGCTCGAACCGCTTAGCCCCGATCAGTTGAACCAGTTGCGGGAGATCGTCGGCACGCTCATCGAATCTACGGTGCTTGAGAGCTAGAGCCCAGGCTGAGGCCGGGGAGGTCGCAGCCAGGACTGCTTTCCTCCGGCTGCGGTGTTGTTCGTCGTCGAGGAATAGTGTTGGCGTAGTGACGCGCGTGGACGCCGGAGCTGGACATGTGCATTCAAGGCTGAGTGCCGTGTAATGGGACGTCATCCCGTGTCGTCATCCTGATCTCAACGAATTCTCGCGGATCGGGAATAGTTGAGCCCCTCATTAGGTTGGTTGAAATATCAAGTAATAGTCCGAGTGCCAAGATGCCCGGGCTCAGGTTTCGGCATCTGCCGGACGAAAGGAAGTTTTGTTATGGCTACAATCACAATCTTTGGAGCAGGCAACATCGGCGGCGCGGTTGCCGGAATCGCGACTGCAGGCGGAAACACCGTTCAGGTGATCGACTCAACCCTGGAAAAGGCACAAGAAGTTGCCACTCCGCTTGGGGCGACCGCCGGCACAACGGGCGATGCCATCACCGGCGACATCGTCGTGCTCGCTCTCCCCTACCCCGCCATCGACTCGGTGCTCGACGCGTATGCGGGCCAGCTCGACGGCAAGATCATCGTCGAGACAACCAACCCGCTCGACTTCAACACCTTCGACTCACTCGTCACCCCGGCGGATGGCTCGGCTGCCGCCGAGATCCAGGCCAAGGTTCCTACGGCATCCGTGCTCAAAGCATTCAACACCACCTTCGCCGGCACCCTCGCTGCCAAGAAGGTCGGCGACAATGCGACGACGGTCTTGGTTGTGGGCGACAGCGCCGACGCGAAGGCATCCGTCATCGAATTCATCGTCGCCGGTGGGCTCAAGGCTATCGACGCCGGTTCCCTCAAGCGCGCCCGCGAGCTCGAAGCCATCGGCTTCTTGCAGCTCACGCTTGCGGCCTCTGAAAAGGTCAGCTGGATGGGCGGCTTCGCGGTCATCGAGTAGTTAATTAGTTGATCAGCACACGCAACGCCATTGGGGCGCGAACTCGGTCACGGGTTCGCGCCCCAACGCGTGTGGCGCGGCCCCGACCTGACGCGGGTTACCGCGACCCTTCCACCGCACGAGACCGCTGAGCCCGACGCAAGATCGCCCGATTCGCAGGTGTTCCGAATGCAGGATTACGGAGTTTGCCAGCCGTAGCTCGCTGCTAATTTGGAAATTTCCACACAAAATCCCGGTTTCTTCTGGTGCGGATGGTTATCAAATCGACTACCGAGAATCTGCGCGGAAATTATCGTATATATTCGGCTGTGGACTGGATGTTCGCCATCGGTGCGTTCACCATAAATTGCTCTACGAGAGGCCCACGATGAAGGGAGCCACAATGCCACAAGGATCACATTCCGGCACGTCAGCACTCCGAGAGGAGAGCACGCAAAGGCGACTACCCCATCGTTCCCGCCGCTCAGCTCGGCCGCTACTCATAGCGGGCATCGCAGCGATCGCATCGGTTTCGCTTGTCTCGCCCGCCTTCGCCACGACGACGATCAACGATCCTTTGAATGACGCGATCGCCTACCTCGAAAACGGACAAACCACAGCAACCGACTATGGCGATATCTCCAGCATCACTGTCGACTATATCAAGCCGACACTCACCACCACCGTGAACTTCCAGTACCTGGAAGAGGATGTGGATATCAATACGCTCATCGTCCAGCTGGATACGAACGGCGATAACGAGACCGATTATGTGATCGGCACTATCGACGGCGAGTCGCTGGCCGAAAACAGCTCGTCACTGGCTACGACTCCCGTCTCCACAAAAATCGTTTATGGTGCTCCGGGCTCGTATACCTACAAGCTGCCAACGGCATTCTTGGGCAACCCGGCGAGTTTGCGAGTGAGCGTGGCCGCTGCCTGGATAGAGGGCGAGGACGTAGCCAACGTCGACACTGCGCCGAATTTTGACTTTGATAGCGGGGACTTTGCTTGGTCGGCCGCAATCGCACCCTCGCTGCAGCAGACGGTGATCCCCGTGGTCAAGCTGTCGGCATCGAGCCAGACCTACGGAAAGACGTCCGTCACCGCACGCGTGACTGTACCTGCTGCAGCAGCCGGTACAGTCCGGTTTAGCGAGGGATCCAAGACAATCGGCACCGCCAAGGTGACGAAGGGCGTCGCGTCCTTGGCCCTTCCGAAATCGCTGAATGCGGGCAAGCACACCATCGTCGCTACGTTTGTGCCACAAAACACTGCCGCATACTCTGGCAAGTCGGCCACGTTCAAGCTCACGGTGAAGGCGGCGACCACGAAGCTGACCGCAAAGGTCAAGTCGAAGAAGCTCGCCATTGCCGTCACGTCGGGCACGGCAACGAAGGCATCGGGTAAGGCGACCATCAAAGAGGGCAAGAAGAAGGTTGCCACCGTAAAAGTCAAGAACGGCAAGGCGACGTTCACTTTGACCAAGAAGCTCAAGAGCGGTAAGCATAAGCTCACCGTCTCATTCACTCCTTCCTCAAAGAACTTTAAGGCGCCTAAAGCAGTGAAGGTGACCGTCAAGAACGGCAAGTAGCGCACTACCTGCAAAGCGGCATCGCCGCATGTACGTGCGATGCGCCCGGCTCGAAGCAAGTTCTTCGGCCGGGCGCATTCTCGTTTTCTTGCAGGCGCGGTTACGCCATTTCGCCGGCCCGTGCGACGAATGCGGCGACGACATCCGCAACGTCATGCCAGCCCGCATCCACGACAAGCGAATGCCCACGGCCCTCGAATTGGTAAAACTCGGTGATTCCAGGGTTCTTCGACTGGAGATTAAAAGTTGCCTTTGAAATTGCAGGCGGCACGGTGTGGTCACTTCCACCGGAGACGACGAGAAGCGGGCCACGGTCGGGGCGTACGAAGTCGGTGCGCAGTCGGCTGCGCGGGTTGATGTTTGCCGACACGGCCTGGAAGAGGGGGATGCCCGAGCCAGGTACCGAGAATTCGGAGTACAGCGCGTCCGATTCGGCTGCCGAGACGGCGTTGCCGAATCCGTATCTGAACTGCTTGCTGGTCAACATGACCTGGCGGCGATAGTTGCGCGGGTTTGCGACGACCGTCGATGCCACCTTGAGTGCCGAGAACGGCACCGGCAGGACGCCTTTGACTGGCGCTGGATCGATGGCGACGGTCACGGCAGCGAGACCCATCCCGGCAATCTTTTGTACGATGAGGCCACCGAACGAGTGGCCGATCACGATGGGTTTGAGGGTGAGGGCGCGAATGACCTCGACAACGTGATCGGTGATTCCCTGCACCGATTTTCCGGCAAACACTTCCGGGTGCTTGCGCGCCTCTGCAACGGTCGCCGGGTCATCCGGCCAGTCGACGGCAACCGTTGCGTAGCCGCGGGACTCGAAGTCGGGGCGCCAAGCGTCCCAGCTGCCCGCGAGCAGCCAGAGGCCGTGCACAAAGACGACCGGTTGTCTATTTGATGCGTTTGCCGCGTTGATCTCTGTAAGTTCCCGGGCACTCAGCCCGGACTGGATTGCAACCATTTCAACACCTTTTCTCTTACCCGGTTCGGGGACGTTTCATAGCAGATGACTCCAAGATAGACAGATCGTTCTATCTTGTCAAGATTTTGCTAGACAGATCGTTCTGTTATCCTGTCGGTCTTGGATGCGATCGGCTGGATTCCGACGGATACGCGACAGAATCCAGAAGGCAAGGGAAGCGTGTGAAGGACATGGATACGGCAGTGGCAGCAGGCAACGACGGAAGCGACTTCCCCCAGGCCGACTCGAGTGCAATGGCAGGCGCAGCAGCCTGGCCCAAGCACTCGGAAGCGCGTGAACGGCTGCTCCAAACCGCCTCCGACCTGTTCTATCGCGAAGGCATCCACTCGGTCGGCATCGATCGTATCATCGCAGAGGCACGCGTCACCCGGGCCACCCTGTACCGTCACTTCCCCGGCAAAGAGCAGCTCGTCGCCGCCTATCTGCTCGGAGAGGACACGGCGCTACGCGATTCGATCGCGGCGGCAGTCGCGTCCATCCCTCCAGACAAAATACTCGACGCAATATTGGAGGGCATCGCCGACGATATCGGCCGCCACCACACGCGTGGCTGCCCATTCATCAACGCCGCCGCCGAATTTCCCGACCCCACGAGCGAGGTACGCCGAATCGTCGACGAACACCGCCGCTGGTTTCGTTCATCGCTCGAACAAGCTCTCGAGTCGGCGGGCCACTCCAGCCCGAAGGCCGGCGCTGCATCGCTGGTATTGCTACGCGACGCAGCGCTTGTCGGTGGCTACCTGGATGGCGTAGAAGCCACACGCGCGGCCTTCATTCGCACCGCCAAGACCGTTCTCGCCGCTGACTGAAAGCGACAAGAATCTCGTGGCCGACCCGTGCTCCGTCGCCGCCAATATCCAGCAAACCTAGATTTTAACGGAAAATTCCGCTAAAATTCATATTCACTCACATATTGTGATACTGCCTCGAGAAACGAGGCTGTTTGGAGGCTTCCCTTGAGAAGCCAACTCGAAATCCATGCGCACAGTTCAGCAAAAAACTATTTATTTCGTAAAAATATTCGCTGGGCCGGCGCCATTGCAGTAGCAGCAGTTCTCCTTGTGGCTTCGTCGCCCACCGCGTATGCGATCGGCACCAAAGTCGACCTCGGTAGCGCAAGCAGCTACTCCGTTCTCGGTAGCGCATCAGTCACCAATACCGGAAAGACCGTTCTGAGCAACGACCTTGGGGTGAGCCCCGGAACCGCGGTCTCGGGCTTTCCGCCGGGCATTACCCTCGGCCAAAAGCATATAACCGACACTGAGGCTAGCCTCGCACGGTCCGACCTGACCACCGCCTTCATTTCAGCAAGCAACCAAGCAACCGACGAAACGATCGGCGCAGAGCTCGGCGGGCTGGAATTCCTACCCGGCGTGTACGCCTCCCCCGCAGCGGTTGAACTCACGGGAAAGGTAACCCTGAATGCTCAGGGAAATCCGGACGCAGTTTTTATTTTTAAAATAGGATCGGCATTAGTCACACATTCCAGCAGTTCGGTCGAATTAATAAATGGCGCCGAAGCTTGCAACGTTTTTTGGGTGGTAAATAGCTCCGCCACACTCGATACCGACACCACATTTGCCGGGACAATTATGGCTCTGCAGTCGATCTCGGCGAAAACGAGGGCAACCGTGCAGGGCCGTGCACTGGCTCGCAACGGATCAGTCACCCTCGATACGAATGTCTTCACACCTGGCGTCTGCACGGCAGAAGTGCCTTCGTCATCTGCTCCCGCATCCTCGACTCCCGCATCCTCGACTCCGGCATCGGCGTCGGTATCGTCGTCGGTATCGTCGACAGCTCCTGTCATCGAACTATCATCCACAGCCGCAGCAAGCGGTGGGCCAGGATCCCCTGTTTCGGCAAGTTCGACTGGCGTCGCCTCCGCCGTGGCCGCACGCTCGTCAATTCAGGCCCAGTCGAGCGTCGCACTCGGTACTCCACCGTTGAGCAATACTTCCGCACAGATCATGGCACTACCAATTGCGGGTGCCGTAGCAGTAGCAGCCGCCGGTCTCGGGCTCATCAGCGCCAGCAAGAAGCGCCGAACAACTCCTCGCTAGTCCAGATAGTGCCGGAGAGGTGAGCTCGGCGATCCCTTGCCGCCGCAATCGGTCGAGCAGTTCAGCAAATTCGCCCGGGACAGACTTCTGGCGTGCGCTGCCGGAAACGAGCAACGCACGCCAGAAGCGAGGCTACGCAGAAGCGACGATCAGGCCATTGGTCTTGGTCGTTGCCGCGGTGAAACGTTCAGCGACGTTCGCCCAGTCCACAATCGTCCAGAACGCCTTGACATAGTCCGCGCGCACATTCTTGTAGTCGAGATAGTAAGCGTGCTCCCAGACATCGAGGAGAAGCACGGGAATCGTGCCAGCCGCAAAGTTGGACTGCTGGTCGAAGAACTGCTGCACGATCAGCTGGCTTCCGATCGAGTCCCACACAAGAGCCGCCCATCCGGAGCCCTGCACCCCGAGTGCGGCTGCAGTAAAGTGGGCACGGAACTTGTCCAATGATCCGAAGTCGTTGTCAATTGCGGCGGCGAGGTCTCCCGTGGGAGCGTCACCGCCGTTGGGAGAAAGATTGGTCCAGAAGATCGAGTGGTTCGTGTGCCCACCGAGATTAAAGGCGAGATCTTTCTGCAATTTGTTGACGTTGCCGAGGTTGCCGGAGTCGCGTGCCTCCGCTAGCTGATCAAGAGCGGTGTTCGCACCGGTGACATACGTCTGGTGATGTTTGGAATGATGGAGCTCCATGATCGTGCCGCTGATCGCCGGCTCCAACGCCGAATAGTCGTAGCCAAGCTCAGGGAGTGTATAGATTGCCAATTTCGTGGTTTCCTTTCAGTGTTGTCTTGTGAGGGGCATCGCGTCTGTGGCCAATTGTCGGTCAAGAGCGGATGCAATGTCTGCGACCGCAATTTCGATGCGGGCGTAGGTTTCGGGGTTGAGTAGGATGGTGCGGTCGAAGTCTCCGGAACTCGCATAAATGCCGACCGGAGCCGTCGCAGCCTGAAAGAACCCGAAGAGCGGACGCAACTCGTGTTCGAGCACGAGCGCATGACGATCACTGCCACCGGTCGCCACTAGGATCACCGGGCGGTTCGCGAGAGCGTACTGGTTCACAAAGTCAAAGAAATGTTTGAACAGGCCGGTATACGAACCGCGGAACACCGGAGTGCCCACAATGAGCAGGTCAGCATTCTCTACCGCCTCCAACTGTTCGAGAACCTCTGCAGAGAGCGCCTCCCGGGTGAGTGCGCCCGTGAAACCGGGGCCGAGAGTGGAGACTTCGATGCGGCGCACGTCCGCGGTTCTCCCAATCGATACTTGATCGATCACCACATCGATGAGCGCCCCCGTCTTGCTTGGGGTGCTGTAACTGCCGTTGACGGACACAACCCGAAGTGCTCTTGTCATACCGCTTCGGCCTTTCTCGACGCCAACTCATTACGCACTGCCGGAAGCACCTCAGTTCCTAGGAGCTCGATCGCCTCCAGAGTTTCTTTCTGCGGAGTATTGCCGAAGCCGAGCTGCATGATGTATCTCTCGTGCCCGTACGCCTCATGCTGAAGAAGGATCTTGTCGATGATTTGTTGCGGGCTGCCGACGAATAGCGCCCCGGCCTCGGACGCAGACGCTTCATATGCCCGTCTCGGCATTCGATACCCCTCACCGCGCTGGTGGAAGTTCTCCGTCATCCCTGCTGCGAAATATGGGTATGAGATATCGATGGCTGCTTGCGACGTGCGGGCAACGAATCCTGGCCCATTGACGCTCACCGCAAGCGCTTCTTGCGTGAACCCGTGTTCCTCCCCCGCCTTCCGATACGCTTCGACGAATGGCTTGAACCCATCCACTCTTCCGCCAAGAATGCCGAGGGCCATGGGAAGCCCACGCGACGCTGTGCGAATGACTGAGGCAGGGGTTCCGCCGACGCCGACCCACAGCGGAATTGAGCGGCCCTCATACGGGCGCGGTGAGATATTGGCGTCGTCGAGCGCAGGCCGAAATCGGCCGTTCCAAGTCACTGGATCGTTCGCCCGAATCTGTGTGAGCAAGTCCAGCTTCTCGTCAAACAGCTCGCCGTAATCCTCAAGGTTGTACCCGAAAAGCGGGAACGACTCGATATAGGAACCGCGCCCGACGATCATTTCCGCGCGACCATTCGAAATGTTATCCAAAGTCGAAAACTGTTCGAAGACTCGCACCGGGTCGTCCGAGCTCAGCACGGTCACCGCGCTCGAAAGCCGAATCTGGCTTGTCTGCGTTGCGATAGCGGAAAGCACGACAGCCGGAGCCGGAATGGCGAAGTCTGGGCGATGATGCTCCCCGACCGCGAAAACGCTCAACCCAGCCTGGTCAGCGACGACCGCTTGTTCAATCAGTTGGTGCAGCCGTTGCGACGGGGGTGCGATCGCTCCACTGACAGGGTCGGGCGTCAATTCACCAAAGTGGTAAATGCCGATATCAAACGTCACAGGGATTTCCTTTTCACAGCTCGGGGGATATTTACTCGTGCAGCCAGCGCTATAGCGCCTCGTGGGCACCCGGCGGAACCCACCTCTCGCTCCACGCGGTGAGGTCGTCGAGAATCGGCAGCAACGCTTGTCCCTTCTCAGTAAGCAGATACACGCCACGGGTGGAGCCAGCGTCAGGAATAATCCGCTCGACCAACTCGCAACGGAGCAGCTCGCCCAATCGAGTGGTCAAGACTGCATCGCTGATACCGGGAACGGCACACCTGAGTTCGACGAAGCGCAATGCGCCATCGCGCAGCACTTGAATCAACGCCCCGTTCCATCGTTTTCCAAGAATGTCCATGGCGGCGATGAAGGACGGGCACAGCTCGGCGCGAGGCACGACCGCCTGCAGCAGAAGATCCGACGTTTTACTCACAAAAACAGAGTAACACATTTACTCACAAAAACAGAGTAATATCCGCGGGCGGCTGTCACGAGGGCGTAGCACCAATGACAGCAAGCCGACATGCACCGCCAGATTGCATGGTGTCCCGCAGTCGATAGCCACGGCGGAACGCTGCACGACTCCTGCGTACGCGTGACCCTGCCTCGGCGCGATAGACCAGTTCGTCGAACAGAACGGACGTAAGATCGCAATCGACAACTATCGCATCTCGTATCTCGACGGTCACCGCGCGTGAGGTGGCGAAGCCCTCGCGGACGGTGTCGATGACGCATAGCCAGACAACCCGGGGCCGCATCGACATCGTCAGTGCGAGCACGGCGCCGCTGAGCAAGAAATATGGTTTTATCTATGGTGACCGCAACGATGACGCCTCAGACACGCTTGAGCGTTATCCCAAGAAATCCTTCGGCTGATACGCCGACGTCAATTGTACGAATGGCACTAGCCTGACCCGGTGACACAATCGAAACCGCCACGCGTGGTTTCTTCGAGACGACGCCCTCCGAGAAACCACACTTTATGGAGACACCAATGACATCCTCTCGAATCGCCTTCCTTGATGTCGACGGGACCATGATCGACGGTGGCGAACGCATCGTCCCGTCCACTATCGACGCGGTGCGAACCGCTCGGGAGCACGGGCACCTGGTGTATCTATGCACCGGGCGATCATCCTCCGAAATCTACCCAGTGATCCGTGATATCGGGTTTGATGGAATCATCAGTGCTGGTGGCGGCTTCGCCGAGATCGGCGACGAGCTGGTGATCTCCCGGACAATGCCTGAAGCGGACGCGGCACGGATGATCGCCTTCTATGAGGACTCCGGATACGACTTCTACTTACAGGCATACGATCGGGTCTACCCCACCCCCGGAATGCGTGATCGCATAGCGCGATACCTCGCCGAGGATCTCGCGCGACGCGGCGACACGCGGTCCGACTTGCTCACTGTGGTATCGGAAAGCAATCACCCGGTCCTGCAAACATTCGAGACAGTACAGCCGCTGAACCTCACGGGCATTGCAAAATCACTATTCCTCGCAGACGACATGGAGGCCTTCGACCGAGTAAAGGCAGCGTTGCAGCCCAAGTTTCATGTCATCACCGGCACAATCCCGCACATGGGCCGTGGCAGCGGTGAGGTCACACTTCAAGGCGTCAATAAGGGATCGACGGTTCTGCAGCTACTTGACCGACTAGGTCTCGATGCGGCATCAGCCATTGGCATCGGCGACGGCGGCAACGACATCGAGATGCTCATGGTATGCGGTGTGGGCATCGCCATGGGCAACGCTGACGAATCCGTCAAGGCAGTTGCCGACGAGGTCACGACGGGCGTTCTCGACGACGGTGTTTGGAACGCATTTCGCAAACACGGCCTGGTATAACCTCTGCCGGGTCTTGTTATAGGAAAGTCCATCCGCGGAACCATGCCTGCTATCTCGGGCGTACGTTAGGGCTTCGTCTTCCAGAACCGGTCGAGATTGGGCTCGCCGACTATCTACCCACTGCTACCAAGGAGGCACCACTATGTCCCGAGTGCTTGTTCAATCCGATGACAGCAGAATTTCGCGAACAGCCGCCCTGGGGATCTGTGCCCCAATCGCTCGAGGAACCGCGCGCAATATAGGGCTGCACCGACATGACTGCTTCATGCGAAGCCAGCCTGGCGCCCAGTACACCTGGTACACCGGCCCATTCGATGTTCAGACGCAGCCAGCCGCTCAGCTGATCCCAGCGACAATTCAGGCGTTGCGGGAGTCGGCGGGCCATGAGCTCAGTGTGTTCATCGCACGCCCGTGAGCCGTTGACGCCGAGCCGCTGGACATGCGCGGCTTCACCGTGATCCGGACCATCGACCTGCGAATGCTGCGTTCCACACAAGTCGGCGACGCCATCCGCGAGCTGGGTTCCGTCCTCACACGTTACGACGAACTGTAACCTCGGCGTTGCAGAACTGCTAGGCGTTCGTGGCGGCGACCCATGCCTCGAGCTTCGCATCGGCCGCACCGCTGTCGACTGCTTCCGCAGCCACCGCAAACTTGTCGGCAAGTCGTTCCCGAAGCGGCACAAACCGAGTCTCGGGACTCTGCCACAATTCGTACGCCACGAGTCCCGCCGCAGCGTTGAGGAGCACGATGTCCCGTTGCGGGCCCCGCTCTCCGTCAAGAACCCGCCGGATCACTGCCGCGTTGTACTCCGGGTCCTTGCCGACGATGTCGTCAACCGTACTCCGCGGTACGCCAAACTCGGCAGGGTCGAGATCATGCTCAGTGATCGATCCTGCCGCAATCTCCCAGACATGTGAATGCCCCGTCGTAGTGAGCTTGTCGATGCCGCCGTCGCCACGAAACACGAGCGCAGAAGCGCCCCGGGTCTGGAGCACCCCGTTGATGAGAGAGACGCGCGCCAAGTCGGCGACTCCGATCGCTGAAGCCTCAGGACGAACCGGGTTAGTAAGAGGGCCGAGTACGTTGAATAAGGTCGAGATTCCAATTTCGCGTCGAGTAGGGCCAGCGTTACGGAACCCAGGATGCAGCACAGCAGCATTCGCGAAGGCAATCCCCACCTGATCGAACACCTCGGCAACGCGTTTGGGATCGATATCGACATTCACACCAAGCGCAGAAAGAACATCGAGTGCGCCCGAACGTGAACTCGCCGCCCGATTCCCATGCTTGACGACCGGAGTTCCGGCGGCCGCCACAATTACAGAGGCAACCGAGGAAATATTGAGAATACCGCCGAACGCGTCACCCCCAGTTCCCACGATGTCAAGCACTTCCGACGTGATATCAAGCGGTACGGAATGAGCGAGAGCTGCGTTGCGAAAACCGACGACCTCATCGACGGTCTCCCCATTGATCTTCAGAGTGATCAGGAGTGCGCCCAGCTGGGAAGGCGTCACCTCCCCGGTCATAACTTGCCCCATCGCCCATTCGGCGTCAGAGATCGACAAGTGCCCGCCGGCCGCGAGCGCACCCAAAAGACCAGACCAAGAGAGAGAAGAATTCACCCTTTAACCATAAACCCGGCCAGCCTTCAGCCCGGGCGCTCAGCCGGGTTACCGGGCGAGCGTGCCAACCAGGATCGAGTTCTGGCCGGCACTCTCGTACTTCGGTCGACTTCACGACAACTTGGGTCTTCGAGTTGTAGAGCATGCCTCCATCACCCAGAAGTACCTGTGCGGTGACGTACGCAGCATTCGGGATCGCAAAGAAGGACACCATTCCGGCGGCATCCTCGGGAGTCTCGATACGGCCAAGGCTGATGCTGTCCACCTTCTCTTTGAGATTCTGTCCACGTGGCTTCCGTTGACCTTCGAAAGCTCCGCGTCAGCCGTGTCCCACATGCTTGTTCCTACGATGCCGTGGGCGTAGGTATTCACGGCTATCCCGTCTAGTCTCCTGCCACAGATCAAGACTCGGACACTGAGACCAAGGCCTCCGCCGGCAACGGGACCCGACTACGATCGATGACCTTGCCACCGTGACCACACCGCTCACTGGCGATGGCAATCCCGAGGGCGAAACCAAGCCCAATGGACTCAAAAGACTTCGCACACGTACGGCATCAAGTTGACTTCACGCCCATCGAGATAGCCACCGGCTGGCAGGCCGACGAGGGCCTCAACTGATCGTGCGAACCACGGTTCGGGATACGACAACGCCGTTCACAACCGAACTCGTCGCGGCTGCACATGCCGATGATATCGGTTTGCGAGATCACTCAGCAGAGGTCGGTGAAGAGGACGGTGCAGCATCGGTCATGCCGTGGCTGAGCGAGCGAGCAGCCAGCCGTCATCGAACCGGCCGTGTGTTCTGTTCAATCAGGCAAAGGCGTCGACGCCAGTAAGGCGGGCCGAAAGCGCCCAGAGCCGCACGGCCGCATCGGGGTCGACGGCATGTGCATCTACTCCGCGAATGCGAGCATCAGGCGCGGCCGGATCGGTCAGCTCTGCAATGTCACAATCTTCGCAATAGACACCGCCGAGGCCGTCCAGCAGAGAAGAAGTCGCCGCCCAGGTCGTGGTGGCCGCACCCTGCGCGGGTGTCTTGAATACGGAGTTGACGGTACCCGCCTCATCCATCCAACCGAAGGCAATCATCTCCTCGCGGGTCAGGTGGCGTTGCAGCGGGGTCATGATTCCTCCCGGATGCACTGCGAACGCACGCACGCCAAACGGCGCGCCAAGACGGTCGAGTTCGATAGCGAAAAGACTGTCGGCCGTCTTGGCTTGGCCATATGCCGTCCACTTGTCGTATTCGGTCGTGAACTGCGGGTCGTCGAAGCGAATTCCTGAGCGTTTGTGTCCGGTAGAGGACAGCGCCACGACACGAGCCCCGCCATCGGCCACGAGCGCAGGCCACAGCCGATTGGCGAGAGCGAAATGACCAAGGTGGTTGACCGCAAACTGCGCCTCCCAGCCCGAGCCCACCCGTGTCTCAGGGGTCGCCATGATCGCCGCGTTGTCGATGAGGATGTCGATCTGGCGCCCCGAGGCCAGAAACCGTTCGGCAAAAGCGCGAACGCTATCCAGGTCGCCAAGATCGAGCTCGTCCACCTCAACGCGGTCGGCAGGCACGCCGACGACGTTCAGTGCCGAAGCGATCTCCGATCGGGCGACGTCGGGTCGTCTTGCTGCGACCACCACGTGAGCGCCCGCACCAGCGAGCGCCTTCGTCGTCTCAAGGCCAAGGCCCGAGTAGCCCCCAGTAATGACGACGGTCTTCCCAGTCAGATCGAGCCAAGCAACCACATCGGATGCCGTCGACCTCGCCCCGAATCCTGACCCAAGTGGATGCTGCGGCGTTCGTTGCGGGAGAGCGGTCATATGTATACTCCTATACTCCTAAGAAACGGGAAAGGCGGTTGCGCTAGCTCTGCCCCACGGAACGCATCCCTTCCTCGAATTATTCCGGCTGCACCCGCCGGTTTCGACACACTGAGGTAGTCGGGCCTGATACCCGTCCCGCCTTCGCCCAACTGGTCACGTGCTCACGCATCCACAACGCCTCGTCAGGACATGAGCTCGTCGAGTTGCGAGCGCAGGAGACGGTTTGCGGCCTCGAGTTCAAGCACATGGCGCGCACCGACCAAGTTGACACCAGCATCGAGCAGTTCGACAACTCTGCGCAGCACGGATAGGTCATCCTCGCTGTAGCGGCGGGTGCCGCCGGAGGTGCGGCTAGGCTCAAGCAGGCCCTTACGCTCGTACAGTCGCAATGCCTGTTCCCCGACGCCGACAAGTTCCGCTGCGACGGCAATGCTGTACACCCCGCGAGCACTGGACGAGATTGTTGTCTTCTCCATAGAAAATTTTTCCTTAGCCACTTGCATTATCTCTAGGTTTGGAGTTATAAAGTCTATATCACTCGACATAGATCGTCGAATGAACCCACAACAAACAAGTGAGATAGAGGAGATACAGAAATGCTGTTGCAACATGACCCATTCCGTGACCTCGACCGGCTCACCCAACAGGTCTTCGGCACAATCGCCCGCCCGTCCGGTATGCCGCTGGATGCATGGCGAGATGGCAATGAATTCGTGGTAGAACTCGACCTGCCCGGCGTCGACCCTGAAACGCTGAACATCGACGTCGAGCGGAACGTCCTTACAATCAAAGCTGAGCGACTCAGCCATATCCCGGACGCCGCCAACGCGGTCGCCTCAGAGCGGCCCTGGGGCGTCTTCAGCCGTCAGTTGGTGCTTGGCGATTCGCTTGACACCGAGAAGGTCGATGCGGACTACACCGCGGGCGTCCTGCGGCTGCGGATTCCGATCGCGGAGCAGGCCAAGCCTCGCAAGATCAGTGTCACCAACGGCGACGCAATCGGTCAGGGGAAAGAGGCCAAGAGCATCAAAGCCTGACCAGAGAACAGAGAACATTGTCAGGCATCGATAGGAGGTGTCGGCATGATCCGGAACACTACCCTGACTACCGTCGATCCGGCTCAGGCCACTCAGCAGGCGATCCTGGCATCGCTGCTGCAGGATCAGGAGTGGGTGGCAGCCCAGTTCGCGGCCATCATGACCGCTTCTGGCTTTGGTGATCGCGTCATCGTCGGAACCCTGTCCGGCCCGCCACAGTATCGCGATCCGCGGGCCGACTACGAGGATGCTCGGCATCCCGTGAATCGACTCCCAGCAGCGGGGGTCGGATCGAGGGTTCGATCGCCTCCCCAAGGCCGGTCGTGATTTGAGGAGCCCGGGGCCCCGCCGGAGGGCTCCGGGCGTTACCTCGGGTCGGCGTTACGCAGATAAGGCCGGTTAATACGCAGGTAAAGCTGGCTAACAGCCTGCTTTGCTGCAGACGCCCCCACTCGAACATCTCAACTTGCGAACCCCGACGGAGTTGAGGCCCGAACTACCGGGCGACGCCCCCCACACTCGCCGCCCACAAAAGTTTCGAATGGGAGCGTCTGCATTTCACGAAGCGAACGAACGGGCAAACAGGAGAACGGGCCGGAGTTCGTCGCTTGCCACATGACTCGGCCTAACCATGCAGACGCGGACAAAGATCCCATTGCAAATCTGCCACCGCAACACAAAAGGAGCCGCGCCACCCCAAAGGGGTCCAACTCTCGAATCGGGTCCGAGCCCCTATTCCTGACAAGTGAGGCATTTGGATTCGCGACCTGGGTCCCGGCTAAGCAGGTCTCTCCTGATGCGAAATAACGGTCCTCATGCCGAGCCAGACACCCGCGTATTGCCGGCAAGCACCTAGAGCCGTCGAGTCCTGCCTCAATAGCTCTCTCCCTTGAGTCGTGGATTTTTAGTCTTGTTGACCAGGATGTCGATCTTCCCGCAGTTGCGATGGTCTTCTTAGGGAGACCTCCCACGACTCGGGCGACACCACACCGAGTACAGCCCTGATAGCGACGATGGCAACCCGGGTCCTCCATGCGAGCGAGCACACAAAGCACGAGCCAACCGGAATTTGGCCGAGTTGGCATGGGCACGAGTGCTTTCCCACCGGGCATGAGCCCACATGACACCCTCACTGTGGAATCGATCACGGTATTTCTTCCGCTATTGTTGTCTGGCGCCCGGGAAGACGCACAATCTTATGCTTCAGCGCGTTTCACCAAGGGGGGCGATCTCTCGACTTACGACGAGAACGCAATTGATGACAGAACAGTGGGGGTTACCAAATGAATACGATAGATCCGCGGATTGCGCGAGCGGAACGAGAACAGCGTCGTCAGGGATCGGCGGGACAAGCGTTCCTCGCCATACTGTTTTCGTTGCTGTCCGTCATGGCGGGCGCAAGCGTAGCGTACGGGGTCGTCAGTTCCCTTGATGCCTTTCGTCTGATGTCCATTAATGGAATTTTTGACGGGTGGGACTCGCCCATCAGCCACCAATCACCCCTCTTTCTTTTCCCTGGGATACTTGGCTCCATTATTCTCGTTCCGCTGAAAATCAAAGCGGCCAAGCGCTTTGGAGGTGGGCTGGGAAAGGCTCTGAAGATCTTCCCGTCCACCATGTTTGGCGCGTTCCTCATCTCGTTGCTTGCGCCTGTGCTGATGACCGCCCCAACGACGGTCGGGGTGAACGAAGACCCGACCTTCAACGATCCCGAAGCATGGGGGGCAGTATCTTGGATGTGGTACGCAGTGCCATTCGTTGTACCAGGTGTCATGCTGATCGTCGTCGTGATTATGCTCGCGGTTGGCATTCGGGGCGTTCGCAAGCAGACGCGGGCCACTGACCTTGTCCAACATGGCGTTCGCGTCACCGGCAAAGTCATTGAAGTCTCCGGAGGCTCCACTCTGGTGAACGGGATGCCGTTAGTCACCGTCTCAGTCCAATACACCGACCGCACCGGGGTCGTGCGCTACGTGACAAAAAAGAAACCTATTCCATATCCACAGGTCCCGGTGCTCGATCAAAAAGTGCTGGTGATCTATGACCCTGCAGATGTCGCAAATGAAAAGAAGATCATGCTCGGGTTAGGTGCGTCAGACTTCATTGAAGATGCTCTGAGCTGAGGCGTGTTGCTGTGCCCTACTCGGAGTCGCGCGGGCACAGGACCAATTCGCAGAATCGCGGACGGTTCAGCCTTTGCCGGGCATGTACTCAGTAGAGACGAAAGTGAGGTCAGAATCGTGGATTCTATTGAGATGATGCTGGCAGAGGCCGGGCAACTCCAGGAACAGCAGAAGGAAGAGCGCGACGCGTTGCGCGAACTTGTGATGTCGCGAACAGTCGACGGACGGCAGCATCGCCGCCGTCGTGTGCTTCTTCCCGCGTTGGGCCTCGGCGGGGTCTTGACGGTGCTGCTTGGTGCAGGTGCGGTCGTCGCGACGCAATGGGGTCCATGGAACTATGTGCAAGATGAGGACATCGTGATTGCCCGTGAATGGGTCGACGTGGACGGGACTAGCCTGGGATCCTGCGAGAGCCGCTTGGCTGCCGACGAATTACCTGCCGATGCGCTGAACGATGCACGCGACTACCTCGCCGCGCTCGACACTGAGTCGCTCGATCCTGATCCCGAAGTCGTCGCTTCGCTTCTTGTCGCAGTCAACCGACCAGACCGCATGGGACAACTCATTCCTGGAACACAGGTGAGCGACTACGACGTCACACACACCGGACCCGTATGGAGCCAGGGATGGTGGTCGGATGCACGAATCCTCCAGGACGGCCTCGTCAGCACGGTGTTTGCGGGTATGGCCAATGACCTCACCGCGAAGTGGCCTGAGCTCGATTCCGCAGACTCCCCCATCGCCTCCAAGATCCAGACACAATGCACCACGGATCCGGCCGGATTGTGGGACGAGTGAGAGACGCCGACGCGGAGCGCGTCCTGACCGACCTCGCCCCCAGTCTGCTTGCATTCTTTCGGAGAAGAGTCACCGACTCCGAAGACGCGGCCGACCTCGTGAATGAGACAATCATCGCAGCCTGGCGATCGGCGCAACGAATGCCTGCGGACGATGAACAAGCACGGATGTGGGTTTTCGGAGTCGCACGCAACATGCTCCGGCACCACGACCGCTCAAAGTCGCGGCGCGATGCTCTCACCCTCCGACTCGCCTCAACGTTGGACCCGTCTCCCTGGGTACATGACGGCGTCAGCGTCGAGGTTCGCGCCGCGGTCGACGCTCTGCCCGAAGACTTGGGAGAACTCATCCGCCTCGTCCACTGGGATGGGTTCTCACTCGAGCAGGCCGCGGTGCTAATGGGGGTGGCGTCGTCCACAATCAGAACCCGCCACGCCCGAGCGAAAGAACTCCTCCGAGCCGCCCTTTCCGAAGTCGGCGGATCCGCAGAAGCCGCTAAGACAGAATCAGCGGTCCGCCCCTGATACGAAATGCTTGCCGCGTGAACGACTAAACTCGCCATCGTTGTGTTTGAGACGAAGGAGACCCCCGAGTGCCGGTTCCGCGCCCGCTTCACGCAGTAGACCTCGATTCACTATTCCAGACGTTGCACGCAAAGCATGGTCCTCAGGGTTGGTGGCCGGCGAAGACACCATTTGAAGTGATGATCGGCGCAGTACTGGTACAGAACACCAACTGGCGGAACGTCGAGATGAGTATCGCTCAGTTAGAGGATGCCGACCTCCTCGACCCGCAGCGGATGGCCGTAGCCGACTTGGAGGACGTTGCTCGGCTGATCCGCCCCTCAGGTTTCATGACGGCAAAGAGCCGCACATGCGTGACCATCGCAAACTGGGTTCTCGAGGCAAGCGCGCAGAGCATGAGCGCAGAGACACACATAATACGTTCGAGCCTTTTGTCGTGCCGCGGAATAGGACCGGAGACCGCGGATGTCATCCTGCTCTATGTGTTCAATCGTGGAGTCTTCATCTCCGACACCTACGCCAGACGATTCCTTACTTCGCTGCACTTCGAAGTCCCTCCCACATATGAGAAGACCCGCGCAGCCATCGAACCGGCCGTCTCACGTTCGACGTTGTCGGCAGTTCAGTTCGGTGAACTTCATGCCCTGATTCTGGCCGAAGGCAAATCCGCTCGACAGACGGCCTCCTCCCCGACTCAAAGTGTGAGCAGCTGATACACCGCTCGCACTCGGCGGGATCGTTCTAGGTGTGGCGACAAACGTGCCCGTCCCAAACCCCGGCTTTGCCGGCTTCGGATGCAACTATTGCGTTTCAGGCGAGCTGTTCCGGGGTTCGGGACCCATCTCAATTTTCACAGCTCGCAGAGGCCCTGCATGACACAAACCCCAGCATTCAGAGGCTAGGAGCCGATGTACTTCGCCGGATCCGCCGTGAACGCGGCGGCGCAATGTGCCGAGCAGAAGTAGTAGGCGGTTCCGTTGTACTCGGCCGACGCGGCAGCCTTCGCGGGGTTGACGGTCATGCCGCAGACGGGATCTGCGGCGGTGACTTTGTCGGTGTTCGCTGATCTCGAGCGATGGAACATCAGTAACTCAGCTTTCTCTTCGATGGCTGGCCCACTATTGGCCCGCTTCGGTAACCGCCGCGATGCAGAAGCACATCACCATGTCGTCACCATCTGGCGTGCACGAAGAACACATGAATGCCGCAGTTCGGCTACAAAGCTTCACTTGATCGCGTCGCTCGCCTTCGAGAGCAACTCTGAGGGGTCGAGCCACATGGATGGGTAGTCGCCGCTCCAGCGCACGACCCCATCTTTGTCCACGACGACGAAGCTGTGTCCTGGCATTCCCTCATGCATACCCTTGCCTAGGGTGCCGTACACCGCCGAAGCCGTGCCGCCATCAATGAGAAATGGAGTCTTGACAGCATACGACGCTGTGTCGGCTTCGATCTGCGCGGACGTGTTCATTACGATCGGCAAGACGGTGAAACCAGCCTTAGAGAACTCGGCCTGTTTCTGTTCGATTGCCTTCATCTGCACGATACATGCCTCACATCCGGCCCCCTCGCTGAAGTAGAGAATGACCGCACTGCTCCCGCGGAACGAGGCGAGGGAAACCTCTTGCCCGGATGTGTCTGGCATGGTGAAGTCGGGAGCCGAGCGCCCGACAAGGGATGCGCCGTCAGGCGACGCCGGGTTCGCCGTTTCGTTCGACATTCCGCTGAGAGCGGTGGAGACGATCAGGGTGGTGACGAGCGCGACGGCAAGCACACTCGCGGTGATCCAGGCGGCTTTGACCAGTCTTGATCGCCGTTGCTGCCGCTGACGTTGATCTTTCAGCTGCCTGGCACGCTCTTCTATCGCAACACGCTTCTGTTCCGACTTCTTCGTAGGTGCCGTGTGCAGATCGTTGCTCATTGTGCGTGGTCCTCAGTCAGTGCCGTGGCGTGTGCGTCGTCGCCCGCGTCAGCGTCGTCACCAGCGCCAGCAGCGCGTCTGGGCTTGCGATCGGGAAGCGTCGCCGCGACGAAGATTGCAGCGATCAGTATCAGAACGACTCCTTGCAGCCACTCCGGAACCGGCGCAACCCACGACTGGACGATGGCGAAGACCGTGCCAAGCCACGTGCCGAAGCCACCGATGAATTGGGGACCGGATGTCATGCCGCCTTGCGCGGCGAGGATGAGGATCAGGACGCCCATGACAGCGAACCCGGCGGCCACGATGATGTTGAGGAGGCTGGTGCGCAGGGAGTGTCGCCCGATGCGCAGCGTGACGGGGCGGGGGCGAAGGAATGCCCGGTCACCGAGTTTTGCCACATCCCAGATCAGCGCCATTACGAACAACGGGAACACCATGCCGAACACGAAGGACAGACCGAGGATGGCGCCTCCTACCGCTGAGCCTGACAGGGCCGAGAGCGTCATCACCCCCGCGAGCACGGGAGCACAGCAACTCGACGCGATACCTGAGAAGACCCCGAGGGCGAAGAAGCTCGCCGTGTCTCCCCTGGAGGTGTCGGGCGATCTGATGAACGACGGCAGCGACCACATCCTGCCGCTGAGCGCGAGCACCGCAAGGCCAAGCATAAGCAGGCCGCCGAAAGTGTAGAGCAGTGCGTGGTATTTGGCGATGGTCGCAGCGATCAGGCTCATGCCGATGGTGATCGGCACCATGACCACGGCGAGGCCCGCTGCGAACACGAATGTCAGCGGCAGCAGCCGCCAGCGCCGGTTCTTGACCGCTCCGGCCAGGTAGCTGGGCAGTAGGAAGACGATGCAGCACGGGGCGAACAAGGCCACGCCTCCGGCCAGGAATGCGGCGATGATGCCACCAGTGGTGAGGAGCGCTCCCATTGCCTAAACCCGTGCTCGTTCGGCAAGTACGGCGTCCACGTGCATCCGCAGCACGCGTTCAAGTAGTCGGCCGCTGCTCACAAGGTTCCCCTCGACGAGCACAACGGGCGCCATAGCTGCACGATGTTGTTTTACTAGGGCTAGGCCGCGATCCGAGCGCGATGGGATAAAGGTGACGTCAAGCGGAGTGTGCTTCGACACCGCGGCAATGGTCTCGCGAGCGTCTTCGCAGAAGTGGCAGGCGTCGGCCTCGACGACCGTGACACGTATGAGTTGCGACTCCACGGCTCTCCAATGGTTTCCGGCACGGCTCGATTACCCTGCAACGGTTTCACGCTACGAGCCTCACCCGAAGCCCCTATGGAGAGAACATAAAGATCACATGAAGATGAAGATCTACTCCTTTCATGCGATCTCCGTCCAATGATGGATCTGCGCGCCCAGCCTCGTCGCTGGTCCTCAGTGGTGCGGGCGGGATGCTCAGCCCACCGTCGGCAGCAGGATGGTGAAGGCCGCACCAGTGCCCGGCCCGTTGCTTGCCGCGGTGATGCGCCCGTGGTGGCCATCGACGATTGCGCGGGCGATGGTCAAACCGATGCCGAATCCTCCGTGATCCCGATCCCGTGCCTGGTCGACCCGGTAGAACCGCTCGAAGAGGTGCGGAAGCTGTTCCGCCGCGATCCCGATACCCGTGTCGCGGACTTCGATCGAGACATGATCGGCATCCGGATTGGCCACCGACACGTGCACCGACCCGCCTGGGGCCGTCGCCGTCAGGGCATTGGTCAACAGGTTCGCGATGACTTGGCCGAGACGCGCCCGATCAATGACCACGTCCGGCGTGGGCCGCCGATCGAGGTGCAGAGCGACTCCTTTGCCCCGATACCGCAAGGCGAGGCTATCGACCGTCTCGGCCACGAGGTCGCCGACCGAGCCGACCTCGAATTCGAACGACAGGGCATGCTCCTCGGCGCGCGAGAGCAGGACGACGTCCTCGCTGAGGCGGGTCAGCCGAGCGACCTGGGACGAAAGCACGGGCAACGATGTCTCGGCTGTCACAACGCCGTCCTCGATTCCATCGACCTGCGCCTGGATGGTGGCGATCGGTGTACGCAACTCATGCGCCAGGTCGGAAAGCAGGCGGCGCCTGGTCTCTTCGGTGGTCTGCAGGCGCTGAGTCATGTCGTTGAACGCGACGCCGAGCGCCTCGAACTCGGAGCCGATGTCGAGCCGCGGCAGCCGCACCGCGTAGTCACCGTCTGCAATACTCGTCGCAGCAGATTCCAACCGGGACAGCGATGCGTTCATCCGGGAGGCCAGATATCCGAACACGAGCATCGCAACTGCGACCGCGATTACGATGCCGACAGCGAGCGAGATGGTGCTAGCGAACTGGAAGGCTTCCTCTGCGTGCATCACCACGGTAGTCGGGTCGCTCAAATCCGCTTGAGCAAGATGCGCATGGAAGATCATCGGCCCGACCACCCCGCTCACCACGAAGATTGCAGCGGCGACCACAAGCAACGTCACCGATAGGGCGACGAAGAACCGAGAACCAAGCGACTGGATTCTGCGACCCCGTACTTTCCGTGTCACGCGCCGCTCCCCATCCTGTACCCGACACCGCGGATCGTCTGGATGTAGTTCGCATCCGTGGCACGCTCGCCCAGCTTCTTGCGCAAGTGACCGATGTGCACATCCACGAGTTGATTGTCGGCGACCCAGCTCGCGCCCCACACGGCCTCCAACAACTGCTCCCTGGTGAAGACCCGTCTCGGGCTCCCCGCTAGGTGAAGCAGCAGATCGAACTCGGTGCGCGTCAACCGCAGACGCTCCCCCGCGAGTGTCGCTTCCCGACTCTCCGGATCGATCTCGAGTTCGGCGACCCGGACGCGGGATGGGGCTTCGGGTGTGGCCCGGGTAGCCCGTGGCCGACGCAGCATCGTCTTCACCCGCGCAACCAGTTCGCGGGGGCTGAAGGGCTTCGTCATGTAGTCGTCCGCACCGACAGAAAGGCCGATCAACTTGTCGACTTCCTCCGCCCGCGCCGTGAGCATGAGCACGTAACAGTCGCTGAACGTGCGGATCACCCGGCACACTTCGACTCCGTCCATGCCGGGAAGCCCTAGATCGAGGATTACGACGTCCGGCTCAAATTTCCGGATGAGGCCGACAGCCTTGGCGCCATCGGTGACGACCCGCACGTCGAAGCCGTCGCGCGTCAGATAGCCGGCGACCAGGTCGGCAAGGGCCCGCTCGTCGTCGACGATGACGGCCGTTGCGACCGCTGGCACTGGCGGGCCGTTCGCCACGTCATCGACAAGGTTGATGTTCATGGTTCCATGATGCTATCCGAGACCGAGAAAATCTCGGCGCACTCATCGAGAGGCGGGGGAGCCTTCATGAGATCTTTATCTTCCACTGCCACGGTCATTGGGTTGGTGCGAAACACTGATTCTTGGCGTTAAGGATGAATGACGGGAGTGGCATTCGACGTCGGCTACCTCGGGCTAGGGTGTCTGCCTCTTGAGCCAGTCCTGCACGCCAGGGGTCGCCGTTATCGTCAATTCGGGGCTGGCGAGCACTCGACCATCCACAGCCATAAAGACAGTGTCGAGCTCTGGGTGTCGCTGGTCCAGTTGCATGGCGGCATCAAGCCCCATGGCCAGATAGGCGGTCGAGAACGCCTCGCAACTCATTCCGTCCGCTCCGCAGACCAGCACCCCGCACAGATCTGTGACGGCGGGAGCGCCGGTAGCCGCGTCCAGGACATGGCTGCGCTGGCGGCCCTTCCTGATCCGGGTACCCGGGTCAGCCGAGACCGAGAGGGATCCGGATGCCAAGGTGAGTGTGCCAAAGCTCTGCCAACCCTGCCAGGGACTGGCCACGCCGATCTGGGCAGGCTCTCCCCCGAGCGCGAGGGAGGATCCCCCAAGCGAGACCAGCACGTCGACCGCCCCCATGCCGACCATCAGATCGCGCAGTTGGTCGGCGGCATATCCTTTGGCGATGGCACCCAGATCGACCGATCCAGAAGCACCTGCTAGTCGCGCCCAGTCGCCATCCACCTCGATCTCGCCTGTAGCCGCAGACGGAGCGGGGACCTCGGACCGGAATCCTGCCGCGACTTGCTCCCAGGCCTGCACCTGGCTGCCGAGCAGGGCCGTGAAGTATCCGCCGGTGCACTCTTGCAGTGCGCGCGACGCCGACAGCACAGCGACGGTGTCCATCGAGACATGCTGCCAGGCCGCCGACAGCATGGCGATCTCGGAATCGTTCCGAAAACGGGTCAGCCGCCGCTCGATCTGGTCGGCTCGCTCAGAAATCCGCTCGCGAAGATCCAGATCGGCCGGACTCCAGGAGGCATGCCCGATGGTGCCCATCGTGGGGAATGTGCACGAGGCGCCCGCCAGCCTACTGGGAGTCATCCGCGATCGCGGCGTCGATGGCGGCGCGGAACATCCGGTACGACAGCGAGGCACCGGCAATAGACTCCACCTGCCTCTGATCGCCGGACTCCTCGAACTCTGCCACATACTGTTTCTCGGCTGCGAGCGCGTTCTGGGCACGCTGGTAGAAGGTCTCGTCGACGGGTTTGCCATCGCTGCCCAGCCCATAGCTCTCGTCGTGCGGAGTGCCGTCCTCGTCGTAGACGACGAAGCTGGCCGCGGTGACGGTGCCACCGCTGACGGTGAAGTCCACCACTCCGTACGCACCGTCAGTATCGGCCTCGGACTGCCCGCTGTACTGCCCATCCGGCAACGAATTGGCCGCCGGGACGGAGCTGCTGCATCCGCTGAGAACCACCGCCCCGACCATTGCCGCCAGCAGTACGGCCACGTCGCGTTTACGCATCATCGAGCCTCCACTCCTCGCACCGGCTTGCCTTTGGTGGGCGTGTTCGAGAGGTCGGTGGTCTCCCGAACGATTCTGCCGTGCTCCAGGATGATCTGCCGTTGGCCCTGCGCGGCCACCTCTGAATCGTGGGTCACGACGATCAGGGTAGTTCCGTCGTCATGCAACTGATGGAAGAAGTCGATCACGACCCGCTCGTTCACCTCGTCCAGGTTGCCGGTGGGCTCATCGGCCAGGATGACGTCGGGATGGTTGATCAGGGCGCGGGCGACGCAGACGCGCTGCTGCTCGCCGCCCGAGAGCTCGCGCGGCAGATGGGTCGCACGTTCGGCCATGCCGACCCGCTCCAGGGCTTCCAGGGCCTCCTTCTCATCGGGGAGCGAGTGGTAGTACTGGGCGAGCATGACGTTTTCACAGGCGGTCAGGTGTTGGACAAGGTGGAACTGCTGAAAGATCAACCCGATCTTCTGGCGCCGCACCTTTGCCAGCTCAGGCTCACCCATCTTGTCGAGCCGCTCGCCCTCCAGCAGAACGATGCCGTCAGTGGGACTGTCCATGCAGCCCAGGATGTTCATCAGGGTGGACTTGCCCGAACCGGACGGCCCGACGATCGACAGCCACTCGCCGCGCGCGATCGTGAGGCTCACCCGGTCGAGTGCCGCCAGCTCACCATACCGGCGGCTGACATCGCGGACCGAGTAGATGGGCTCGCCGAGCAAGTCCGGGTGCGCTGCTGCTGTTGAATTCTGGGTCATCGTCACTCTCCACCTAACACATCGACGGGTCTGATCCTCGAAATCCTGCGAACCGGTGCCAGGCTGCCCGCCAGCGAGAGGATCACCGAGAAAACCAGGGTGATCGGCACCACCCACCAATTGACGTCTAATTGCACGGCGAACGCCCGCACCGAGATGAAATTAGCAATCCAGATGCCGGCGGCGACGCCGGCTAGGCCGCCGATCAGGCCGAGCAGAATCGACTCTCCCATGAACTCGCCCATCACGTCCCTCGACAGCGCACCGAGTGCCTTCTTGAGGCCGATCTCGCGTGCGCGTTCCGAGACGATCGCATTCAGCGTGGCCGAGATCGAGATCATCGTCAACAGGCAGATCACGACGCTGACGATCCAGATCAGCGTCTGCAAGGTCTGAGCGATGCCGGACTCAGTCTGACTGATCCGTCGCACGACCTCAGCCTCCATCCCGGCGTCCCGGGCGTTGACCGCATCGGCCAGCGCCGTCAAAGTGGTGCCGTCCGCATTCGCTGAGTACTCGATGATGTTGTACTCGGTCACTCCCCCGGTGAACTCCTTCAACGTGTCCAGGCTCATCACGACCAGATCGTCCTCGGCACCACCGGTGCGCAGGATCCCGGTGACGGTCAGCTGTCTGGCAGCGCCTTCAGCCGTGGTTGGCGCGGTCAGCCCGACGGTCTCGCCCACGTCGAAGCGGTAGAGCTCGGCGACATTCTCCCCGACCAAGATCTGGTCGGCTCCCGTAGGCAGGGCTCCGTCGATCTCCCAATACGAGCGCACCGCTAGGGCGTCGTCGAGGAGTGTTCCCATCACCGGCAGCGCCTGCTGGTTGTAGAGCAGATTCGTGTACTGATAGGGGGCACGGTTCAGCGCGGCGGCACCCACGGCGTCGTCCGCGATCGACAGTTGCTCGTCGGTCAGGCCCTGGGAACCGTCGGGCAGCACGACCAGGTTGGCGCCGTAGGCGCGCAGTTCCTCCGACATCTGTGCCGGCACGGTAAAGGCGATCAGGCTAAGCCCCGACAGCACTGCGGCACCCACCGCGATCTACAGCGAGGCGATGGCCACCCGCGAGAGCCGATGGCGGAACGACTGCGTGATCATGCGCAGATACATGGTGCGCTGAGTATTCATCCCATCATCTCCCGTGCAGAACCTGGGCCGGTCGGAGCTTCAGCAGGTAGCGCATGGAAGGCAGGCAGCCGACGACGACCGTGAGCAGGATCACCAAGGCCATCAGCGGCGCCACGATCGGCCGAATGGCTATCCCCGAGCCGAAGACCAGATGTCCGACCAACTGCGCCAAGCCGACACCGACCCCGAAGCCCACGATTCCTCCGATCAGCGCGACAACCATTGTCTCGGTCAGGATCACCCCGACGATCGACGTATTGCGCGCGCCGAGAGCCTTCATCAGGCCGACTTCCTTCGAACGCTCCATGACCGATGCCGTCACCAGGTTCGCGATGCCAAGCGAGGCCGCGATCATGGCGAAGATCGCCACCACCGACATGATCAGCTGTGTCTTGTCAAGAATCGCGCCCTCGGTGTCTGCGACCTGGCGCACCGGCTTAGCGACCACATTGGTCATGGCCTCTTCGATCTGATAGGCGATCGATCCGACGTAGGCCGTGCAATACCAAGTCTCCCATTCGTCGGCAGAAAGAGCGGATGGGTCGCTCGCGGCCTCACGGGCCAAATCGTTGTCAGGTGTGGTGATGGCGCGGACCTCGATGCTGCCCACCTCCCCCGAGCGATTCGCCAGCTGCTGGGCCACGGCCAGTGATGCGAACAGCTGGTTGTCCTCGTCCGAGCCAGACTCGAAGACCCCGGAGATGGTGGCGTCGACTCGGCCGTTCTCACCATCCAGTGTCACATGGTCGCCCGTCTCCCAGCCAAGCTCGGCGGCCAGTCGGCTGCCAACCACCACCTCATCCTCCGCCTGTGGCCATGAACCGGTGACCGCCCACCAGTCACGCAGGTGCGCTACCCCGGTGCTCAGTTTCTCGCCGGTGGCCGTGGACAGCTCGTGGTCGAACCAGGTGCCGACCACCGCGATTTCCCGGCCCTCCGCTGTGGCGGTCACACTCAGAAAAGGGGCGAAGTCTTCGATGTTGTAGCCCCAGAAAATCGTCTTGAGATTCGGCAATTCGTCTTCGCGGATCGAACCCGAGGAGGCGCCCGAATCGACCTCGTACATGTCGGAGACGATCGAAGCGCCCTCAGGCAAGACCTCGATGTTGGCACCGAACGAACTGAGCTCGGCCTGGACCTTGTCGCCGACATCCAGCATGACCGCGAACATAGACGTCGCCAGGCTGGAGCCGAGGAGAATCGTCAGAGCGATCATCAGGCGCTTGCCCACCTGACGCCGCAGCGCGCGACCGATCATTCGCCAAAAGAACATGATTACTTCTCAAATACTTTCGCGTGGCTTGTGAGTTCTGCCACGGAGAAACTGAGCTTGTCTTCCGAGACCTCGTAGGCGATCGGAATTGGATTGCACCCGCCGGCGAACCCGATGGTCTGAATGTTCATCATGACGCCGCATCGCTTGCAGATGACCTTCCCGTTGTCTTCGTAGTAGCCGGCGTTCCCGCAGATTTCGCAGGCGTCCAGGCCGGTACCGAACGCACTCGCGTTCTTTTTGACCACGATGAACCGGATCTCGACCTGGTCGTCGGACTGATAAGCGAACCGGTGCAAATGGCCGTCGCTGACGAGCTTCCGAGAGACGGTGACCGATTCGCCCTCGACCGCGGAAGGCTCGATCGGCGAAAGCTCGGGCACGTATTCGGCGATGCGCTTGCCCTCGGTCAAGGCGAACACGAAGATCGCCGAACCGGCCAGCGACAGGGCAAGCACCCTGCGCCGGGAGATCTGATCCGCCTTGCGCAGCCGCACCTGGGCGGGGTTGGCGAGCGGC
>JAATGV010000028.1 GCA_015654475.1 Actinomycetales bacterium
GAAGCACGAAGCACGAAGCACGAAGCACGAAGCACGAAGCACGAAGCACGAAGCACGAAGCACGAAGCACGAAGCAGAGTGGCACACCGAAACCATCCCATTTTGCTACGACACTCGACCTCAGCTACGAGCAGAAGCCTCAACGCGAAACCCTGAAGCCCGAACCTCAGACTTTCAAGAGCTCACAGATGGATGATCATACGAGTGTTGCCAAGCGTGTTCTGCTTGACCCTCGCCAACTCCAAAAACTCAGCAACGCCCTCGTCAGAGGAGCGCAAAAGTTCGGCATACACATCAGGTTCGACAGGAGGCTCCTGCACAACCGAGAAACCGCATCGCGAAAAGAACTCCGTCTCAAACGTCAGACAGAATACGCGGTGCACCCCAAGCGCCCGCGAACGCTCAAGCAACGCCGCGAGAATCGCGTGCCCGACGCCCCGCCGCAACCAGTCGTCCCGAACCACAAGAGTGCGTACCTCGGCCAGGTCCTCCCACATGACGTGAAGTGAACCGCAACCGATCACCTCCGCCGAATCGGCGGCCTCCACGACAAGCATCTCCTGGATGGACTCGAACAGCGTGACCTTCTCCTTACCAAGGAGAACTCTCTGGTCCACCAGAGGGGCCATCAACTCGACCACCGCAGACACATCAGAGGTGCGGGCCGGCCTGATCACATACTCGCGATCACGCTCGGCCCGCCCACTTAGCACTTCACTCGTCTCTTGCGTACTGGCCGTACCAGCAACATCGGAAACGAACAAGCCGTCATCCATCCGCGCTACTCGGTGGCCTTTGCCGCAGCACCGCCAGATGACTCGGTACCGCCAGCACCGGCCGCCGCAATTGCCGGCGTCACAGCCTCAAGGGCAGGAATCCTGTCGGTGAAATCGAACGTGAAGTCGACACCATTCTCAGCGACACCAACCACAACCGTCTGACCGGCGTGCACAATGCCCTGCAGAATCCGCTCAGAAAGTTGATCCTCGATCTGCTGCTGAATCGCGCGACGCAACGGCCTCGCACCCAGAGCCGGGTCGAACCCGATCTCAATCAACCGACGCTTGGCCGGATCGGTGACCTCAAGGTGCAGATCCCGATCGAGCAGACGATCGTTCAAGCGACCCGTGAACAGATCCACGATCTGCATGAGTTCATCCTGCGAGAGCTGCGGGAACACGATGATGTCGTCGACACGGTTCAAGAACTCCGGCTTGAAGTTCTTCTTCAACTCTTCGTTCACCTTGCCACGCATCCGGTCGTACCCGGTATGGGTGTCGCCATCCATCTGGAAACCAACCGGGCCGCCAGCAATATCGCGAGCGCCAAGGTTCGTGGTCATGATGATCACAGTGTTCTTGAAGTCGACCACGCGGCCCTGGCCATCGGTCAACCGGCCCTCCTCGAGAATCTGCAACAAAGAGTTGAAGATGTCGGGGTGAGCCTTCTCGATCTCGTCGAACAAGACCACAGAGAACGGACGACGACGCACCTTCTCGGTGAGTTGCCCACCCTCTTCGAATCCCACGAATCCGGGAGGAGCACCGAACAACCGAGAAACCGTGTGCTTCTCGCTGAACTCCGACATATCCAGAGAAATCAGGGCACCCTCGTCATCGAACAAGAACTCAGCAAGGGCTTTCGCAAGTTCCGTCTTGCCAACGCCAGTCGGGCCAGCGAAAATGAATGAGCCAGATGGACGGTTGGGGTCTTTGAGGCCCGAACGCGTACGCCGAATCGACCGAGACAGCGAAGAAATCGCATCCTCCTGGCCAATGACCCTGCGGTGCAGTTCATCTTCCATGAAGAGCAGGCGAGCCGACTCCTCTTCGGTCAGCTTGAACACCGGGATGCCGGTAGCCTGTGCAAGCACCTCAGCGATAAGACCTTCGTCTACCTCGGCATGCACGGCGACATCGCCCGACTTCCATTCCTTCTCAAGCCGCAACCGCTCGCCGAGAAGTTTCTTTTCCTCGTCACGCAACGATGCAGCCTTCTCGAAGTCCTGGCCCTCGATCGCGGCCTCCTTCTCGACCCGCACGCCGGCGATCTTCTCGTCGAACGCACGCAACTCCGGCGGCGCAGACAAAATCGACAACCTCAACCGCGCGCCCGCCTCATCGATCAAGTCGATGGCTTTGTCTGGCAACTGGCGGTCTTGGATGTAACGATCGGACAGGTTGACAGCGGCAACAATCGCACCGTCAGTGATCGACACTTTGTGGTGCGCCTCGTAACGATCGCGCAAACCCTTCAAAATGTTGATCGCATGCGGCAACGACGGTGCCTTCACCTGAATCGGCTGGAACCGGCGTTCGAGCGCCGCATCCTTCTCAAAGTATTTGCGGAACTCATCGAGAGTAGTTGCGCCAATGGTCTGCAGTTCTCCGCGAGCAAGCATCGGCTTCAAAATCGAAGCAGCGTCGATAGCGCCCTCCGCCGCACCAGCCCCGACAAGGGTATGAATCTCGTCGATGAAGATGATGATGTCGCCACGGTTGCGGATCTCCTTGAGCACCTTACGCAAGCGCTCTTCGAAGTCGCCACGATAACGGGATCCGGCGATCAACGCAGACAGATCAAGAGTGTAAAGCTGCTTGTCCTTCAGCGTCTCGGGCACATCTCCGGCGACAATCGCCTGAGCAAGGCCCTCGACCACTGCCGTCTTTCCGACGCCAGGCTCACCGATGAGAACCGGGTTGTTCTTGGTGCGTCGAGACAAGATCTGCATGACTCGCTCGATCTCCATCTCGCGGCCGATCACAGGATCGAGCTTGCCGTCACGGGCGGCCTGAGTCAGGTTGCGGCCGAACTGGTCGAGCACCTGAGACCCCTGAGGCTGCGCCTCTTGGGTGGGCCCCCCGACGCCCTGAAGCTGTTCCTTGCCCTGGTATCCCGAGACAAGCTGGATCACGGTCTGGCGAACCCGGTTGAGGTCGGCGCCGAGCTTGACAAGTACCTGAGCGGCAACACCCTCACCCTCGCGAACGAGGCCGAGAAGAATATGCTCGGTGCCAATGTAGTTATGACCAAGCTGAAGCGCCTCGCGCAGCGAGAGTTCGAGCACCTTCTTGGCCCGTGGTGTGAACGGGATGTGCCCGGTCGGCTGCTGCTGACCTGGACCGATGATGTCTTCCACCTGCTGACGCACAGCGTCAAGCGAGATGTCCATCGACAGCATGGCTTTGGCTGCCACACCTTCACCTTCGTGAATGAGCCCGAGCAACAGGTGCTCGGTGCCAATGTAGTTGTGATTGAGCATCTTGGCTTCTTCTTGTGCCAAAACGACGACGCGACGGGCGCGGTCAGTGAATCTCTCAAACATGTGCGGCCTCCTCCATCCACCCAGAACAGCGGATACGTAGATATTAACCGTGGTTTGGCTTAGGAATGCCGGTGTTCGCCGTGGGCGTGCATGCGGTTTCCTGAAATATCGGCAAAGTAGCATGGACGTCATGTTTGGAACTTTCATTTATGGCCCCGGCGATGTCCGTTATGAGGAGCGCGAAACCCCAAGCCTCACCGGCACGAAAGACGCGGTGGTTCGCACCGTCGCTGCCTGCGTGTGCGGTTCGGATCTGTGGGGATACCGCGGGCTGAGAGGCGAACCTGGCCAAACACCTATCGGTCACGAGTTTGTCGGCATCGTCGAATCTGTGGGTTCGGATGTGACGACGGTGGCGGTCGGCGACTTTGTCATTGCCCCGTTCTATGGCTGCGATGGTACATGCATCAACTGTCGAAACGGATTCAGCTCGTCGTGCCTGAACCGCAATTGGTGGGACGGCGCTCAGTCGGAATACGTTCACGTGCCGCTTGCGGACGGAACCCTTGTCGTCGTTCCGGACGTCGATCCCGACGACGATGCGCTGGTTGCAAGCCTGCTCACCCTTTCTGACGTGATGTGCACCGGATACCACGCCGCAGTCTCTGCAGGCGTCGGTGCGGGAAGCACAGTCGTCGTGGTCGGCGACGGCGCCGTAGGTCTGAGCGCAGTGCTCGCGTCCAAGGTTCTGGGCGCCTCGCGCATCGTCGCAATGTCCCGGCACGAAGACAGGCAGAAGGTGGCGCTCTCATTCGGGGCGACAGACATCGTCGAAGAACGCGGCGATGAGGGTGTGGCTGCGGTACGAGAGATGTTTGATGGGATCGGGCCAGATGCCGCACTCGAATGCGTTGGCAGCAAAGCGTCGATGGATCAGGCGCTACGTTCTGCCCGACCTGGCGGCATGGTCGGATTTGTTGGCGTTCCCGTGGGCGGCCCAGAGCTTCCCGTAGGCGACATGTTCGCCAGCAATGTGGGGGTGCGCGGCGGGATGGCTCCAGTGCGCAGCTATATTGAGCCACTGCTCAAACTGGTGCTTTCTGGCGAGATCAATCCGGGCGCGGTGTTCACCAGGGTGCGACCTCTTTCTGAGGTTGCCGAGGCGTATGCAGACATGGATGAACGCCGCGAGATCAAGGTGATGTTGACTACCCGCCCCATCGACGGCTGAAACGCAGTCATAACGCACTATTCGCACATGATGGCAATTCAGCCGCCGTTGGGTCAAGTGCGGCCACACTAGGCTGGAAACCATGTCACACCGCTCGCCGTTGCGCGACTTCGCAACCCGTGTAGCCGCACTGGCAACGCGGATCGGCCTGTGGCCTATGTATGCAGCTTTTCGCGCGCTGCCACAGCAGAACACCATTACTCTTGTCACCCGGTTGTTCTCCGAAACCTCTTTGGACTTTCGACTGCTCGCCGCCGAAATCGTGAGGCAAAGTCCCGACACCCGAGTAGTGATTCTCAATCACCGCGCCTCGACGAAACTCCGCATAGTCGGCAACGTCATCACTCAGACATACTGGTTGGCCCGATCGCGAGCGGTGATCACTGACAGTTACATCATCCCCATCAGCATGCTGCCGCATCGGCATTCGACCACCGTCATTCAGGCATGGCACGCGCTTGGTGCGATAAAAAAATTCGGTTATGCGGCACTCGACACCCCAGAGGGCCACTCGAGCGTGATGGCACGGAGTATGCGCATGCACCGCAACTACGACTGGCTATTGGTCGGCGGCACGCACATGTCGGCCGAGTTCGCCAGCGCCTTCGATCAAGATCGCGAAAAGATTCTGCCTCTCGGCTTGCCACGCGTCGACCATCTGCTTAGCGACGAAGCCGCCGAACAGACCCGCGAGCGCATCGCTGCCGAGCACCCCGAGATCGGTGACAAGCCTGTAGTGCTGTATGCGCCGACCTTTCGGACGGGGACCACGGTTCCAGTGCGCAGCGTCATCGACGCGGTCGACACGGATCGGTACGCGCTCGTCATCAAGTTGCACCCACTCGATCAAATCGACGACGAGATCCCGGGTGTCGTCACACATAGCGTCATCAGCACCACCGAATGGATGTTCGTAGCTAGCGTTGTGGTTTCGGATTACTCCGCGATCATGTTCGATGCGGCCGTTCGCGGCATCCCCGTGGTCGTCTACGCCTACGACTTCGATGAATATGCTGTCAACCGCGGCCTGTTCATCAACGAACCCAGCCTTTTCCCTGGACCGATCGTGCAGGACGAGAACTCGCTAGCCGAGGCCATCGAGAATCCACAGGTGGATGCGGTTCTGACGTTTCGCGACCGATATCTTGACCGAGTCGACGGAAGTGCAACTGCCGCGATCGTCAGCCTCGCATTGACCGGAAGACCTAGCTCCTGAGTGCCGACGGCACCCACTTGTGCCGTCATCTCGCGCCAAGGCTACAGCCTACTTTTTTACCCCTTTGGGCCGAGGAGTGCTCTCGTATTCGGCAATGACCTCGTCTGCCCCGCCGAACATGACGAGTTTGCCCTCGTTGATCCACATCACTTTGTTGCAGGTGTCGCGAATGGACGCCATCGAGTGGCTGACCAAAAACACCGTTCCTGCGGCATCGCGCATCTCACGAATACGTGCCTCAGATCGGGAAGCGAAGTCTTTGTCGCCAACCGAGAGTGCCTCGTCGATGATCAGGATCTCGTGGTCTCGTCCGGCAGCGATCGCAAACTTGAGACGCGCTCCCATTCCCGAGGAGTAGGTGCGCATCGGCATTTCGATGAAGTCGCGGATGCCTGAGAATTCGATGATGTCCTCGGAGTTTTCCCTGGCTTCTTGAGCACTCACGCCCATCGCGAGGCTGCCGAGGAACACGTTCTTTTCACCGCTCAAGTTGGGCAGCAGCGCTGAGCCGACGCCAAGCAGCCGCGGCTGCGCGGAGGCATAGATCATGCCAGACGCAAGTGGATTCAGCCCTGCGATCCCGCGCATCAGCGTGGATTTGCCCGAGCCGTTGAACCCGACGACGCCGATCGAATCGCCTTTGTATGCGACGGCACTGATGCCCCGAACCGCATGCACGATCCTGACGCGGCTCTTGATCTTATCTGCGCGCTTCAAACGGCCCTTGACCGCTCGGCCGCTTTGAAACACGCGGTAGTCGATATACACGTCGTCCATGACAACGGAAGGGATACGGTCCTTTTCCAAGACGACTGGGGGCACGATGCTGCCATCGAGTGCATACTTGCTTGTCGTCGCGGTCTCGTCAACCGGCCCACTCACGACGGCCTCCGACGCAACGGCTTCGCTATTCTCGGCCATATTTCTCCTCAGCGGACCAGAACAACACGTATGCGACAGCGAACAGGCCAAAGCCCCAGATCGTGCAACTCATCCAGTCGGCTGGCGAAGCCTGATACCCGGTCAGAAGCACGCCGCGCCACAGTTCTAGGAACGCATAAAACGGATTGAACTGCCAGATCGACAGTACATGCGGGTATCCCTCAAGCGCGCTCTTCGCGCTGAAAAACACTCCGCTTGTGTAAAAAAGCATGCGGCTGATGAATGGGATGACCTGTGCGAAGTCATCGAAGAAGGTAACGATCCAAGCGCAGAGCATGCTTATGCCCGAACCAAAAAAGAACATGATGACGAGGATCGGCGCGACATACAGCCACGAAAACTTGGGAAGGTTGCCGGTGAGCAGCAGCATCCCGGCCATAACGATCAGCGTGTAGAGGAACTCGATGAACGATTGTGTGATGTGCGCGATCGGCAAACAGACACGAGGAAAGTTGAGCGACGTGACCATGGCGATATTGCCGCGAATCGACTTGGCGCCCCCGGAGATGGAACTCTGCAGGAAGCTCATCACGAATGTGCCGATGATGATGAATGCAAGGAAGTTCTTTGGCCTGCCTGTGCCGTTCATCACGATGCCAAATACGATGCCATAAAGCAAGGCGTTGAGGGTTGGCCGGACGACGGCCCACACCTTTCCGAATCGTTGACGTTCGTTTTCGGCCTCGACGCGATATTTGGCGAATGTCATCGTGAATGCGCGATACCGCCAGGTCTCAGCGATGTACTTTCTCAGTGGCGGTCGAGCGCCAACTCGAGTGAGGCCACTTTTGGCCGCGTACTCGCTCAGGGAAGCTGAACTCACTTGTCGTCCTTCATAGCTACTTGTCTGCGGCCTTCGAGTGCGCCTCGTCTCGCCGTCGACGCTCCTCTGCTTCCAACTTGGCATACGCCGCCCGTTCGTTGCGATCGCCGCGAATGATGGCGCGCATGATGAACCAGAAGACGAGGCCGACAATTACTGTCGGCGTCAACGCCCAAACGAATGGTGCCCAATCAGCCACGGGACTACTTTACTTCACGCCTCTGCTCTGCACCCCTACTTGACCAGCGGGAACAGGATGGTTTCCCGAATTCCAAGACCCGTGAGCGCCATGAGCAGACGATCGATGCCCATGCCCATACCGCCTGCAGGAGGCATCCCGTATTCCATAGCGGTAAGGAAGTCTTCATCCACTCGCATCGCCTCGTCATCGCCGGCCGCAGCCTGACGGGCCTGCTCAACAAACCGCTCGCGTTGAATGACAGGATCGGCGAGTTCGGAGTAGCCGGTCGCCAGTTCGAATCCGCGAATGTAAAGATCCCATTTCTCGACAACCCCCGCCGTGCTGCGGTGTTGGCGGGTAAGAGGGCTGGTGTCGACAGGAAAGTCCATCACGAACGTCGGTCGTGTCAGTGTCGGTTTCACGTGATGCTCCCACAGCTCTTCGACATACTTGCCGTGCAGGGGATGCGCGACCTCCAGCCCGACCTCATCCGCGAGGGCCACAAGTTCGTCGAGCGGCGTCTCGGGAGTAATTGTGCGTCCGACGGCCGCCGAAAGGGAGCCGAACATGCTGATCCTGTCCCATTCGCCGGAGTAGTCGTGGGTGGTTCCGTCGGCCCAGGTGACAATATGACTGCCACCGCTTACCGCGGCAGCCGCGTTCTGGATGAGGTCTTGAGTGAGCCTCGCGATGGAGTTGTAGTCGCCATATGCCTGGTATGCCTCAACCATGGCAAATTCGGGCGAGTGTGTCGAGTCGGCGCCTTCATTGCGAAAGTTGCGATTGATCTCGAAGACGCGCTCGATACCACCAATGAGCGCACGTTTGAGGTACAGCTCGGGGGCGATTCGCAGGTAGAGGTCGACGTCGTAAGCATTCATGTGTGTGACGAACGGCCGTGCCGACGCGCCGCCATGCATCGTCTGCAGCATGGGGGTCTCCACTTCGATGAAGTCGAGATCCGCGAAAGTCCGGCGCAGCGATGCGACGGTCTTGGCACGCGTAAGCACGACCTCGCGGGCTTGCTCACGCACGATCAGGTCGAGGTAGCGGCTGCGCACCCTGGCCTCTTCCGAGAGCTCTTTATGCAGGGTCGGGAGTGGGCGCAGCGCCTTGGACGCGACTTGCCAGGCATCGGCGAGGATGCTGAGTTCACCACGCTTTGAGGTAATGACTTCGCCATGCACAAAGAGGTGGTCGCCGAGGTCGACGAGTTCCTTGAACTCAGCTAGCGATTCTTCACCGATCAGAGAAAGGCTAAGCATGCCCTGGATGCGGCTGCCATCGCCGCTCTGCAACGACACGAAGCAGAGTTTGCCGGTATTGCGCAGGTGCACAACCCGACCGACGACGCCAACAGTGTCCCCTGTCTTGTAGTCAATGGGCAGGTCTGGGTATGCGGCGCGCACTTGCGCAATGGTGTGTGTGATGGGCACCCCGACCGGATACGCTCCTGCGCCTTCGTTGAGGCGATCGCGTTTTGCCAGGCGGACGACGAATTGTTCGCTGGCCTCTGCCGCCTCAGCGGCCTCCGTTGCTGCGTCTGCAAGGCGTTCGCCAGACTCGCTGGCTGCACCGGAGGATGCGGAAGTGTTGTCGTGCTGAGTCAATGGCAGTTCTCCTGTGCCTGTGTCATGCGAAATGCAGTTTCTGGTTGTCTATGGCCGTGTCGAGCCTACCGTCGCGAAAAAGTGCTTAGGTCATTGGTGACTCCACCGGGGCCTGCTCGCACTGCGTATTCGGCCGGTGAGCCGTTCATTCGTCTTCCTCGTATACGGCGAGTGGCGGTTCGGGCCAACTGCCTCGGGCGAGCGCGTTACTCACCGACGTCTGCGCCACCGACGCGATGACAGCGGCAGGATCCTCCACCCCGATGTTACGCAGAATTCCCGTAGCCTGCTCGATCAGGGCTTTCGAAAACGTAGAAACGATGTCGATTGCTTCGGCATAGTGCACCCGATCGCCTTCGGCGATGACGACGGGTTCGCACCCGATTTCGATGGCGAGCGCCTGAGCGATTGGCAGCACAGGAGCAGGACAGGTGACTGCGGCAGTCGTCTCTCGCAGCCGCATCCTGTCGATGCTCGTTCCGGTGAAGACAAGATTGGGTCGCAATGCGATGGGAATGACGCCCTTAGCGACGGCAGGGGCGAGTATGCCCGTTCCGAACGGCGCTGCAAGGTGAAGCACTATCTGCCCCGGCTGCCAGATCCCGGCCACCGCGATCCCCTCGACCAGTTCCGCAATAGCCCGATCGGGAATGGCGATCACCACGAGGCTGCTGCGCTCAACGATGGTCGCCACGTCAAGAATCTCAACGCCCGGCAGCATCGATGCGGCTCGATCGATGTTCTTTTCGTTGCTCGTGCTCACCCCGACGAGGCGATGACCAGCGTCGGCAAGAGCTGCGGCCATGACAAGCCCCGCTCGCCCCGCCCCGATTACGCCAACATCCAGCAGTCCCTCACGCGCCATAGTTGCTATGCCTCGGCGATCGGGGCTGGGCCACTGGGGGTCTTGGTGTCATCGACGGGAGGAATGCGGCAGAAGTATTCGGCAATGAGCCCGACAATCGAGAGGATCAAGGCAGCGATGCCGGTTGCAACCGTGATCCACATCCTTTCGTCGATGACAACAACAGGCAGACCAAGCGCAAAGACGATGAACCCCACAGCCACACCGACGAACATTGCGCCAGTGAGTGAACTCGACTTGGCGAGCACAAGCACGTTGAGCGCATAGAAGGGGTTGAGCGGCTTGGGGTCACCGTGCAGCCGTCGCCGCACGGGGATCGCAAGCAGTAAGACGATGACGGCAATGCCTACAAGCACAAAAGGCATCGGCATCTGCAACGAAAGCTGCGGACGGCCCGACGAAGTGAAGGCCTTCTCAAGCAGCCAACTGAGCAATGCCACCACCACGACGATGGAGCCAAGGGTGCTGAGTCGCGTGACCCTCATCACATGCTCCCATCGGCGTCTTGGGGCTCGCGCACTGCCGCCTCTGAGTGTCGACAATCCAAGCTTTCGAGCGCATGGCTCACCGTGCCAACGCCAGCAATCATTGCCTCGGGGTCGATCTCAAGCCAAGGGGCGAGCACAAAGTCGCGATTATGGGCTTCTGGATGCGGCAGCACAAGGCGGTCGGTATGCATGCGGATTGCAGCAAAATCGATGATGTCGATGTCGATAGTGCGAGACCCCCATCGTTCCGCGCGTACCCGGCCACCCTCATTTTCGATCCTCTGGCATACGTCGAGCAGCTTCTCTGCGTCGAGGGTCGTCTCGATGATTGCCACCGCGTTCAGGTAGGGGGGCGCGCTCTCGTCGCGACCGGCCAGGGTGAGTGCAATGCTCTCGCGATAGCTCGACACCTTTACTATGGTCACGCCAGGGGTTTCGCCAAGTGCGTGCACTGCATCATCGATCGCCGCGGCCCGGTCACCCAGATTGCTGCCAAAGGCGATTACGGCCCTTAGGGGGTGGATGTGCTTGATCACCGCAGGTCGCCACCATGCCTGGTAATGACGACCGCCACGTCAGTGAACGGCACCCCGACAGGGGCTTCCGGCTTGTGCACGGTGACTGTTACAGCGCTCACGCCATTGAAACCGAGCACATCGGCAGCAATACGCTCCGCGAGTGTTTCGATGAGTGCGAACGGCTCGCCAGTTATCAGCGCAACGATATGTGCGGCGACCTCGGCGTAATTGACTGTCAAAGCGAGATCGTCGGTCACCGCGGCGCGGCGTATATCGACGCTCAGGTCTGCATCTACCACGAATGGCTGCCCGTACGCCTGTTCCCAGTCGAGCACCCCATGTCGTCCGCGAGCCGTGATTCCCCGCAGACTGATCAGGTCCGAGGTGCTCGGCATCTCGGCTTGCGCGGTTTTCGGCACAGGAACGTTTGGCGCCGTCTCAGGCATGAGCGATCTCCGGAATTGCAGCAAGCTGCTTCCATGCCTGCAACGCGACAACGGTGCCTGCGACGTCATGCACTCGCACGCCCCAGCCGCCGGCTTGCGCCGTGAACACCGAGATGGCCGCTGTCGCCACGTCTCGCAACGTGAGGTCGCGAGCGTCAGCTGCGGCCTCACCGATAAGTTCCGTGATGAAGCGTTTGCGGCTTGCTCCGACCAGCACAGGAAAGCCGAGCGCGGTGAGGCGCTCGAAAGCACGCAACAGTGCCCAGTTGTGTTCCGCAGTTTTGCTGAACCCCAGCCCAGGATCGATGATGATGTGCTTCGGGTCGACGCCTGCGGCCAACGCTGCGTCGATGCGTCGGGAAAGGTGCGTGTTGACATCGGCAACGACATCGGCGTAACTTGGCTTCTCACCCGGTTCGAGGAACCCCCGCCAGTGCATCAATACGACATCCACCCCGGCCTCGGCTACGCACGCGAGCATGTCCGGATCGGCAAGGCCACCCGAGACATCGTTGATGATTGTTGCGCCGGCTTCAATGGCCAGCCGCGCGGTCTCGGCGTTGACGGTATCGATACTGATGTCGGCACCATTGCCCGACAGCTCGCGTATCACGGGAATCACTCTGGCCTGTTCGGTGCCTTGGTCCAGCCGAATCGCGCCGGGGCGCGTCGACTCACCGCCAATATCCACTATGTCTGCACCGTCGCGGATCAGGTCGCTGCCATGCGCGATTGCGCGGTCGAGCGTGTCCCACTTCCCGCCATCGCTGAACGAGTCTGGCGTGACGTTGAGAATGCCCATCACACGCACCCCGGCTATCATTTGGCTCCTCCGCTATCGGTAGTGGCGTTGTGGATGTCTGCGCCATAAATCTGGCTGCCTCCGCCGAATCGGGAGGGCGGCAGTTGCCCAGACTTGTCGGCACCAAGTAAGACCAGCACCTCGAGCCTGCGAGTCGGCTCAGCGAGTTCCCCCCTGCTCGCCACGGTGACGGTGAGTGCATCTGGCTGCCTGCCGCCTCTGCTTGCCACGCATGACTGGGTGCACTCGAGCACCGCAACGGCCCCACGCGGGGCGATTGCGGCCTCAAGGGTGTCAACGATCTGCGCAGTCAGGTTCTCCTGGACTTGCGGGCGCGCGGCGAGAACCTCGACAAGATGCGGAATATGACTTAGCCCGACGACAGTGTCACCTGGAATATATGCGACGTGCGCGACGCCGTAGAAGGGGAGCAAGTGGTGTTCACAAACCGACCGCACCCGGATGTCTCGCACGACGATGAGGTCGGTCGTCTCGGCCGGAAACGGGGTGCCAAGTGCGGTCGCGGGATCTACACCAATGCCTGAGAACAACTCAGAATAGGCATTCGCCACGCGAGCAGGGGTCAACGCGAGGCCTTCCCTGCCCGTATCCTCGCCGATCGCGGCAAGGATTTCGCGCACAGCGGCCTCGATCCGTGCTCGATCGATATCGGCCATTGGTTGCGACCTACTCTGGAATATCTGTTGGCGTCGTGGGTTCGGGCGTAACCGGCCCTGCGGGCGCTCCAGCCGATGGCGGCACCTCCGCCTGCAGCGGTTCGTCGCGGTCAGGAATGGCGATGGGTGGCAAGTCGGAGACCGGGCGATCGGGGCTGGAAAGCCACATCGGCCTCGGGGGCAGCTTCACGACCGGTGCAAAGATCTCTTCGAGTTCGCCCTGGTTGAGGGTCTCGCGTTCAAGAAGCTCTTTGGCAAGCACGTCGAGCACCGCGCGGTTGTCGTTGAGCACCTTGTATGCCTCGTTATGCGCCGCCTCGATGAGGTCACGCACCTCTTCGTCTACGGTGCGAGCGACCTGGTCGGAATAGTCTTTGCCATGCCCCATGTCGCGGCCCAAGAACACCTCGCCCTGTTCTTCACCAAGTTTGACCGCACCAATGCGCGTGCTCATGCCGAACTCGGTGACCATGCGTCGCGCAATGCTCGTGGCCTTTTCGATGTCATTCGATGCGCCGGTAGTCGGATCGTGAAACACAATCTCTTCCGCAACTCGACCACCCATGGCGTAGGTGAGTTCGTCGAGCAATTCGCTGCGAGTCTTTTGGAACTTGTCGTCCAACGGCATCACCATGGTGTAACCGAGTGCACGGCCGCGCGGAAGAATCGTGACTTTGGTGACTGGATCGGTATTGTTCATCGACGCGGCGGCGAGCGCATGCCCGCCCTCGTGATATGCAGTCACAAGACGTTCGCGATCCTTCATCACGCGGGAACGCTTTTGCGGGCCGGCGATGACACGATCGATCGCCTCGTCGAGGGCGCGGTTGTCGATCAGCTGCGCGTTCGACCTCGCGGTCAGCAACGCGGCCTCATTGAGTACATTCGCGAGGTCGGCACCGGTGAACCCTGGGGTGCGCCGCGCAACCAAATCGAGGTCGACACTCGCCGACATCGGCTTGCCCTTGGCGTGCACTCGCAGAATCTGCGCCCGGCCGTGCAAGTCAGGCGCTTCAACCGAGATCTGCCGGTCGAAGCGGCCTGGCCGAAGCAGCGCGGGGTCGAGAATGTCTGGACGGTTCGTCGCGGCGATCAGAATCACACTCGTGTTGGGGTCGAACCCATCCATTTCGACAAGCAGCTGGTTGAGGGTCTGCTCGCGCTCGTCATGGCCACCCCCCATTCCGGCACCACGATGACGGCCGACGGCATCGATCTCGTCGACGAAGATGATGGCAGGTGCTGCGGCCTTGGCCTGCTCGAACAAGTCGCGCACACGCGACGCGCCAACACCGACGAACATCTCCACAAAATCTGAGCCTGAAATGGAGAAGAAAGGAACCCCTGCTTCACCGGCGACCGCCCGCGCGAGCAAAGTCTTGCCTGTGCCTGGGGGGCCATACAACAGCACTCCTTTGGGGATATGCGCGCCGACGGCGCGAAACTTTTCCGGCTCGCGCAAGAAGTCTTTGATCTCTTCGAGTTCTTCAATCGCCTCTTCAGCCCCGGCGACGTCGGCAAAAGTGACCTGGGGATGGTCCTTTGAGACAAGCTTCGCCTTCGACTTGCCGAAGTTCATCACCCCACCACTACCGCCCTGCATGCGGCTCAGCATCCACCAGAAGAACAGGCCAATCACAATGATGGGCAGGAACGAGAGAAGGGAGAGCAGCAAGGTGTTCTGCTGAGTCACCTTGTCGTCAAATCCCCCTGAGGGGTCCGCCTTGGTGACAGCAGCAATGACCTCGGCACCGCGCGGGGTCGAATAGTAAAACTGCACCAGCTTGCCGTATTTGCTGTCGGCGTCTTTGAGCGTCAGGTCGACACGCTGCTCAGCGTCGTTGATCACAACAGAGTTGACTTTGCCGCTCGAAAGGAAGGCGAGCCCCTCTTCCGTGCTTACTCCACGGTACCCACCAGACCCAAGCAAATTGAGTGCGATGATTACGAACACAACGGCGGCAATGACCCAGATGATGGGGCCCCTGATAATTCGCTTAAGGTTCATTGGCTGTCAGGCACGAGGCCTGGCCCTCCTCTGTTGATACGATCGCGCCGGGCTGGCACGGTTTAGCTACTTAGGTTACCGGAGAGGATGGGTGTTGACCCGTGAGTTTGCGATGAGCGAAATGTGCTTTAGTTCCTATGCAGGTAAACGTGCGGGGCCAAAATGCCCACTCCACGCAAATTGCGGTACTTTTCGTCGTAGTCGAGGCCATATCCGACGACAAAATCGTTAGGGATCTCGAAGCCGACGTATTTGACGGGGATATCCACCTTGGCAGCGGCCGGCTTGCGCAGCATCGTGCAGATCTCTAATGACTCGGGTTCGCGCGAACTCAGGTTCGCGATCAACCAGGACAGGGTAAGACCCGAGTCGATGATGTCTTCGACGATGAGCACGTTTCGGCCATGCAGGTCGGCATCCAGGTCTTTCAGGATACGCACCACGCCCGAAGACTTGGTTCCCGAACCGTATGACGAGACCGCCATCCAATCCATGGTCACAGGCAAACTGAGTTCGCGTGCCAGATCGGCCATCACCATGACCGCACCCTTGAGAACCCCGACAAGCAACAGATCTTTGCCTGCGTAGTCTTGGTCGATTTCGCGAGCCAACTCAGCGGTTCGGTTGTGAATTTGCTCATTGGTGAGCAACACTTCAGTGAGGTCGTCCGAGACGTCGCTGAGTTCCATTGAGATTAGTGTCCTCTCGGTTCAGTGCGTGGCCGTGAAACTGACCGTGGCGCGCACTCGTTCAACTGTAGTACCGGGCAGGTCGAGGTGCGTCGGTGCATTCGAGATCAGCACCATGCGGTCGATCTGGTCAACGTGGGTGCTGGCAAGCGATGCACCCGACGCCGTTGCCGCCGCGAGCCGGTACACGCGACGCCTGATCGCCGGTGCAAGAGCAGCAAGCTCAGCCCGGTCGAAGTGTACGGGTTCATGCGATGGCGCTTGTGACAGCGCCGATGGATCATGGATGCTCACCGCAGCGGGTTGGTTGCCGTAACGGCGCATGCGGGCGAACGTGGTGGCAGCCTCGGAATCGAGATAGTCGGCATCATCGGCAAGGAGACGAGCGGTCCGGGCGAGAGCCTCTGGAACCCCAGGGCCCAGGTCGGCATCGAGCCGAGGCAGCACCACGTTTCGGATAGTGGAGCGCAAGAACCGTCTGTCGGTGTTGTGTGGATCCATCCATGGCGTCACGCCGAGAGCCGCACAGCTGGCCAAGGTGTCGACGCGCGGCACCTCAAGCAACGGACGCAATAGAGTGAGGGCCCCGCGCGTGGACAGCTCCCGCATCCCGGAAAGGCTCTTGGAACCAGAACCACGAACCAAGCCGAGCAGGACGCTCTCTGCCTGGTCGTCGCGAGTGTGCCCAAGCAGGATGTATTGAACACCGAGTTCAGCCGCCACCCTCGCAATGCCGTCGTATCGTGCATCGCGAGCCGCCGATTCCGGCCCGGAGCTGTCGTGCGAAACCTCAATGCGGCGCACGACGACGGTGTCGACGCCCAGATCCTTGGCGGCGGACGCCGCAGCTGATGCCACGGAGGCGGAATCGGTTTGCAGCCCATGGTCGATCACGATCCCGCTCAGACGAATGCCGAGCTTGGGTGCGACGAATGCTGCGGCCGCAGCAAGCGCAAGCGAGTCCGGCCCACCCGAAATGGCTACGGCCACGCCAGGCCCCACGCCAGGCCCCACAGCGCCACCCGAAACACGAGGCAGCCCGATTGCGCGTCGCGGCACATCCATCGGCGACAGCATCACATGCGCTTCGAGACTGTTTCTCACCGCAGTACGAATGCGAGCAGTAGCTACGTCGAGTCGCGGCCGACGAGTGGTCATCGCGCGTCATCGCCTTTCCCGCTCGAGTTGCCAATGTACTAACGTGTGTTGTGGCGCGGCCTGGGCCGCTCTCCCATCTTTGCATCGCGCAGCTCGCGCTGTGGTGGATGCAGCATCTTTAAGGAGTGAGCACATGGCGATATATGACGCCATCATCGAGATCCCCGCAGGATCTCGCAACAAGTACGAAGTCGACCACGAGACGGGCCGTGTTGTGCTCGATCGAGTGCTGTACACAAACTTCGTCTATCCAGCCGACTACGGGTTCTTCGTGGACACACTCGGTCTTGACGGCGATCCACTGGACGTGTTGGTTCCGCTCGAGTACCCGGTGTTTCCAGGCGTCGGCCTCTCGGTTCGACCCGTCGGCATCCTGCACATGAGCGACGAGGCCGGCGGTGACGACAAGGTGATCGCGGTCTTGGACGACAAACGCTGGAATCACATCCAAGACGTCGAAGACTTGCCCGAAGAGTTGCGCAATCGCATTGAGCACTTCTTCACGCACTACAAGGATCTTGAGCCGGGCAAATGGGTCAAGGTGGATGCATGGGGCAACGCCGCCGAGGCCGAGGCCGAGGTTCAGGCATCTATCGAGCGTTACAAGGGTTGACGTCTTCGCGCGGCCGACCTCCTCTGGGCGGTTGGCTTGCGCAGTCGGGTTCCCGTGGCCGTCCTACTCCATTTCGGTGGATCGGGGCGGCCATTTTCCGTACCCGTTCTGTTTCCCGGGGTAGGCAGACGGTGCTATCCGACTCCGAGTCTCACTCCACGCGCCGACATGAACGTGACGGGGTTAACGCTTGCCCCCCAGTACGCCCATGTGCCGTGATTGGGGTAAACGCCGAAGTGTAGGTGGCAGCCAGTGGACATGCCGGTGCTGCCCATATCGGCGATGTATTCACCTTTGGATACCTTGTCACCGACCTTGACGTATACGTGGCCATGCTGCATGTGCAGGTAGAGGGTGTAATAGCCACCGTGATTGATCACGATGCTCTCGGCCCCCGCCATTCCGCTCGTACCGGTGCGAACCACCGTGCCGGCGGCTGCCGCGTAGATCTTGGTACCGCACTTGTTGGCGATGTCAGTGGCGTTGTGAATTGACGAGGTGTATCCCGCCGATGTCTCTACCGTCTCACGGCCGCCATATCCCGACGAGATGTAGCCATATGTCGGCGTAACCCACGATCCAGAACTCGTCGGCGGCACAGATTCTGAACTGCCGTTGCTGCCCCCGCCACCGTTCGAATTCTTCTCCGCCGCGGCCGCTGCCTTTTCTGCACGCGCTTTCCTAGCCGCTTCCGCCTTGCGTTTGCGTTCCGCTTCCTCACGCGCCTTTCGGGCGGCCTCCTCTTTTTCTTTCTTGATGCCGTCTTGGCGTTCTTTGATCAGAGAGGCGGTGCTGTTTTCGAGCACGGCTAGCTGTTCGTAGAGCCGGTCTTCATTGTCTTCTTGTGCTTGAAGCGCCGCGGCGGCATTCTGCTGAGCCGTTTCTGCTTCGGCATATTTTTGCTTGGCGATGCCCTCGAGGTCTGCGAGCGCGTTTGATGCGGCCTCCGCATCGCGGCTGAGGCTGTCGGCAAGGTTGGCATCGTTGATCGCCGACTCGTAGATCTGGTAGTTAGTGTCGGTGATCTGGCCGAGTGCGCTGAGTTTGTACAGCAGGTCTTGGGCCTGGCTACCGCCGGAGAGCAACAGTTGCAGGCTGAGGTCGGTGCCGCTGCTGCGGTACATCTGGGCGACTAGCGCACCCGCTTTTTTCTTGGATTCCTCTGCGGTGGTCTTTGCCGCTGCTGCCTTTGCTTGCAGGTTCTGATATTTGGTGAGGCCGTCAGAGTATGCGGTCAGCGCGTCGTCATATTCATCGAGCTTTGTCTGAGCGTCGGCCTGAGCGGCGAGGTACTCGTCGGTGAGATCGTTGATGAGGACCGTGATCTTTTGGATTTCCGACTTCTTGGCCGCCTCGTTGGATTGGGCGCTCTTGATGTCGTCCCACGAAGGGTATTTGGATTCGGCTTGGGCCGGCGCGGCAGTCAGGCTGCTTGCAAGCATCCCCACAAGGGCCACGACGGCTAGCCATCGACCGCCCCACAGTTTTTGCCGCACTAGATTCCTCATTCTCATCCGCCCCACCCGATGCTCGCCTACGCGGCAACGGTTCTGCGGGAGTTCGCTCGGCGTGTCTCTCAAGTCACATCTGTCACACTAGTAACAATGTTCCCATGCCCTTGCCTCCCAGAGCAATCGCTTGGCCCATTTCTCGGGCGCTTTGCAGTTTTGCCCGTTGTCCCCCTATGCTTATACGTCGGTACCACTGAGTGATGTAGTCCTTTGGATTTCATGCTCGATGGCCCCATCGTCTAGTGGCCTAGGACACTGCCCTTTCACGGCGGTAACA
>JAATGV010000012.1 GCA_015654475.1 Actinomycetales bacterium
GCGGAAACACCCCCGCGTGTGCGGGGAAGAGTCTGAGGAAACGTTGCAGGTGGCGGTGCACTTGGAAACACCCCCGCGTGTGCGGGGAAGAGTCTCGTTGGCAGTCGTCACAATCACAGTCCTCGGAAACACCCCCGCGTGTGCGGGGAAGAGAAGCCATGCCGACGCGAGTTCTGATACGCCGAGGAAACACCCCCGCGTGTGCGGGGAAGAGATCGCCTCGACCCCACGGCATTTCGATAAAACGGAAACACCCCCGCGTGTGCGGGGAAGAGATGAGTGGATGATGGCGTGGCCTGAGGGGCATGGAAACACCCCCGCGTGTGCGGGGAAGAGCGGGAGAGAGCCGTTAGGTATCACGGTACACGGGAAACACCCCCGCGTGTGCGGGGAAGAGAAATGGTGCGCGTACCGCTGATAGGGCAAGTTGGAAACACCCCCGCGTGTGCGGGGAAGAGTCTCTCGGGCCGAACGCACGCTTATCACCCTCGGAAACACCCCCGCGTGTGCGGGGAAGAGGGCGAAAACCACGACGCCATGCTCGAATACACGGAAACACCCCCGCGTGTGCGGGGAAGAGTTCTTTTTCACGAGGGCGATCTGCTCGGCCATGGAAACACCCCCGCGTGTGCGGGGAAGAGCAACCGCTACCTGGCTGGTGCTATGGGGGCAACGAAACACCCCCGCGTGTGCGGGGAAGAGACTATCTGAACTGGGATTCTATCAGGCGTTCGAGTGCCCGTCGCCATCCTCATTGAGGAAATCGCCCGCCGGTTCTGTGTAGTTAGCGGCGATGAGTTGCAGCCCGTCCAGATCCACTACCGCGGGAGGGTTGGGCCCGGCCGTGCGAAATGAGTATCCCTGCTCCATCGTGTGATCAGTCAAGACCATGGCCATGTTGCCCGTGGAAAGTGCCTCATTCGTTCTCTCCCACATTCGTTCGGCGACAACCCTGCTGGTCTTCCCCACGAATACGCCTGGAACGACTTCCGATAGGAAACGTCCAAGGTATCCACGCAGGTGGTCCGGTACAGCACGAGTAATAATGACGGCAATCATTCGAGATCCGCATAATTAGTATGCCCGCTGGCCTCGGCGTCATCGCCCACGATCCGGTCATCGTCACGATCCGGTAAGTGGGGGCTCAAAACTCCCATAAGAGTAGATACCATACCTGCCAAGATCTTCTGTTTGTGGATCGCCTGCCTAACGCCCTGGCGCACGGTTGCCATTGGATCCTCTTCGCCCGCTGACTCGAACGCCAAGGGTATTGTCACCGACGGCTTGTAGAGATCAGCGAGGTCGAAAAGCAACGATCTACGGTTTCCCCGGTGGATGATCCCTAGAGCGGGGTTGACTCCAATCGCCGTGCATGCTGCTGCAGCACACCCGTACATGATGGAGTTACCAAGGTTGAGTCCAGAGTTGACGGGATCATCGGCGGCAACCTCTCTTCTAAACGAGCCAATTTTGTGTTTTTTGGCGAGAGCCCGATAAAGGTCTCGTATTGTTCTGCCTTCGAGACCTCGCATCGTGTTGATGCTCCCGCCCGGCATCATCTCTATCCCAAGCTGCTGCTTATACATAATGATTGCTGCCTCTTGGGTCTTCTCGATGTCCGAGATGAGGTGCGCTTGTGCAATCGCCCACCGTGACGACGACGTGAGTGGAGTTGCGGCAGCATATGCGTTGTTCCCACCGCCACCAGCGAACATGACGGTAGTACCGGAGCGGGCAAGGGACATCATTGCTGGGTGACTAATGGAGGTTCCGGGGCCCAACGCGAGCACAGCGATGCCACCCACCGGCAACTGGATTTGATATTTGACGTTCTCGCCGTCGTCGCTTTGCGCCACCCACACGCCAGTGCGTCCTTGGTACACGACAGCCTTGTCTATGTAAGCAAAAGACACTCGGTCCTCTAGTCGGACTTGGTGACTCACTGGCAACGTGGCGAAAGCTAGTGCGTTCTCCGAATAGCTCATGAAGTTTTCTCCATCGTCATGCCGAGTAGCGGGTCGTAATTGATCGGTCCCGAGCCGAGCCGAACCGGCCACATCGCCGCAACCATCTTTGACTGCGGCTCGGTCTCCCATTGCTTTCCGCTGCGTGCGTCCATGACAGTTTGGGCGATCTTTCCGTTCAAGGGCACAGTCGCTTCCATGAGTGTACGAATCTGCTCACGATCTGAGGGGTTGATCCTCTCGATATCACGGATGCTGCCAGTCCAGACTCCTGGGATTCCATGCTGTCCGCCCTCGCCGATCACAATTGCAGTGATGCTTGGTTGCTTGATGAGTCGAGTTGCAAGCTCCTCCTTGACATCCTCTCCAGTAAGCCGACCGAATGTCGAAAACTCCGTTTCCCCAAACATAAGCTCGTCAACACTGATCTTTACGCCTCCAGCTTTGATCACTTTCATGGAGATATCGGCAAGTTCGCGCAATTCTTCGTCGGTAATGCTGTCAATTTTGAGTGCGGCCTTTTCCACGAATTCCTGACTGCAGCTGGGCATAGCTAACTGGTCATGTTGCGTGAGGTAGGCGCGCACTCGAGTCAGTTCTGTGTCGAAATATGGAAGTGCGGCGCCGACTCCGACACCATACACAACGTGAAGAGGAAGGTGTGGGATACCCGGGATCCGTTGTGAACGCCGCTTTTCGTCATCGTCCGAGTTGTGTCGCCACACACGCCCGGCTCGCTGGATGAGCGATGGCGCAGGCGCGATGTCGGTGGAAAGTGCATCCAAGTCAATGTCGAGCGACGCTTCAATCGCCTGGCTACCCACGAGAACTAACCCCTTCCTCATCTTCGGTGGTTGGAGGGAACTCTGCGGGCCAAGGTCTCGGAGAAGCTGGTTAGCAACGTCACGCCGATGACCTGCCGTCATTCGCGAATGCAAAACCACGATTGAGATGCCGTCCGAGTCAAGTTCGCGCGCAATATCTTGGACCCGTTTCACAGTGTTTGCGACGACCCCGAGGCGCGCGTGCGGGAAGGCACGGCGTTGCGCGCGCACCCAGTTCGCGTGAGCCTGTACCATTGCCGCGTTCATATCCTCGTGGGCGATTGGGAGGTTCATGCTCGAAGTGAGGGTGATGTCGATCTTGTACTCAGAAGATTCAAGCCGAGTAGCCTTGCCGGGCACTTCCTCGTGCGATGGAAACTCAAGATCTTGCATTGGTATTCCCTCTGGCGACCTATCGAATCCTGGTATGGCACCTATCGAGTACGCGCGGGAAAAGGCGTCTCGCTGCCACTGGGGCAATGTGGCAGTAAGGACGGTGACTCTTGTATGAGTGACTCCCCACCATTGCATAAGTTGTTCTGCAAGCCTGGTTTGGTAATAGTCCATCAGGTGTGCTTCATCTAGCACAAGGTGAGCATTGGCGAGTGTCAACAGCCGAAGATGTTCCCACTTGGTTCTGAGCGAGCCGATGAGAACCTGGTCTATTGTGCAGACTGAAACAGGGGCAAGAAGCCGAGCGGTACCATTGCGCAGAAACTCCGAAGGATGCAACCCTTGATCATCGGTGCTTGCTGAGAATTCGTCTCTTGTCGAATAGAAATCCTCGATTGAAGCCATCCCATGGGCGATCTCGGCGACATTCCCCGTGCCCTTAAATGCTTGTTGCACCCGTGTCATCATCGCGTTTGTCGTGGCCTGTGTCGGTAGCGCGAAGATGAGTCGCTCTGCACGCTGCACGTGACGGAGAAGCGCTGCCTCTGTCTTGCCATTACCGGTGGGAGCCATTGCGAACCAGAGGCCGTCACCGACGGTGAAGGAAGCCTCTTGAAGGGGTCGAAGTGCACGGCCGCCCTGCATGATAGAGGTGCGAGCATCGTCCACGCTACCGAAATCCTTGTATATACCAAGTGTCATTTTCAGCCGCTCCGAAAAATACTGATATTGCTGATCGACCCAGCCTTTGGGGTCCATCAACTCGAGTACTCCGCCACGAAGGCGCGCTTGTGCGTCTTTCACCGCTTCAATGTCAGATGCGGTGCGGTCGGCCAGGATGATCAATCCCGAGATGAGAGTCGCGACCACGGCGCTGGCCGACGGAGGCGAGTCTGCTTCGGTCAGCCCGAACACCTCTCGTAATGCCCGTGTGTTAGCTTCCCGCACTTCACTCCACTTGCCGCCAGCGTACCGCCCGAATGCTTTACGGCTGGCTTTGCCATTAGGGAGTTCGAAGCATCCGTGGTGCCCCAGCGCACTAAGCGCGATCCATTCATCGTTGACACCGATGTTGGTGTCGAGTTTTCTCACAGCAAGCTCCATCGCAGAGACCTTTTCGTGGCGACGGAGGTGCTGCTCAGATGTCAGACCGACTTCACAATTGAACCCTTGATGCATAAGTTCCGCCTGCACCTCTTTGTGCCACGGCTCAGGTCTTTGTGAACAGAGCTGTGCCTGAAAAACGGGGTTCGCTTTGCCAGTGTCGTGTTGCCCCGCAGCATATGCTAGCCATGTGCGAGCGTTGTCGCCCAAAGACTCTTCGATCAACTCTTGCAGGCCAGGTCGAAGCCACCGATCCCACAGCGCTAACGCCGATGCCGCCGCATCAAGTTGATGGCTGAGAAGAGGGTAGCGTTCAGTGAGCCCCTGGCTCTTACTCCACAGCATGTTTCTCCTGTCCGAATTATCTTTCGGCGGTCGCTAAATAGCCTTAACGGTGAGGAGCCCGCAACCATAGCTTTTGGCGCGGCCAACACCATCTTTCAGTAGTTGCTGGAGAGCCACTGCGTCCTCCACGAAAGCGAAACCATCAATGAGGTCGGTTTGGATCGTGCGATTCGTTTTCTTCCCGACAACGTTTCGGACGTGGTTGAACAGTTCGAGGTCCCGTATCGCACCACTGAGCCGAGCCGTTAGCCAAACCGAAATAGTGTCCCCCTGCGCATCGGGGTCGTCATCCCGCGGAACAGGGGAAACAACCTCCCGTGTTTTAGCGAGAGATTTAGGGTCGCGCGGCACCGTTTTGCGACGCACGGCGTTGACCGTGGCACGAAAGGCGACAGGCGTGCCCCGATCGGGTGGCATAACCTCGACTATTGTCTCTAACCCAGCAATGGGATAGGCCGGAGCAACGTCAGATCGAATGAGCACCACTGCGGGCCGATTAGCCTGAGCCGGGTCAACACGAAAGAGAATGTGCGCATCGGATCGAAAGGTATTGCTCGGAACGTTCTCGAAAAGTGCCATCACTGCACGATGGAATTTTTCCGGATCATCAACTAACCGGCCAGCGCGGGCAGCACTCCGCCCGATAACGTGCAGCGGAATCCGTGAGAGATACGACGGGACTTGAACTGTCATGACTGGCCCTCCAAAATATGCATAGGTGCCTGTTGCAACTTATTGACGCGCGATGGGATCGTTGCGTGTAGGCGCCACCAAATCAGCCGTTCGTTGAGTGACGCAACAACAGGCACGGCGATGGACTCCGGTTTTATTCCTTCGTTATTTTTATCGAGCTTACGTATGGAGAGAAGCCCATTCGCTGACGCAGTTGGCGCCTCTCCGAGCAAATCGTCGCCGCCCACCCCGAGAACGAACGGAAAGCTGGGAGCGAACGCCTTACGGCCCAAGTAAGGACTGAACGTCGGGTTCACGCAAGCTCGGGCGATCTGGCCGAGTCGAGAATCGTGCTGCACCCGGACGAGGAACTCGGCCCCGGCGAGGTAAGTTCGGATCACGATCGAAGTACCGCCTACCGCGTTGGGTGTGAACGATGGGGCATTTCTTTTGTTTCCAGAGGCCTTCCAAATACGGTTTGCAAATTCCTGGTTGTCGCTGCGGGGGTTGATCGTCTGAAAATCTCTTTGTACAACACCAGAGTTGTCCTCGCGAAGTTGGAGCTCGATCTCAGAGATCCACCTCGGCCAGTTATCTTTGGGCACCCCCAGTGCCGCGGCTAGCACGCCAAGTGTCCCGCTGCGAGTGGGCCGTAGTTCCGTATTGACATGATCACCCGCAACGCGCGGCCCTGCCCAGGATTGGAAGGGGCCCGCAAACCGGAGATAGAGCGCACTCACGGGAGGATCCAGTTGACAATACCAGCGATTAGGTTGTCGAGACTCATGTACTCCGCCTCGAAGCCCTTAGCGAGGTCGCTTGTGCCTGCTACTGTGGCAAACCCAAAGTTCTCGGCGTCAAACTCACGTGCCGCACGGGTTTGGCTCAGAAGAGCGGTGATGGCGTTGGCGCCGTACCCGCCATCGGGGCCCGGGTTAACCGGAGTCTCGAAATCGTACGCCGTTCGATGTGCCTGTTCTTCAGAGAGCACTAGCAACGGCTGAACGTAAGGAGCTGTAGCATTCTTCTTACCACTCGGAAGGCCGTACACGAGTGCATTGACCATCAGTGTCAACTGATCGCGTGCAGTCTCAGATCTATATCCAGTCCAGACACGTCTAAGTTGTGCTCGATCAATGGTGATCGAACGGTAGAACACGCCGGACGTGTATGATGCCACGCCAAGAAAGGAGGAACCAGCGTGTGCGGCCCGGGGATCATCATCCACTGTCGAGAAGTAGTCAGTTTCAATCACAGTCTTGTGCACGGCGATGGCAGGCCCGACCGCGATTGCTGAATGAGTGTTTGACTCCATCGAGGAGGCGAACATACGGCCAAACGCCGCAATGGAGAGAGAGCCGGTCATGCCCGGATCGATAAACTGGATACTCTCTTCTTTGCCATTGACAATGGTTTGAATAGCCCTGCTAGCCACCGCGGATGCCGCTGTCTCGATTTCCTCATAGCTCAGCCAGGAAGAAGTTTTGGATTCCTTCGCCTTCTCGGTCGATGGGGACCCATTGGTTTGATCCTCTTGCGTATCTTTCTCAGATTTTTCCTTCTTCACCAATGGATCGATCAATTTTTTGCTGTCTTTGAGGGCTTGTTTAGTATCTAGCTCTCGGTCCACCTCAGCCGCCAGCTCAATGGCCCGATTGGCGATGATTCCTGCCAGATTTGCGGATCGAACACTGGTGTCATCGATACCCAAGGCGCCCGATCTCACTTCGTAGTCGTTCCGTACCGCTCGCTTGATAGATTGGCTAGAAAGCATTCCCCGAAGCACACCGCCGATAATAGCCCGCTTCGGCGTGTTGGTGTCGTCACGGTTGAGGTTGCTCCAGGGGATTGTGTTAATAATGTGCAGCGTCTGATTATCCATTTTCTTTCCTTACGTGGTAGGTAGGTGTTTGCTGGTTGTGTACTAGGACCATGCGCCGTAATAGTCGCCAAGCGGCCTTTCGCGAACGGATTGCGACTCCGGGCTTTGCCCGTTCCCCCAATGAGCAAGCATCCGCGCAATCGCGAAGTAGTTCATGGGTATTTGGGCTTCCTTATTGAGATCGAAGAATCGCCGCAGAAGATCTACGGCACCCTCGAGGTCTTGCTCCTGAAGCAAAGCAAGACGAGTAGCAACGATATCCGGCTTGTCCGCCTTGGGGTACTCACCAGTGCGTCGGAAAGTCAGCTCCTGGAGCGACTTTCCCAGAGACTTTTCCCCGTTCGCAATCTGCGGATAGCTGGCAACAAGCCCGGCTGCCCTGAGAAAAACAGTTTTGTTTTTTGACTCGGGTACAGAGGGCAAAACCCAGGGATAGGCATATGTTTCAGTCTGCGGACTGAGGCCGCGCGACACGTTGGCGCGAAAACGTGCATCGTTCTCGCGGCGTGCAAGCACTTCGCCGATAAGTCTCTCTAGCGAATCGGGAATGTCAGACACAGTTGGACTCCTTACATAGGGTGGAATGGCCACTCACACCTTCAATACGGGCGGCGCGGCTACTGTTGATCAATCACACATATTTAGATGTCTTCGACCGTCTTCTCTGAGGAGATCTTGAGTAGCTTGATCAGATTGAAACTAATCTGATGGCGCGCTGCCATGAGCTTGATCGAGAGCTTCGAGTGTGGGACAGATTCTGCTACGGTGTCGAAAGCTGACAGCGTCGCGTCACGAACCTTTGGCCAGACTTCTGGATCGATCTCATCGTTGGTGCCGTGCAAAATGAACTCTTCAAAAGGTTGTGTGACACGCCGCCAAAACTCCGCTTCAACGTCTGTACGCCTCTTTGAGATAGCACCAAGGCGACCGTTCTCAGAAAATGGCTTACACAACTCGTCGCGCGCAGACTTAACTATCTCTGCCGCATCGGCTACCGCATCGGCTCTCTGCTCATCAACTTGCCACTCTGAACGTGTAGCGATCATTATCTCGCTGCGCCGCACTACCGGCGTTCCTGACGCGCCTTCAGGGAGGTGCCTCAGAAAAAGAAGATCATCATCAAGACCCGGAGTGTGTGCTCGATTCTTTGAGCCCCTGCGAAGTTCCGTCGAAAGATTTTTGGAGTGCCACTCGGCTTCAAGTCGAGAGCCGACATAACCAAAGTCAATCCGCTGGGCCTGGCGCTCACCAGTCCCTTTCCCATCTTTGGCGCGGTAAAGGTAAAAAGGGTCTTCCATGTTTCGGAGATCCCACCACTCCTTTGCGGACTTCGGCTCTGAGCCCATTCGAGGCGGTCTGTGAGGATTCCCTGCGACGCTCACCGCAGTCATGCGCGTTCCGTCCCACTTGCATTGAGCGATGTTCGACCCCCATGTTGCGCGCCAGAGGGGGTGCTCTTCCATTTGGCCGTCGGCGAGCGCGCTCCCACCCTGGGGGTCAGCCCATGCAGGTAATCCAACCCCCGCGATCCAACTGGCGGGGATGTTGTGGGCAAGAAGGTCGAGAAGCGTGCTTCCATTCCAGAACACCTCCGTGACGGTATTTCCTATTCCAAGAAAACGGATGCCTGGAGAACCGTTGACACATTTTATGCCGTTGCTAGTTTTGCTGTTCCCACCAAAGCTGTACAGATTGTGAATCACGAGTGCGTGAACGGCTTCTGGCAACTCTAAGGATTCAGGCTGAATGCTTGACTCCCAGAACTCTTCGGCGCGATCAGCAGGCATATAAGGAAGCAGCTTCTTGACCGAAGCACTCGGCGGGTTTTCTTTGTCAACGGGGATCTGCAGAAATGGCTGCGTTGGGTGAAAAACATCGGCGTGCGAGCTGAGCTGCTCGATGACGGCATCGACGGCAGAGGCATCAAACTTGTCAGCACGAAAACTGCGAAACTCCTGTGATCCAGTTTGAACACGGATGACCACGGCTGCTACGTGGCACAAAAAACGTATCTGCGCACCATATTCGATTCCATTCAAGCTGAGATCAAGACCCGACAGATGGTGGGCATCCAATAATGCATCGCGCACGGTGAGAAGTTTCACTTGAGTGACGCCGACGTCGTCAGTAACAGACGCTCGAATCCAAGCAACATCGCTTAGGACATTTGCTGACCGAATTTGAGGAGTAGGAGGTGGGTTCACTTTTGACCTTCCGGGTTGTTCACTCCAGGACACGAAACAAGAGGTCTAAGGCTTATCCTCCCATTTTCTCAGCCTAGAGTCTGCCACTGACAATCAATGACTAATACAGTGAAGATGCATAACCAATTTGGCCCGGGCACAACTCCAACACCTTTGCCATCGCATTATGCTCGGCCCGCGTGACCCACAGCCCATAAGCAGCCTTCACCGAGACTTGGCGCGCCACATATGCGCAACGATACGACTTCAGGGGCGGTAGCCAGGTCGCCGCATCCGAGTCAGACTTCTGCCCGTTGAGTGCGCCCTCAACAGCTTGCAGATTGAGTGGATCGTTGGCGAGAGCCTCGCGTTGAGCCTGCGTGATCTGTTGCGCGCCGGTCTGCCACGCGTTCGAGAGCGGCACAACATGGTCGATTTGGACCTCTGCGGACGTATCGACGCCACGCACAAAGTGCACCATCTCGCCCGAATAGGCCGAACGAAGAGTGCCCGACATGACCTTGCACCGCCCGGACGTCTCGATGTTGGTCAGGTCGCGCGCAAGAATGTCATTGCGCGTATCGCACCCGTTGTCGTCCACGTCCTTCCACGACGCACCAAATTTCACTACCCTGTCGTACCCCGTCTTCGCCGCGCGGCCCTTGACCGGCAAAGTGTCGAGCAACGCGAGCGCCGTGCCGGGCTTGCTATTTGCAGCCGAAGCAGAGCTGGCTGCACCCACTGTCGGCTTGCTGCTTGAACCCTCGGAACCGCTGGGCGCGCCCATCGAAGCGCTTGGCGGCAACCCGGGTGCAGTATTGCTGGTGGATACGCCACTTGATTTGGGGTCAAGGGTGACTGTTGGTGGAACGAGGCTTGAATCGGGCTCGGCCTGCAGCGAGGACATGACCGCGTTTGTGACCCCCACGATGACCGTGCTGAGCACCGCAATGATGACCACAAGACCGACGAAAAGCCTCATAAGTGGATGCCCAAGCTGCCATCGGACCCACATTTGTCGTGGCGACCAACGTGGTGCCATCGATCCGCCCATCCCTACCGACGCATATGCCGACTAAATCGCACGCACGCCCACTCAACATAAATCCGACAAATAGGACGGCTCCAGGCTACTGGTTTTCGTCAACGACCTCTCTCCATTCCCTATTTCCGGCGAGAGATGCCCTCTTTGCCGTAGGTTGCCCAGAGTGGTGGGGCGTCAAAGTCGGTCAGCCCCGCCCACCACCGATGCTCGCGGAGGCGGGGTAGAAATCATTCAGCTCACCAACCACCAGGCACACCAGATAGCCTTGTCTGGATGGGATGCGCGCGACCAGCCAGCATCCATCCACCGCCCTTTTCACAATAACGCCGGCACGGGCCCTTGCCGCAAGACCCCCGTTGCGCGAGATAATCAGGTCTCTCAGCGTCAGAAACGCGACAACCTGGAGATGACACATACATGACCGCGCAACGCAGTACCGCTTTCGATCTGCCCAGCACCGTCTCATACAAGGATGATCCCGCCCTGATCTCCCGGGATGAGCAGCAATTCGCCGCCATCGCTGAAACGATCAATACACAGCGAGCCGAGGCGCAACGCCGCCTCATCGGCCTGCGTCTTGAGACCGCAGACGCCGGTCAGGTGGCCGTCGAACGCGACCAGACCATCCGGCAGATCGCCAACCAACTGCACGTGCTCGAACGGTTCGGAATCGACTTGTGCATCGGCAGGATAGTGCGAGAGGACGACTCGGATCCCCTCTACATCGGGCGGCTCAACCTCCGCGACGAAGACGGGCGCACACTACTCATCGACTGGCGAGCGCCCGCAGCCGCGCCCTTCTTTTCTGCCACACACGCCCACCCCATGGGCTTGGTCAGCAGGCGCCGCTACCGGTGGGCTCACGGTGCCGTTATCGACTACTGGGATGAGGCATTCACCGTGGATGCCCAAGAACATGGCACGGCCCTCGATGACCAGTCGTCGTTCATCGCGAGCCTTGGTGCCGCCAGAACCGAACAGATGCGTGACGTGTTGAGCACGATCCAAAGCGATCAGGATGCGATCATTCGTGCCAACCCGCGGAAAGCGCTCGTTGTCGACGGCGGTCCGGGCACAGGCAAGACTGTCGTCGCGCTGCACCGGGCTGCCTACCTCATGTATACGGACACCCGCATCACCAGAGATGGCGGAGGCGTGCTCTATATTGGGCCGAACGAAGCGTACTTGAAATACGTTGACGATGTGCTGCCAAGTCTCGGCGAAGACAACGTGCAAATCTGTACCCTGGCAGACCTCGTTCCTGAAGGCATTGCCGCCGACCCCGAGCCGGACCCGCAGGTCGCCGCGCTCAAAGCATCCCTCGATCTCGCACGCGCCATCGACGCGGCGGTCGCATTCTACGAAGAACCCCCCACCGACGACCTGGATGTCGAGACGCCTTGGGGCACACTGACGATCGGCGCTCAAGACTGGGCTGACGCATTCGATATTGTCGAACAAGGCACCCCCCACAACGAGGCAAGAACGCACGTGTGGAGTGTGCTGGTCGAAATTCTTTCGACTCAAGTAGGGTCGACGCCGCCAGGCGAACTCCGCCGATTTCTACGGCAAAGCACCGGGCTTATCGGTGCATTCAACAAGGCCTGGCGCATCCTTGATCCCGCACAAATCGTTGCCGACCTGTGGACGGTGCCCGCCTACCTGCGGCACTGCGCGCCGAGCCTTGCCGCGGCCGACATACAAAGACTTCAGCGCCCCGACGGCGAAGCATGGACACTTTCCGACCTTCCCATCATCGATGCTGCCCGAGCCCGAGTCGGCGACCCGAATGCAGAACGACTGCGCAGACAACGAGATGCCGCGCTCAGTGAAGCGCGCCGTCAAATGGAAAGAGTGGTCGACGACCTTGCTGCCGGAGACGACAGCGAGTTGCGGCTCATGACAATGCTGAAAAGCAAAGATCTGCGCAACTCACTGATCGACGACTCGGCACTGCCACAGATAACGACACCGCCACGGGATGGCCCCTTCGCCCACGTCATCGTCGACGAGGCGCAAGAGCTCACCGACATGGAGTGGCTCATGTTGCTGCGCCGCTGCCCGTCACACAGTTTCACAATCGTTGGCGATCGTGCGCAAGCCAGACGCGGTTTCACCGAATCCTGGCAAAGCCGACTGCAACGTATCGGTATCAGCGATGCAACGGTCGCGTCTCTGAGTATCAACTACCGCACCCCCGAAGAGGTGATGGCAGAAGCTGAACCCGTCATTCGCGCGGCGATTCCCGAGGCCAATGTGCCCACATCCATTCGCCGTGGCGGGATCCCCGTGCTGCACGATGGCACAGCCAAGCTCGACGCAATTGTCGACCGGTGGATGCGTGAGAACGCCGAAGGAACAGCATGTGTCATCGGTGCCCCCGACTACGCGCCGCCGCCCCGGGTTCAATCGATAACGCCAGAACAATCGAAGGGCCTCGAATTCGACCTCGTCGTGATCGTAAATCCTGACCGTTTCGGCGCTGGAGTGATGGGTGCGGTCGACCTCTATGTGGCGATGACACGAGCCACTCGACAACTGGTCGTGCTTGAGGATGCTTGAGGATGCCAGATACCGGAGAGCTATGGTGCATGCGCCGATGCTCGACCTGGGCCACCCGCGATGTGCGCCTCCTGGACGGGTTCCCTCATTTTTATGCGCATCGTGCACTGATGGTTTGAATTGGTTCGGAATGGGTAGATCTAGAAAAGAAACCTACCCAGTCATTATCCGCTTCCAGAGAAAAAGAGCCCTCGGTCGCGTGACATCAACTACGGCGCTTGGGACCCCCTCCCAGCATTGATCGTGATGGAAAGGACTACACCCTCCACTGTTGCATGGCGACGATCGGTATGAAACTCGCCACACTGGTCAACGTCGGCCATTTGGCTATCTTGCTTCTCTCAATCCCGCGGAGTACAGATTTCAGCGCCGCATGCGTATATAAGTTGTGCGACCAACATGTCGGTGCTATGCGGCATTATGTTTGGTATGACCACGGAAGCACAGAAGTTGGCGGAGGAGGCCCTACACCAGGCAGCCTATCGGATAGCGCGGCAATGGGTGCATGCACAGCCGTCAGTGCATTTTTACGACTTGAGGATGCCCCCTCCTGACGTTCTGGGTCTCTTCGACGAGACCATTAGTCAAGTAATGACTTCCATCCCAGAATTACACGCGGCCTACGACCTTGCCCGTAGAGATGACGCTGCTCTCGAAAGCAAACTCCTCGATATCCTTATTATGCGAACACGCAACGAGGTAAAGTCTCTGCAGGATTCTGCGCGAAGTAAATCCTTCGATGCAGGCACGACATTGTTAGCCGATAATTTCCAGAGTCCCGCGCGGGTCAAGCGACTCGCACTTCTCCAAAAAAGAGATGAGCAGTTCAGAATGTGGATCACACAAGCGATGTCTGAGTCCCACACCCTTTTCGAGAGAAACGGAGTTTTTACCTTAACGGCAATTAATGTAGTCTTGGGGGACTTCATAACCCTGATCGCCTCAGATTGGTCTGACCATGGAGGGAGATCACTCAACCCAACTCTTTCTTCATTTCTTAGCCAGGTAGTCGCCACTTTTGTCACGTTGGCTTTCCCTGACTCGAGAGATAGCGCCGAAATAATAGATTCGGAGCAAGTTCAGAGTCCTGAGCAAAAGTTGGTCGCTAAAGTAACACTCGATATATATATCGAAGCGCTGCTTGACGAAGCTCGTCCACATTTTACACACGAGGTAACGAGAGACTGGTCTCGCTCCGATCTTGAGACAGCCCTTCTAGCCGCCATAGACAAGGCAGCGTCTCTTTTTCGCAGCGTGGCTGATCGCGAGGAAAGCACGCAAGGAGCTCATCCGAAGTTCAAGGAAACCCTGAAAGCATGGCAAGTCTCGCATCCTGCACCAGCGTGTTGCCCCTATGGCACGTCTCCCGAGGGCGCTGAGCATTGGTGTTGTGACTGGCTCGTTCATATGGGACTTCAGGGAGCCACAGTAACTCAATTCGTTGGTGACGGAGGAATCGATGTCGTGTCTCCGTCTCACATCGCTCAGGTGAAACATTATGCAGGCAGCGTAGCTATAGCCGAGATTCGCGAGTTAGCTGGGGTAGCGTTCGCGGATGGGCGCAAGCCACTTTTTTTCACATCCGGTCATTACCCTTCCCAGGCTGAGGAGTACGCCGATAAAACGGGAATCGCATTGTTCCGCTACGACGTATACACCGGGGAAGTTTCTGCCTGCAACTCAGTGGCTCAACGGGCGCTAGCCTCCGGGTTCCTTCCCGTAAATTGATTCAGTTGATCGGTTGTGTTAAATCTTGAGCGGAAAGAAAGCGAAACAAGCTCGAAGAGCGCAAAAACAAGCGCCTAACCTAAACCGGTGGGCTGAGCTTGAGATTTCATTACTTGAAAGGGATGTGGCATGGTTAAGTTCTCTAGTCGTGTCGGCGGACGTATCGGAAAGGTGGCAGTCTGCCTATGGTCTAGCGCTAATGCCTCACATGGCACGCATAACCCATGAGGGGGTGAAATTACTTGTAAGTAAGCATGCCGCAGAAGCGAAAAGCCTGCAAAGGGAATTTGCAAATGAACTCGAGTTAGCTCGCCACTCAGCCAAGTTACTTGACGACAACGCAAAGAGCCTCGATGAGATAGTTGCCCAGTTCACTGAAATCGACTTCCGCCACTTCGAGGCATTTGGTGGATTGAATTCATTTGCAGTGACGACCTATAAAGGAAGAGTTCTGGCGACCTCCCGCGTGGTTGACTTCTATGGAATGGCCAAGACCGCCGAAGCCATCTTGGAGCGCGCAACTGGCTCCTCATTTTCAAGGCAGATTTCCTATGATGCAGGACGGACCCTTGCAGAGACTTTAAGGAGATTCGGACGTAGCGTTCCCTCAACCCAACCTCTCAACCTTCCCGACGGTTCACTACCCAAAGTGCAAAGCAGCGCAAATCGTGTCAGCTACTACTCGACTAGATTCGAGCCCGAATTTGAACCCGGCCTGATGGACGTATTGACCCTCATCGAGTCTCACATCAATTCAGCAATCGTCGTTGGCGACCAGTCTCACAACCGATTCCCGGAGTCTACGTTTCGAACCCAGTTCCTTGTCGCAAGTCATGCACTTTCAGCTTTAGAGCAAGTCCTGCGCCGACACGAGGAACTTTCCGGACGATCGTTCATAAAGAGGTTGCGCCAACTGCTAGATTCCCCTGAGGCAAAGATCATAAGAACAGCTCGCAAGCTGCGCAATATGTGTATGCACTATGGAATACCAGGCGACGTAACCGATCTGAATGGTAACGCATTTATGTTCGGGCTCGTCGAAGCGCTGGAGCCAGGCCTTGACTACCAGCACGCCCTCAACAGCGCCAGAGTCGTGTTATCAACCATGTCAGAGATCTTTGGGGACTGGACACGCTGAAGGGGGACATGTGCCAGCTAATTTGAGCCGGCAGTGTAGCCGGGACTGGGGATCTCCGCCCGCGTATCAGGGTCGACTATTTAGACAGTTGAGTCAGGCACTATTTGAGCCGTCTCGCGTTTGGGCACGAATACTCGATTCACATAGTCAAGTTGTTCCAATGGAGTCTTGTTTTCGATAGTTGGGAGCACGCGTTGAGCAGCGTTGCCGAGCTTTTCTGCTTCTCGATAGACTCGCGTGTTGTTCGGTAGGAAGGGTACCTCGGGACGTGGTTCGTTATTTCGGACTTCTCGGGCTTTATCCAGACGCCGATCATTGGTTCCATTTCTGACTTGTCCGAAAGGTATTCCCGGCCGGCGATGACTTTGTCATGAATCTACGACTTGGGGTTCTGCCGGAAGGAATTGGGGTCTTGTGCTGCCCATTTTTCGAGGAGCGTGTGTTCAAGTTTGTCGTATTCTCTGGTACGTGGACCGCGGGTGATGATGTTGGCGTCTTGGTAGTTTTCCTGTGCTGAGACAACTCGTGCACTCAACAAACCATCTTTTCCCGACTGTTCGCCTCCGCACCGCACATCAACCCACCCCTACCGGCCCACTCCGGTAGCAGATGCTCGCATCCCGTGAGGAGAGCGTAGCGACAACGGGATGCTGTACGGCAGCGTGAGGCGAGAGTTTGTCCCCCGTTTGCCCCCATTGCTTGCAAACTTGCCGGTTTTTTGCTACCAGGACTTTGAAGCCCCCAAAGCGGTGAATCTCCCGTTCTTACGGGGGAACTATATGGCGGTGGGCCTGGGATTCGAACCCAGGGAGAGTCTCCCCTCACTTGTTTTCAAGACAAGCTCCTTCGGCCTCTCGGACAGCCCACCAGCGTGCCACGGCGAACCACAGCACCCGGGACAGTCTAGCGAAAGATCACATCGTCGTGGAGTGTTCGGAGCCAACCACCTGGCGCAAGAGCATCACCGTGCGAGTGCGATGGGCCTTCAAATCCACTCTCAACTTTTCGAGAGCGGCCTCGAATGCCGCGTTGTGCTCGGCACTCAGATGCACCACCGCGTCCACATCACCTGTCACTGTGAAAGCACTCACCACCTCCGGTATCGCCCCGAGGCGCTCGGCAAGCACGTCCGGGGGAAGCGTGGTCCGACTATAAACCTCGACGAGTCCCTCAACACGCGATTCAACCGGAATCCCGACCTCAACCGTGAACCGACGAATGGCTCCGCTACTGAGCAGCCGAAACACCCTCCTGTTGACCGCCGAAGCCGACAAACCGACGCGCGCACCAATCGCTTTGTAAGAGGCGCGACCATCCTGTTGCAAATGCATCAAGATCGCTTCGTCAACTCGATCGATACCAGCGTTTAGATCGTCCGCCACTAATTGCACACTCCTTGCGTTCGCCGCGAGACTAATGCACTTTTGTTGCGTATATGTGTCACACGCGCACGATGCGTGCGTCTGCAACATGGCGAAACGTATAGGAAACGATGTCTACCTAATTTTGGCGTTTCGCGCACCACTCACGATCCCCGTTCACAGCAGCTGGTATCCCCTGATGGTGGCCCACGCCACACCGAAAGGACCTGAATGTCAACGCCCCCTAGTCGCGTGGATGCACACATCCACAAGCGCAATCCGTTGAAACTCACCGCACTAGCGACGGCCGCATTTGTCGCTATCGCGGGCCAAGCGATCGTCGTGCCTGCCGCAATGGCGGACGAGACCACAACAATTGCCGGTGGACAGAGCTCCGGCGACTCCCTCTTCCCCAACGTCGGCAACACGGGATACGACGTATCCCACTACGACATCGAAATCGCGTGGGCGACCTCTCAAGCGATCTCCGCCACCACAACAATCACGGCGAAAGTCGATGCAGGATACGCGCTCTCCACTTTCAGTCTCGACTTCGAAGGCCTCACGATCGATTCACTCGAAGTGAACGGCCAGCCAGCAAGCTACGAACGCATCATTGATGCGGCATCCACGAAATATAAGCTCATTGTTACGCCAACAACTCCCGTGACAGGTGAATTCACTACCGTCATCTCTTACTCAGGCACGCCCACGAAGCACACCGATCCAGACGAATCCTATGAAGGCTGGTACGCAACCAGCCATGGCGCGACTGCGGTGAACGAGCCCGTTGGGGCAATGACCTGGTATCCCGTAAACAATTCTCTGCTCGACAAAGCCACCTACAACATCGACCTCACGGTGCCTACCACAATCGCTGGCTACACGGCGGCGGCCGTCAGCAACGGCGAGCTGCTCTCGCGTACCCCCGATGAAGGCAGCGGAACCACAACGTGGAAGTGGCAAGAGACCAACCAAATGGAGCCGTACCTCTCCATGGTTTCCATCGGCCCGTATGACATCTATGAGTCAGATATTTATCTGGAGACGACCGACCGCACCATCAAGGACTGGTCGTTCATCGACCCGACGCTGTCGACATCTCGTAAGACCACGGCAATCGCCTCGAAGAACCGGACTCCAGAGATCCTCAACTGGATGGAGCAGCATTACGGACGCTACCCAGGCAACAGCACCGGGATAGTCGTAGACTCTCTCAACCTCGGATATGCACTCGAGACGCAAGACCGTCCCGTTTACAGCAACTCAGCGAGCCTCTCGACTCACATTCACGAGCTCGTTCACCAGTGGTTCGGCGACAGCGTGTCACCCACCGACTGGAGCGATATCTGGCTCAATGAGGGTCCAGCCGATTACATCACCGCAGAAGCCAACTTTGGGCTCGGCATCACCAACGCCACCCCGGAGAACTCGTTCTATTCTGCCTGGAACCTCACTTCGGCGACGTCCTCAAGCTGGCTTGTGCCGGTGGCCGGATTCGATGACCCGGCAGGACTTTTCGACTGGCAGACCTACACACGGGCATCCTGGACGCTCGAAAACCTGCGCTCCCGCGTAGGGGATGCGACCTTCTCCACGATCATGAACACCTGGCTGACCCGGTATGCGGGAACCAACGCTTCCACTGCCGACTACATCGCACTCGTCAAAGAAATCTCAGGCAACACTGACGACGTCGAAGCCTTCTTCCAGGAATGGCTCTACCTGCTCGGCAAGCCGGCATGGCCCGCCACCTGGACGTATGGCGTCACAAGCGACACCGCCGACGGAACAGTGCTAAAGCGCGGGGACCTCGTGACCGTGACGTTGAGTGCCGCAAATGTTGGCAAAGTTGCTCTGGATGGAAAAGAGGTAACTCTCGACCTGAGCTCACTGCTGCCGTACGCGACTATTGACCTCGGAGCCAACGCCGACGTGCTTACGCTCGACGGCAGCGTGCTCACGTGGACGGTTCCGAGCACGGCTTTGGCGCAGGCAGCCGAAACCTCATTCACTGCGACGGTAAGCGATACCGCCTCCGGAGGCGCCTTCGGTCTTGCAGCACATGCCGCGGGCCTTGGCGTCACCAACACCGGAAGTGCCTACACATACAGCACTGAGAAATACAGCGTCTCGCCGTCTGGCATCCCGACAATCGCGGGTACCGCGAAAGTGGGAAGTACCTTGTCCGTACAGCCAGGCGAATGGGATCCAACAGCGACGCTGAGCTACCAGTGGAAGGCAAATGGGGCCAGCATCGCCGGCGCAACCGGCAGCACGCTGGTCGTGACACCGACGCTCAAGGGCAAGTCAGTGACCGTGACGGTAACGGGTGCGAAGGATGGATACACATCCGTCAGCACCACCAGCGCATCCGTCACCGTCGCAGCCGGAACCCTCACCCACAAACCGACGCCCGTCATCTCAGGCAAAGCAAAAGTCGGATCCAAACTGACCGTCAAACTCGGAACCCTGGACCCAGGCGTAAAAGTCACCTACCAGTGGAAGGCCAAAGGAAAGTCGATCAGCGGCGCAACCGGCAAAACACTCAAACTGACAAAGGGCCTCAAGGGCAAAAAGATCACCGTGACAGTCAAGATAACTAAGGCGGGATACACCACAGTAAAGAAAACAAGCCGCGGCACTAGGGCGGTAGCTCGCTAAGAGCCGAACCCACCTGGACACGGAAAAACATGTGGGTCTTGCACACAGGCAAACGCTGTGTGCGAGACCCACATTTCATCTACCGGTCTGGCCCATTTGCGAGGGCTGCGCGCATACGGCAGCCTTTCCGGGAAAGTCAGCCGGCCAAGGCCTCGCCGCTAAGGAGCTCTTCGAAGAACACAGCCAAGCCGTCTTCTTCAACAGGCAACGTCACCCGAGTCGCGGCCGCCCGGACAACGTCGGGCGCCTGCCCCATAGCCACAGCGATCCCCCCGCCCGCCGCGGCCCACTCAAACATCTCGATGTCATTGCGGCCATCGCCGGCAACGATAACCTCGTCACTGCGATAGCTCAATGCCAGCCGAACCTTCTCCATCGCTGTCGCCTTCGAGACCCCGAATGGCGCAATATCCAACCACGACGTCCACCCGATCGCATACGTGACATGCTTCAGGCCGATCCCCTCGACAATCGCCAGAAATGCTTCCTCATCATGATCCGGAGAGCGCACCACGACACGCATTACCGGTTCGGCATAGAGGCCCTCGAACTCGACCTCCTCAGCATTCTCAAGATTCCATTCATCCATGCCCGGGGTGAAACGCCTGAACCCGTCACCGTACTCCACCAAATATGCGGCCTCCGGCAAATGCTCACGGATGAGGGTCAACACCTCAGTCGGGTCGAACAACTCGATCGCGTACTGCCGATAGCCATGCGACGAACCGTTCTCATGCTCGGGCACAACCTCGCCCTCCTGAATACGGCGCATAATCAGTGCACCATTAGCGCACACCACATACTCCGGCGAGATTCCTAGCTGCTCAAGCACCGGGAAAGTACTCAACCAGTTTCTCCCAGTCGCGATCGTCACCTCATGACCCGCAGCCTCCGCCGAGCGTACAGCCTCCGTCACGCGCGGACTCAGCGAACCATCCTCACCCAGAATGGTCCCGTCGACGTCGAGCGCGATCAGGCGCCGTTCCAAAGCCGCCCCGCTCACGGAGCCTCAATGACGTCTATGCCGCCCAAATAAGGCCGAAGCGCCTCAGGCACCCGCACAGATCCGTCAGCCTGCTGATGATTCTCAAGAATGGCAACGATCCACCGTGTTGTGGCCAGTGTGCCATTCAACGTGGCAATCGCCTGCGGTCTGCCGTCTGCATCGCGGAAGCGGGTCGAGAGCCGGCGGCCCTGGTAGGTGGTGCAGTTGGATGTGCTTGTCAGCTCGCGGTATTTGCCCTGCGTCGGCACCCAGGCCTCGCAGTCGAACTTCCGGGCAGCCGATGAGCCAAGATCGCCCGCCGCCGTGTCGATGACCCGGTATGGCAGTTCGACTTTGGCGAGCATTTGTTCCTGCCAGCCCACGAGTCGTTCATGCTCCGCCTCCGCATCGGCCGGATCGGTGTAGACGAACATCTCGAGCTTATTGAACTGGTGCACGCGCAGGATGCCTTTGGTGTCTTTGCCGTATGAGCCTGCCTCACGCCGGTAACAGGTCGACCATCCGGCATAGCGCAACGGCCCGCCTGAGATGTCCAGAATCTCGTCCGCATGCATGCCGGCAAGCGCCACCTCGCTAGTGCCCGTCAAGTACAGGTCATCGGCAGGAAGATAATAGATCTCGTCCGCATGTGCGCCCAAGAACCCGGTCCCCGCCATGATCTCGGGCCGAACGAGCGTCGGGGTGATCAGCGGAGTGAAGCCTTCGGCGAGTGCCTGGTCGAGGGCGAGGTTCATCAGCGCCAGTTCAAGACGCATCCCCATGCCGGTCAAATAGTAGAACCGCGCACCAGAGACCTTGACGCCTCGCTGCAGATCGAACAACTTGAGGTTCTCGCCGAGGTCAACATGGTCGAGCGGCTCGAAGTCGAACTCGGGCGGCGTGCCGACTTCGCGCAACACCCGATAATCGTCTTCGCCACCTTCCGGCACACCGTCGATGATGATGTTCTGGATGCTGCCCGCGACCCGCGTCAGCTCGGCATCCGCATCCTTGGCAGCCTGATCCGCGACCTTGACCGATGCCGCAAGTTCTTGGACTTGCGCCACAAGCGCCGCCTTCTGGTCTTTGGGAGCGGAAGCGACAGTTTTGCCGAACGCATTCTGTTCCGCGCGAAGCTTTTCAAACACCCCGATCGCTTCGCGCCGGGCCTTGTCTGCTGCGAGCGCCTCATCGACGAGGTCCTCAGACTCCCCACGCGCCCTCTGGCTTGCGCGAACGATTTCGGGATTTTCTCGTAACAGCTGCAGGTCAATCACGGTGTCTACTTTACGTGCCGCGCGGGTAGAGTGTGCCTATGTCCCCATCTCCAAGCAATTTCGCGGCGGTGATTTTCAATCCGATAAAGGTGGGACGGGCTGATCTTGAGCCTGCTGTCGACGCGGCGGCAGCAGCAGCAGGCTACTCGGACACGCTCTGGTTTGAGACCACGGCGACGGATGCTGGTGGATCGATGGCCCATTCGGCTCTGGAGGCGGGAGCCTCTGTCGTGATGGCTGCGGGTGGCGACGGTACTGTTCGAGCGGTAGCTCACGTGCTTGATGGGACGGGTATTCCACTTGCGCTGCTGCCAAGTGGCACCGGAAACGTGCTCGCATACAACCTCGACATGGCGAAGCTCACTGTTGCCGAGGCGGCCACCATCGCATTCTCGGGCGTCCAACGACCCATTGACGTTGGCAAGATATCCATTGAAGACGGCAAAGGCAAGGTCAGCCAACATAGTTTCTTGGTTGCTGCCGGCCTTGGCCTGGATGCAGCAACGATGGAGGAGACCAGTTCCGCGGCGAAGGCGCGTGTTGGCGTCCTGGCATATGCAGGAGGCGGCATACGAGCCGCAATGAAGAGCAAGCGTACCGAAATCCATGCCAACGTCGACGATCGTCGCGGCTTCAGTGCCAAAGTTCACACGATCCTGGTTGCCAACTGCGGACAGTATCCGCCTTTTTTCGTGTTATTGCCCGATGCCCTCATTGACGATGGCGTGCTTGATGTGATTTACGCTGGCCCGCGCACCTTCGTCGGTTGGCTTCGACTGTGGGGCAGAATCGCCATCGATAACCGCATCATCTTGAGACAACGCAGCTCGCGCCGTGGTGTCTCATGGCACACGTGGCAAAGCAGTGCGTTCGAAATAACTCGCGGTCAAAGCATTTCGATCAGCCCGGAGAAGCCGATGCCTTGCCAGATTGACGGCGATATTTTCGGTGATGCACGTCGTATTCGGTGCTGGATCAATCCCAAGAGCCTTGTGGTGATGGCGGCAGCCACTTCAGCTGAACTCGAACAGACACTCGTCTGACTCGAGTAACGCTACGCCGGCGGGCCGAGTAGCCACCACATTTGTCGTGGTTACGGCTCAATCAGTCGTCTCCGAGGATCTTGTTGAGCCACGCCCGTGAGCTAGCGAAAGCCTCGTTGGTATGCGCACTGCCCACGCTCGGCTCGTTCCCGTTTGCGCGGGGGTAAGACCCAAGAAAGATGACACGTGGGCTGAAACGCTGGATGCCCATGAGTGCCTCGGCAACGCGCGCATCGCGCACGTGGCCCTCCGCGTCGATATTGAACCGATACCGCCCGAGTTCATCGCCGACCGGGCGAGACTCGAGGCGAGACAAGTTGATTCCTCGCGTCGAGAAATGCTCAAGCAACTCCATCAGCACACCAGAGCGGTCAGCCGGAAGCTCGATGATGAGGCTGGTTTTGTCCCGTCCCGTCGGTTCAGGCAGTTTGCGTCCGCGGCCGATCAACAAGAACCTGGTGACCGCACCCGTGTTGTCGCCGATATTGGTCGCAACAGTGTCTACATCGTAATAGTCGAGTACCGATGGACCTGCAATAGCCGCATCCACCAGCTCGGTGGCCGCGAGGCTCGCCACCGCCGCAGCATTCGATGATGCGGGAATGAACTCGTGATCAGGCAGTCGCTCGGAAAGCCATCCACGACACTGCGGATACGACACTGGGTGCGTGGTGACCACCCGCACGTCATCGAGAGAAACGCCGGGTCGAACATACAAATTAAAAGTGATCGGCACCAAGTATTCACCAAGGATGCGCACGCCATCGGCAACGGCGAGCGCGTCCTGCGTCGCGGTAACACCGCCCTCGATCGAGTTCTCGATAGGAATGACCGCGCCGTAAGACCTCCCGAAAACGACGTCGTCAATCGCCTGAACCACCGACGAAACAGGCTTCCACTCAGCACCGGCGGCTTCGGCGACCTGGCGAAGCGCGTCTTCGGTGAATGTGCCACGCGGGCCGAGAAATGAATACACAGGTGAAGCAGACGTCATGGTTATGAGCATATGGGTTTACACGGCAGCCATGTGCCGGCGGCTGAACCACCCTCCGCCGGAAGTCCTCTAATACTTGGCTGCTTTGCCGAGCGAAAAGGCCTCTTCGAGGGTCTTGATGCCCTTTTGATGCATGTAAGTCGCCAACTCAACGCCGACATACCTCAGATGCCATGGTTCGTACGAATACCCGGTGACCGAGGTTTTGCCCTTTGGATATCTGACCACGAATCCATACTTCCAAGCCTTTTTCGCCACCCATTTGCCAATTGAGGTTGTGACGAAACACTGCTCTAGCGCGCAGCCAGAACCTTGTTGCCCGATGTCAACGGCAAGCCCTGTTTGATGTTCCGAATATCCCGGCCGTGCGGAAAGCAGATCGGCCTGCTTTTTGCCGTTTATCGACTTCCACTTGTTGTATACGCTCACCTGAGTCGTATATGAACGGTAGGAGCTTGTGATGGTCATGCGCTTGCCGGTGGACTTCTTGGCCGCCTTCGCCAACTTCTTCAGAGCGGAGGCTGCGGGGGCCCGAAGCTTGCCGGTCGTGCCCGCGAGGGCAACGCTTGTCAGGCCCTTGGGGACCGACTTCTTGGGCTTGATCGGACGCTTCTTATTGACAACCACCCAGGTTGACGTGAATTTGGTGGTCGAGTGCCGTTTCAGGTTGATGGAAGCCTTCTTCGCTTTTGCGGGGGAGACCGAAGCTCCCGCAACAGCCGCCGACGCCTGTGCCGAAATGGCAGGAGACGCCTCGGCACGATCAGGAGAGCACCCGCCGATTCCGATTGCAAGCGCACCGACGGTGACGAGGGCGAGCAACTTCTTCGGCCCGATGAACCTTCGCGAAGTGCCAGAAACTGGTAGGTAAAGTTTCGTCAACATTGCGCTCATCCTAGGTCACCGAGCCTCCTGACCGCACCTGCAAGCCTTTCCTCAATGATCGCAACAGCCTCAGGATTCGCATCCACAGCAAAGAACCGACGACCCAGGTTGGCCGCAACAGCTGCAGTGGTGCCAGATCCAGAGAAGAAATCCAGCACCCAATCACCGGACGCGCTTGAAGCCGAGACGATGCGCCGAAGGATCCCCTCTGGTTTTTGCGTCGGATAGCCCGTCTTTTCACTGCCATTGGTCGGAACGATGGTGTGCCACCACACATCGGTTGGCAGCTTGCCTCGAGCAGCTCTCTCCGGTGTGACAAGCCCTGGCGCCATGTAAGGCTCACGGTCCACGGCATGCGAGTCGAAGTAATAGCGAGAGCGATCCTTCACATACACAAGGATCGTGTCGTGTTTCGCTGGCCAGCGAGTCTTGGATTTGCCCCCATAGTCGTACGCCCAGATGATTTCGTTAAGAAAACTGTCACGGCCAAAGATCGCGTCGAGCATGACTTTGGCGTAGTGGGCCTCACGATAGTCGAGGTGCACGTAGAGCGTGCCGGTGTCGTTGAGCACCCGCCACGCCTCCGTCAGGTGCGGTTCAAGAAAGCTCCAGTAGTCGTCGAATCGGTCGTCGTAAGTGCGCAGAGCCCCACGCACCAAGTGATAGTCGCGGCCGGCGAACCCACTGCGACGCACAGTCTCGGCAGCCTCCGCGTCGGTTGCTGCAACACGCATCTCGGCGCGCTTCTGCGTGCGCCCCGTATTGAAGGGGGGATCGATGTAGATGAGTTGGATGCTTGCGTCCGGTAGCTGGGAGAGAACGTCGAGCGCCTGCCCGAGTACGATAACGCCGTGGCCCGCAGGTACATCCGGTAGCGCTCGTGGTGCTGTCATAGGCACAGGTTACAGTGAACGGGGCCCAGTGCTGGTCGGCCGTTCAGGATTGCCGGTCTTGACGTCGTGGCTGAACGATGACGCCACCGCTTGCGGGGTGGCGAAATACTTCAATCGGAATGTCGTACACGGCCGAAAGCAAATCACCGGTCAAGACCTCGTCAGGCGTCCCATACGCATCCATAACGCCATCATTGATCACCGCAATCCGATCGGCGTACGCGGCAGCAAGAGTCAGATCATGCAGCACAACGACAACTGTCGTACCTGCCGCACATAACTCGCGCGCGATGCTGAGCGCGGTCTCTTGATGTTTGAGGTCGAGAGCCGCCGTCGGTTCGTCCAGCAGCACGATCGGCGTGCGCTGGGCGAGGACTCTTCCCAAGGACGCTCGCGCCCGCTCGCCCCCTGAAAGCTGCACGAACTTACGGCCGCTGAGGTACCTCATATCGACCGCGTCGATCGAATCCGCGATCACCGTCTCGTCTTCGTCGGATTCCGGCAATCCCACCCATGGGCTTCGGCCCATCGCCACAACCTCGCGAACCGTGAAGGGAAACGTGACAATGTTCTCTTGGCTCAGTACCGAGCGGATGCGGGCAAGAGGCCGAGGGCGATATTCCCCAATTGGCATATGCCCGATAGAGACCGTTCCGGATTGTGGATGCACGTCACCGGCGATGGCGCTAAGCAGCGTCGACTTTCCTGCCCCGTTCGGACCCACGATTGCAACCATCTCGCCAGCTTCGACACTGAGGTTGATGTCCCGGAGTATCGCACGAGTGCCACGGTAAAACGTCACATTCTCGAGCTGAATCATAGGAGCAGCAGACTCGGCCGATCGCATCATCACGCCCATCCTCCAGCGCTTCGACGGGCTCGCCGCAGCAAGTAGAAGAAGTAAGGGCCACCAATGATCGAGGTGAGCACACCAATAGGCAAGTCGGCAAACGGGATGACGGTGCGCGCTGCGACATCCGCAATGACGAGCAGTACAGCCCCACCAAGTGCGCTCGAAATAATGAGAGATCGATGACTCGGCCCCTGGATCATGCGCATCATGTGCGGAACGACAAGACCAACAAACGCAATAATGCCCACAAAGGCAACGGATACGCCGACAAGAGTGACCGTGAGCACTATGCCAATGAACCGCAACCGCTCCACATCAACGCCGAGGTGACGGGCCGAGTTATCACCAAGCGAGAGTAGATCGAGTTGCCGAGCCACAAGCAGGGCACCGACAATTCCCACAGCGCATCCCACAGCCACAATTCCGGCCTGGCCCCACCTGCTTCCGTTGAGACTGCCGAACTGCCAGAAGATGATCTGCTCCCGAGATGCAGCCGAGCCCATGAACGTAAGAAAAGCGACTGCGGCCCCAGTGAACGCGTTCACGGCGATGCCGGTGAGCAGCAGTGTCACCACTTCACTCTTGCCGCCAGACCGCGAGAAGTAGTAGACGAAGAACGTGGTAATCAGCGCGCTCGCGAAGGCGAAGACCGGAGTGGTCCATGCTCCCCACGCCGTCAAGCCAAAAACGATGGAGACACTCGCACCGACAGCCGCACCAGAGGACACACCGACGACACCCGGCTCTGCAAGAGGATTACCGAATACAGCCTGCATGATGGCTCCGGCGACGGCGAGAGACGCACCTACGACAATGCCCATCACTACGCGAGGAAATCTGATGGCCCACAAGGTTGCCTCGTGTTGCGGAGACTGCGGGCCCCAGGCGGTATCGATGCCGATTCCGCGAAGGAATGTCCCGATCACCTCCGTGGGTGAGATCGTGATTTGGCCGACCATCGCCGACACGATCACAGCGACAACAAGAAGCATTCCAAGCGACGCGTAGACGGTTCCTTGACGCACACGTCGCGACTGTCTCCGACTCATGGCACCCTGTAAAGCCACTGCTCGGTCGCGAACTTCTCCTCGACTAGGCGTTCGGCCCTCGCCACCTCGTCTTCAGTGAGTTCGGCCTCAGTCAACCCATGCAGTTCACGGAATGTATCGATGAGAGCGTCGATAATTTGGGCCCGGCTCAGGCCTGTCTGCGCGCGCAATGGGTCGACCCGCTTCTTGGCTGACTTTGTTCCCTTGTCCGAAAGCTTTTCGCGTCCGATGCGAAGCACTTCCACCATCTTGTCCGCATCAATGTTGTAACTCATGGTGACGTGGTGCATCACAGCACCAGTGCCTAACCGCTTCTGCGCCGCTCCGCCTATCTTGCCGCGATCCGACGAGATGTCATTCAACGGCTGGTATGTTGCGTTGATGCCAAGCCGACGCAAGGCAACCAGCACCCAGTCGTCAAGGAAGGCATAGGAGTCAGCGAAGCTGAGTCCCTCGACAAGCGAAGTCGGCGCGTATATCGAATACGTGACAACCGATCCGGCCTCCATGAACATGGCCCCACCGCCAGAGATGCGGCGAACGACGGGAATGCCATACTTCGCCGCGTTCTCCATGTCCACCTCGTTGTGCACAGACTGGAAGGAGCCGATCACCACGGCAGGCTTCTCCCATTCCCAAATGCGCAGGGTTGGCTTGCGGCGACCTGCCGCCACCTCTTCGGCAAGAACCTGATCGAGCGCGAGATGCAAGTGTGGGTCTTGCGGCGCAGCGTGAATGAGTTGCCAGTCGTAGTCGCGCCACCCGGTGGCCTTCGCGAGCGCGCGTCGAACGACTACTCCGACTGCTTCAGCCGAAAAGCCGAGCATGGTCACGTCTGAGTCGAGTGCAGCCGAGACAGCTGCCGAAATGTCTGCGCTCGACGCCCCCACCGAAAGGCCGAGGACAGCACGATTGATGTCATCGAGGGCTGAATCCGGTTCAAGGAAGAAGTCACCTGCGATCCTTGCAGCTGTGATGCGTTCACCATCGTGCTCGATATCGGCGACGACGAGCTTCCCGCCCGGAACCTTAAATTCACCGTGTGCCTGAGGCATTTTGTACGTCAACTCCCGTGTGCAGGCAGCCGGTGCCGCGTGCTTATCTATCTTGTCACGGACCCCTCGGTCGATGCTAAGCAAAGTTTTACGCTCACAGGTCACGCTCATGGGTACGCCCTAGCGCGCGAAAATACACGGGCAGTCGGGTGGCGATGGCACCTTTTCCCTTCCCGACAGGAACACTTTTTGTATCCCGCTGTCCTGCGGGCGAACCCACCGAATCGCTCATCGCCTACCACGATCCCCAAACACCTGCCGCTACCTCAAAAGTCCTACTGTGCTCCTGTTGTTGCCATCCCTGATTATGCAGACGCCCCCATCCGAACGCCCGTGCCGTCGAACACAACGCCCCCGTAATGCAACCCCCAGCTTTACCTGTATCCCCGCTTTCACGCAGACGCCCCCATCCGAGCCTCCAAGTTCTCCGTGCCCAGTGAGGTCGGGGCCCGAAATACCGGGCAAGTAGGCCACGGGCGTGCCATCCGCAATGGATTCGGATGGGGGCGTCTGCATTTCGCGTCGCGTCTTGGGTCGCGTGGGTGGGGAGGACAGCTCGCACCCTAGAGAGTGATCGGATGGGGGCGTGTGCAGAAGTAGGGCGCGGGAGTAGGCAAGAGATTGGAGACGCGAGAGTGGGTAAGAGCGGGTAGAAGATTGGGGACGAAAGACCGAGGATGGAAGACCGGATGCAAGGGGATCAAAGGCAAGAGATCAGACCCAAGAGATCAGACCCAAGAGATCAGAGGCAAGAGACTAGATAGGGGACAAGAGATGGAGACATGGAGGTAGGGCACGGTTGTCTTGTTGTCTTGAGGCTGCCAGCGTGCTACGCAAGGCCCCTCAAATGAGGACGAACTAACGGGAGGCGGCGCCGACCATCTAGATCCTGGCGTCCAGCCACCGCAGCACATCGGCGATCACTTCGCCGCGATTCGTTTCGTTGTAGATCTCGTGGCGCGCGCCCGGATAAACGATGACCTCGACGTCGACCAGGCCTCGTGCCCGATATCGAGCCTCGAGCCGCCGCACCGATCGGACGCCACCAACCGGGTCATCGCCACCGATCGCGATCAGCACCGGCAAATCCGGGCGAACCGAGCGACCCGGGGTGGTCAATATCTCGAGCGACCCGCGAAGGCCGAACAGTTGCAACCCTGTTCCACCGAACATCAGAGGATCCACGGCCGCGGCCATGCCAACCGCAGGGTCACGACTCAACCACTCGAACCCCGACCCGCCTTCTATACGAAACCGCTTGTTGAAGTCGCCCGAGTTCACGCTTCCGGGCATAGCCAGCGCTGTGCCGGTCAGCACGACAGCGGCATATTCGTCGCTGTACCGGTTGACGAGTTTCTGGGCGAGGAATGAGCCCCAGCTGTGCCCCAACAACACCGAGGGAAGACCAGGAAAGGAACGTCGCACATCCAGCGAAATCGCGTGTGCAGCATCCGTCACCGCGCGCATTCCGCCAGGCCCCATCGCACCCAACTTGTTCAGAAGCCCGTACTGGCCGACGCCGGTCTCGCCGTGCCCACGATGGTCATCGGCGACAACGACATAGCCAGCACCAACGAGTGCCCCGACCACATGCAGATACCGTGCCGAGTGCTCACCCACCCCGTGCAAGATTTGCGCGATAGCCTGCGGCGGGCGTTGTGGGCGCCACACAGTGTAAATGGTGTCAATGCCATGACGGTCGGTGTGGATGTGCCTTGTTCCCCCGAGTGCGGCAAGCGCAGAGCGATGTGCGGCTATCGCGGCACGAGCCCGCGCCGCCGCATCGTCGTCATCGGCCATGCCTGAAATCTTATCGGCCGAATGCCAACCCCAACCCCAACCCAGGCCTCACGCTTCGAGTGTCACCGTCACCGAGACAAACAAGCTCGAGGCATACGGCCCCGCATACACGCCACGCAACGGCGGAACGTCGCTGTAGTCCCGGCCGCGGCCAACAACAACATGCTTCCCGCCGATCGGCAACGAGTTGGTGGGATCGAACCCATTCCATTCGCCCGTGAACCATTCCACCCAGGCATGCGACTCTCCGGCAACCGGCACACCGATCTCCGCATCGCTGACCGGATGCAGGTATCCGGAGGCATACCGGGCGGGGATTCCCACTGAGCGCAACGCGCCGAGACACACATGCGAGATGTCCTGACAGACACCCTTGCGGTTCCCCCACGCCTCGGTGGCCGTGGAGTGCACAGTCGTCGATCCGGGAACATATTCCATCTGTTCGGCAATAGCGAGGCAAATCGCCTCGGCAGCCTGAGCGGGCGTCTTGCCTGAACGGATCGACTTGGCCAGCTCGACGACCTCTTCCGGCACTGCGGTGAGCGGGGTCACATCCAACTTCTCGACAATGGGCGTCTGCCCAGCAGCCGCACGTGAGATTCCATCCCAGTCAAGCAATTGCAGGCCATACTGCCTTTCCTGCACCTCGACAAGGCTTGTCGCCGTCAACTCCAGTTCTTGATGCGGAGTAAGCAGCTCAAAAGCGCTGACAAGTGTGCCCCAATAGTCCTGGTAGCTATACACATGCGCCTTGGGGTGGATGTCGAGTTGGCTTGAGAGCACAAACTGATGGCCGCCCGTGGCGGGCAACATGCGTGCCTCGTTGTATGAAGCGCTGACCTCTCCGTCATATCTCAGGCCTGTGCGGTGCTCGACTTTCAAACGCCTCATAGGGCCTCACCTGCCCAGCTTGTCACCGGATTGGTGGGGAAGTAGCGTTGCCGCACTCCCTCACTTGCCAGAGATGTCGCGGCCTGCACCTCCTCCATATGGGAGCTGAGGCTGCCGAGAGCTTCAGGCACGGGCATGTATTCGAGCTGACTTCTGATCTGGCCGAGTGTGCGCAGGGCAAAATCGGAGATGCCTGCCCGATCGGATCGGGGGCCGAGGTTGCGCAAGCAGTCTTCTGCGGTGGCGATGGAGAACAGGATCGAACGTGGAAACAGCCGATCCATCAACAAGAATTCTGCCGCCCGCGTTGCGGAAGGCGTGCCGCGATAGGTGCGCAGGTATGCCTCATATGCGCCACATGAGCGCAGAATCGTTGTCCAGCTCGGACCCGATGCCTCGGTGAGCGACCGCGTGGCAAGCAACCGGGCCGTCATATCGGCCCGCTCAAGGCTGGCGCCAAGGGTGAAGAACTGCCACGCCTCATCCCTGCTCGTCGACGAATCGACAATGCCGAACACGAGGGCCGAACGTTCGCGCACCCAGGAGAAGAATTCGTGCGCGCGGTCCTGCGGCACTTTGCGCGGCATGCGCATTTTTGTCGCGTTGAGACTTTCCCAGAGCTCGGTACTGATGATTTCGCGAGCGCGCCTGGCGTTCTCGCGCGCCGCTGTGAGCGAGTAGGCGATGGATGTCGGCTGCTTGCCGTCAACAGCAAGCAAGTCGAGAATGGTCTGCCGGGTGAGCCCTTCCGACGAATCAACGGTCGCTCCCATCACGCCAACAAGAGAACTGCATGCCGTTGCCTCATCGACCCATGGATCTTCGAGCAAGAGTTGGAGGTGTACGTCAAGGATGCGGGCGGTTCCGTCTGCGCGGGCGGTGTAGCGGCCGATCCAGAAGAGGCTCTCTGCGATTCGGGACAACATCATTGGGCGTCACCGCCTGGGGCATTTTCGGCTGGCACGGTACTGGCCGCGGCGTCCCCCGCCTCGCGCGCAGTGCGTTGTCTTTGCTGTTGCTGGATACCGTAGTGCGGCGAATCCTCTGGAGCATGCTCGGGTTCGCGAACGATGTGAATGGATGTGGTCGGCGCGGCCTGGCCGGCAACAAGGCCCTGCACTCCCCCGCTGCGTTTGCCAGCTTCCTCGGCCTCTGGCCCGTATCCACTGCCCATCACCCAGGTGTCTTTCGATCCACCACCCTGGCTGGAGTTCACCACGAGCTGCCCTTCAGGCAGCGCGACGCGGGTAAGGCCGCCAGGAAGAACCCATACGTCATTTCCGTCATTCACCGCAAACGGACGCAGGTCAACGTGACGCGGCCGGACCCCGTCCTCAACAAGCGTGGGAACTGTGGAGAGTTGTACGACTGGCTGTGCGATCCATCCGCGTGGGTCTTTCAACAGCCTCGTCTTCATGTCGGCGAGTTCTTTGGCAGAAGCGTCGGGCCCGATCATGATGCCCTTGCCGCCCGAACCATCCACGGGCTTGACCACTAATTCGTCCAGCCGATCGAGCACCTCCTCTAGGGCGCCCGGCTCTTCGAGACGCCACGTCGTGACGTTTTCGATGATCGGATCTTCGCCTAGGAAGTAGCGGGTCAGTTCGGGCATATACGTGTAGACCAGCTTGTCGTCGGCAACGCCGTTGCCCACCGCGTTGGCAATCGTCACGTTGCCGAGACGAGCGGCAAGAAGCAGGCCGGGAGCCCCAAGCATGGAGTCCGGCCGAAACTTCAGCGGGTCAAGAAATTCGTCGTCAACCCGGCGGTAGATCACGTCGACCCGATGTGGACCGCTTGTTGTGCGCATCCACACCTTGCCGCCGGAACAGAACAGGTCACGCCCTTCGACAAGTTCAACACCCATCAGACGCGCCAGCAATGTGTGTTCGAAGTATGCCGAGTTGTATACGCCTGGGGTGAGCACGACGACGGTCGGATCGTCGATACCGTCCGGTGCCGCCGCTTGCAGGGCATTCAGCAGCCGATGCGGGTAATCGCCGACGGGGCGGATGCGCATCGACATGAACAGCTCAGGCAAGGTCTGCGTCATCACGCGGCGGTTCGAGATCACATAGCTCACACCGCTGGGAACCCGGACGTTGTCTTCAAGAACGCGCCAGCCTCCGTCTTCCGAGCGAATCAGGTCGATGCCAGCAACCTGGATGCGTACCCCATTTGAGGATGTGATGCCATGCACTTCACGGCGAAAATGGGCGGATGAGGCGATGAGGTGGGCGGGCATAACCCCATCAGCGACTGCGCGCTGGGGACCATACACGTCGGCAAGCAGGGCTTCGAGAACTTTGACCCGCTGTTTGACACCTTTTTCAAGAGTCGACCACGAGTTTTCGCTGATGACGCGCGGAATCGCATCCAAGGGGAATGGGCGCTCTTCACCCGCGAAGTCGAACGTAACGCCCTGCGCCAGGTAGGAGTCACTGAGGGATGCCGCGCGGTTGCGCAACTCGTCTTGCGTCATCTCGGCGAGCGCGAGATATATCTGCTTGTACGTATCTCGAGGATCCCCCGACGCGACAAACATCTCGTCCCAGGCGCTCTTCGATTTTCTCCCCGATGCCGTCTGGGGCGAGTAGCCAGTAAACAGGTCGCCCATGGTGTCAGACTAAGCGACTTTTGTTGCCACCGTGTTTCTGCTGCGGCTTGCCGTCTGGGCGAAGCGCGGCTTCGCACGGCATCCACGAGCCCGGCGCTTACAACCACCCGGCGCCACGCGTCCACCAGCACCGTTACCCGAACCGGCCCTCCACATAGTCGGCGGTGCGCTGATCGGTCGGCGACCCAAAGATCTGGGAGGTCGAACCGGCTTCGACGATGACTCCGGGAGTGCTCGCCGACGCGAGAAAGAAGGCGCAATTGTCGGAGACACGGGCAGCCTGCTGCATATTGTGTGTGACGATGACGATAGTGATTTCGCTCGCCAACTCCGCGATGGTCTGTTCGATGCGATTTGTCGAGGTGGGGTCGAGTGCGGAACACGGCTCATCCATCAGCAACACCCGAGGTCGCACCGCGAGTGACCGCGCAATGCACAACCGCTGTTGCTGACCGCCAGAAAGCCCGGCGCCCGCCTGGTGAAGACGATCTTTAACTTCGGCCCACAGCCCTGCCTTGGTAAGGCACTCTTCAATCAGGTCTTCCTTGACCGACTTCTTCGCTTTCACGCCGGTCAGCGCGAGCCCGGCAAGCACGTTCTCGGCAATCGACATGGCAGGAAACGGGTTGGCTTTCTGAAATACCATGCCAATGGATTTGCGTGCGTTGGTCACGCGTAAGGCCGGGTCATAGATGTCGACCCCATCGAACAACACCTCTCCGGCGAGCGCCGCAGACGGCACCAATTCGTGCATGCGATTCAGGATTCGTAAGAAAGTGGACTTGCCGCAACCCGATGGGCCGATGAGGGCCGTCACCTGTTTGGCGGGCATGAGCAGGTTGATACGATCGAGCACTTTGTGGTCACCAAACCACGCCGATACGTTGCGTGCGTCAATCGCGGCACCCGATGTTCCGCCGCCAAGTACCGAGGGTGAATTGCCAGCGGATCCGGGCTTTGGCGAGATTGGCGCGGAGACGGTCGACACCGCCACCGTGGGTAACAAATGGGTGTCGGTAGTCACATCAGCAGTCGCAGACATGCGCTTATCTTTCCTCTCAGAAGTGGACGCGAGGTTAACGAATGAAAGCCAACCCAGGAGCCAATTCCCGGCTCCTCACAACGTGTTCGGCAATAGGGTCATCGCCTGCTGGGATGCGATAGTCGAAAGCAACAGCAGCACCGGAAAGCCGACAATCCACGCCTGCCAGCGTCCCCAGTATCTGGCCCCAAGGGTGATCAGAATGGCGGCTGCACAGATTCCGACGAGCGTGATGATCAGCCACGGCAGGGCGCTCATGTCGCCGGCGAGGGTCTCTTCATTTGAGCCAAGGGTGGCTTTGCTGACCACGGATACGGGGGTGACAAAGGCGGGGCTGGACAGCGTCGCATCCACCCGGATGACACCGGTCGAGACGTAGGGTATCGGCGCATACGAGCTGACGAGGGTCAGGCTCCCTTGCTCAGTGGTGATCGGTTCGGGCAACGCATCGCCGCCCCGGCGCACGTTGGTGACCGAATAGGTGGCAATGCCTTGGCCGGTGGTTGTGGTGATGGTCTCCCCGATTTTGATCGATGCAAGATTGCCGAAGGGCGCCCCATACGCGGATGCCCGACCGATGAGGACACTTGCTCCTTTTTGACCGGGCAGGACCGTGTCGCGACGGAGGCCTGGCCCCTGGCTGGTCACATCGGAGGTTGTTCCCGCATAGACGACCTCGTCGCTTAGCCCGATGCCTGGGATCGTGATCAGAGCAACGGGCGTGCCTGATTGCACTGCAAGATCGTCGGTTGTGATCTGGCCAACCGGCGCGGTGCCATTGGCGAGGTCGTAGCGAAACGAGTCGAATGAGGCTTGCTGATCTCGATAGTGCTTGAGGGGGAAGATCAGCAAGACCTGGATGGCGAAGACCAGGAGCACCATGCCGATGGCGATCAGTGCATTGCCCCAGTACCGGTACCGTTCTGCCGGATCCATTGCCGGTATCGCGGCGGTGAGTGTGGCGGGGGGTGTGGCAGGAGGGGATGGCCGTTTGGGGTTTTTGCCAACCGCGCGCCTCGACGATTTGGCGCGGCGGAGCCGGTGCGGCAGCCACGGTCCGGGCCTTGTGGATGTGCTCATTTTCCTCGATATGTATCGCTTCAGGGAAGGACTCTGGCGCAACCCCTCCCTGAATTGGGGGCTGCGCCAGAGCGTTAGCGGGTTCGCACTAGCGATGCGCGAGTGCGAGCGAACTCATTTTTTCTTGACGGTCACGGTCGCCTTTGCGGTCGATGCCTTGAGATTGGACGTGGCGACGAAGCTCACCTTGATGGTGTGCTTGCCCGCTTTCGTCTTCTTCGACAGGGATACGGTGGCCTTGCCGTTCTTGATCGTCACCGTTTTGAGAGTTTTCGACTTCTCTTTGATGACGGCCTTGCCGTTGACCGGGACGCCGGTGGCCGATGTTACTTTGATCGTCACCTTTGGTTTCTTGCCTGCCTTGACCGCTTTGACTTTGGCAACCTTGGTGGTTGTCTTGGCTTTTGCGACAGTGAAGCTCACGGCCCCTGATGTGGATGCGGCTGTGGTGGATGAGCCCGCGTAGCTTGCCGTCAGCGTGTGCTTTCCTGCGGCCAGCGTCTTAGGTAGCGCGAAAGTCGCGGCGCCCTTGTTGAGGGTGGCGGTGCCGAGCGTTTTCGAGCCGTCCTTCAGCGTGACCTTGCCAGTGGGGGTGCCCGCGGAACCTGCGACCGTGACCTTCGCCGATGCGGACTTCCCGTATGTGGTGTCGGAAATCTTGCCAATTGTCACTTTCGAAGTCTGCGCGGCCACGGTGAGTGCCGATGCGCTCGACTGCGAGTAGGAGATCCCGTCGAGCGCCGGCACGAAATCGGCGACCACCGAAATCGATCCGGTCTTTGTTGGCGTGTAGCTGGCGACAGCCGTGGTGGACCCGGCTGCGACTTTTGCGGCAATCAGCTTGTTGGCAGCAGCGATGGAGCCGTTGTAGAACGTGACCGTTCCGCCCTGGTTACCGTTCGAGGTGATCGTTGCTTTGAGGGAGGCTCCGCTGCCGACTTTGACTGCGCCGCTGGGAACTGTCAAAGCAATGCTCGACGTGGATGGCAGAACGTCGGTTCGTGACGTGTCACCGCAAGCGTTGGGCCCGGTGCTATCGGTCAAAGTGGCAAAGCCGTATGACTGGATGGTGCCTACCTGCGAGCAGACCAGCGACCCGGTGCCGACGAAGGCCTCGTGGATTGCCGACGATTCGTCTTCAGCCTTGGCCGATGCGACGATGTTGTAGACGAGGCGCGAGAAGTTTGACGAAAAACCTGAACTCAGCACGTATGAGGTGCCTGATCCGGTTGTTGGCGCAAGACCGTCGATCGAGCCGAGAACCGCTCCGTGTCGAACATCCGCCTGTGTGTTGTTTGCCTGAGCAACCCACTGCGAGATGGCGAAGGGAACGATTGCGCCTCGTTGCTGATCGACGGTACCAGTGGTGAACACTGAACCATCGTTCTCCTGAACCGATCCACCGTCGAAGTTTTTGGCCACATTCGCGCCGAGGTTTCCGTTGGTGTTGGCAGTGACCAGAGTTTCGGTCAATCCGACCTTGCCGATCCAGAAGCTACGCGTGCCCGAACCGGATTGGGGAAGAAGGGTGGTGATCTTCACGTATGTGCCATCGACCTGGGTTGCGGCGAGCGCCCCGGTTGGACTCACGTATTTGAGGTTGCCCGCATAGATGGCCGTGAGGTCGCTGGTCGACAGGTTCTTCGGAAGGTAGCTGTTCGAGGCGACCGCATAGCTGACCGCGTCTTTGGCGAACGGGATGTATGTGAGCACGCCCCCGTCCACCTGTGCGCTCGGGCCGGAGGAGCTGCGCGCGAAGTCGATCTTCCCTGCCACGTCCTCGGTCGCGGCGGCGAGTGTGGTGCCGCTCACTCCGTTGTTGTAGACCGAGATGTTTGCGGTCGGAATTTGTCCGATTGCCGAAAGCAGGAGGCTTCGTCCTGCACCAGAGCCGTTGGCCCGGGGAATACCGTTTACGTCACCGTCGCGCGTTATGACCCTCAGAGAGGCGCCCGTCGCATCGTAGGATGCGATCTTGTTGCCGCCGATGGCTGTTGCCAGCCCGTTGAGTACCGACTGGGTGGTGTCAGAACCAAGTCCAACGAGTGTTCCGTAGGTATTTGCCGCCGGGTCTGCGTGGGCGGGCAGGATCGAGGCGCTCGCCACGAGCGCTGCGCATCCGATCCCAACCGCAAGCTTTGTGAAGGGCGTGACCTTCATGTGTTTTCCTCCAAGCTCATTGTCTTCAAGACATGCTGTGAACGGGCCATTACTTTGTGGCCACGCTGGGAGGTTAAAGGTCACAGGCGAACGGCGGGAAAGCCGCGCATGAACGGCAGGCAACAAACGTGCTAACGCCAGAAGAAGTCAGGGTGAATGGGAGCTAGAGCCGAATCCGCGACAGCTTGCGCCCTTTGCGCAACAGCACGAACCCGCCCAATAACGCTGGTATGCCTAGTGCCATTGAGACGGCTACGGCCGCGCCCTGGATGCCTGTGGTGTCGTTGGCTGTCTTGCCTGCGTAGAGCGCGAGGGAGGAATCCCCAGCCCCGAGAGCCTGTGCGGCCGATGGCATATCAGAGGCCACCGGAACCTCTGCACCGGCTGGAGCACTGTCAGACGTGCCTCCAGTTATATCTCCGTCGTCCGACGATGCCGACGGGGATGGCGACGGCGAGGAGGTGGCAGTGGCAGGGTCACAGATCGCGGCGACCTCTCCAGGGCTGACAAGCAGTTTGGCGACCTTCGCCACTTGCGCCCTTTGCGAGGTTGTCAGCGGAACATATCCGATGGGCAGCTCGCCTGTATCTTGTCCGCTCACCTGACCCTCATCAGCCGCGTATTCGAGAAATGTGGAGTAGCCGGCGAGGTCTGCAGTGGTGGCATCACAAAATGACACGGCTGCGTAGCTCACCGTTGGGAGCGGGTAGGTGTCAAGAACGCGTTTTGAGAAATCCGGAACAGCGACTACCGGGGACGCCGTGGTCGCCGTCATCGTATTGACGGCGGCAGTGATGGTTTCGGCGGTGGGCGCGACAGCCTGGCCTGCTGAATTCACGAGCTTGGCCACATTGAGGCCATACCGCTCGGCAGACGTCAGCGTGGTAATGGCAATCTCGAAGTGTTGCCCCGGCAGTTGCGAACCACCCGACACATATTGTGCGGGAGACTTCGTTGAGTCCCAAACGATTTTCGTGCCGGCGTCGAGTCGGGCAGCATGGTAGGCGGAGTCGGCGTAGTCGTTGGAGTACGGTCGCATATCGAGCGTGCCAAATCCGGGGATCCCGGAAGCTTTGTCCGCATCCGCGACAGTGAGATCGGCTTTGGGGAAACTGTTGATCGAGTCGTCAGAGGCGATGTGAAGCGACTTGTAGTTCGGGTTGATTACCATCCCCCACTCATCCGCTTTGCCATCCAGGAAAGCGGCGGCGACCGGGTCGCTCTTGATCCAGTTCCACACTTCCGCGGTGTTGTCGCCCGAGCCGAGGCTGACGATGAGACCCTCCGGCGCCGCGGACGCCTGGAAATTGGCGAACTCGGGGTTCAGCGCCACAAATTCGGGGTCGCGAACCAACGTGTATGGGTTGTTTGTGAGTGGCGCCTTTACCCCTCCTCCAGGCACGTCAATGCGATATGACTGGGTAAGCAGTTTGGCTACAAGCCTCGCGTTGAGGGTCAGGTTTGTGACGGGTGTGCCGTTGGTCTTCATTCGTGCTTTGTATGCGTCGGACGTGTCAGAAGCGTCAACCTTAAAACTTCGATCGATCGTGTATGCAATTACGATCGCGTTCTGGGCCAGCGGCGCGTAGGCCACTTCCGCTGCGGGTGTCGTGCTCGTCGATAACGGTGAGGACACCACGGCCAGCTTCGTCGTGCCGGAAGATGTTGACTCGAGTTGCGCCTTCGCCTCGTCGTCACCGAGTTGGGAGTATCCCAATGTCATGCCTTTGCCGCAGATGGCGGCCTGCCACGACGTCATCGCATCGGTGAACTGTTCGTTGCCGACTATCCGCACTTCGGTTGCGCCGATCGCACACTGAGAGGACGTGGGAAGAAATGAGAGGGGGAACACCATTCGGTTGTTCCACGCCGACTGCGAGAGCGGCGACCCAGATACTCGGCCATCCACGTTTGCTGACGCCGGGGTTCCATTGGTGTTGTATTCGCCACGAGGCACGATCACCAGCCAGCAGGATCGTGCGGAGCCTTCCGATGTCTCAGCGCCGCAGCCAAGGTGGGGCGCGTCGAGTGAAGTCTGCAACTGGAACAGCGACTGGCCACTCCCGTCCCCACCGGAACGCACTGCATCGACCTCGTTGGTTGTCGCGTTCGCGAAATAGTCACTCACGTAAAACACGCGCTCGCCCGTGACCGTGCGAAATGGAATCGCATAGTTTTTGGCATTTGGCCGCGCTGGAGTGGTTGGCATCAACACCGAACTGTCATATGACTGTGCTGGGTCGGAGTCTTTGGAACCGAGCGACCTGCTCGCGACCCCCGTTCCAAGAAGCGCGTTCAGTGACGCCGTTGACGCACCAAACTGACATTGATCGGGTGTCGGGCCTGTGGATGCGTCCCCCCAGCACTGCATGATCTGCATGTAGTCGGTGGTGAATTCGCCTTCTGCGGTTGCTTTCGCCCCAGTCCAGGTCACGAGGATGCCCTGACTCGCAAGCTTCTTCGTCTGCGAAACGGTCACGGAGAGGTCCTTGAACGTGCTGTAGTCCGCACTCGTCACCGATACCGGTTGGTCGGCTCGTGTTGGATCGGCTGCAGTGGCGTTGGATGCGGACGGGCTTGTGGATGCGGATGCGGATCCTGTAGCCGACGCAGAGTCCGAGGCCATTGCAGACTCCGATGGAGAAGCGGAGGCCGACTCGGAACTCGACACAACCCGTCCACCTATTACGGCACCATCCACCCACTTTTGGGTGACGGCGGAGGAATCCTCAGCGGCAACGGCAGCATTCTGCGGGGCAAGCAAGCCTATGCCTGTGATAGCTCCGAACCCGCTAAGCACAGTACCTATCACCAGGAACCCGGCCCCGAGACGCATTGTCATCGATGCTCCGGCATCGCGACTCATCGTGATCTCCGTTCACGGACGAGGCGGGCGATTGTCGGCGGCACAAAAATCACGGCAAGCAGCAATGCCACAGCGATCAGTGCTGCGTTCTGCTGCGTGCCCCAAGCGGAATCCGACGCGACGGTGATCGGCTCCGCGACAACGTTCTGGCACACGCCGGTGTCGTTGTCGCACGACACCGGGCCACCACCCGCGGTCGCTCCAAGAACGACCCCGCCCTCAGTGCCTGCACTGCTTCCGTCGCCCGTGCCATCCGCTGTGTCGTTTGTACCCGCCTCGTCGGTGGCACTCGTGCCACCCTCATTCGTGCCGGTGGCGGTGCCCGTCCCCGCGCCCGCGCCAGAGTCGCTGCCCGCGCCCGACGATTTTTGACCGCCACTACCCGCACCCGGATTAGTCGTTGCCGTGGCTCCGCCCGTTCCCACAGCGCACTGCGCACTCGCACCCCGTTTATCGCAGGCACTCGGCATGGCGGCATTCTTCGCCAAAGTGTTCGTGCCGTCCTTGGAGAACGTCGGGTTGTTGCATGACTTGATGTCTACCGAGCTCGACTCGACACCAGGGATGAGTTTCACTTGAGCCAGCCCCGCCTTTACCAGATTGATGGGCAACGGCGAATAGCCAAGGGCATCGGCCTGCTGCTGGCCCTCACACAGAAAGTAATTCGCGAATGCACCAAGAGTCTTGCCCTTATCGGCGGTGAACCCGTTCTGCGTAGCCGTCGGCACGATCATGTAGCTGTAGGACGACAGCGGGTAGGCTCGCGGGTCCTTGTTCGTGTACACCTTCTCAAGTTTTTGCGTCAAATATTGGTCAGAGCCCTTGTCAGTATTGATCTCGGCTTTCAACAGAGCAACGGCGACGTTCGACGCGGTGGGCTCGACGTAATATCCGGACTGGTTCAGAACCTTCGCGACAGGAAATCCTGTCTTGAGCGCGTAGGAATACTCGACATAGGTGATGGTTCCGATGTTGGCCGTCTGCTTGACGTACCCAGCGACACCTTGTGAATTGGGTTGCGCAACAAATCCTTTGCCGTCGACAGTCGGGTAGTTCGACGTAACGCCGCAGGGCGTCGGGCGACCGGCTGCTTTGCAGTACGAATCCCATACCGACGACTGCTGAGAGGCCATCCAGGTGGTGAACTGTGCCGTCGAACCGGAACCATCCGAACGAACCACCGGAACGATGGCTCGGCTTGGCAACGTCAAACTCGGGTTGTCGGCCGCGATCTTCGGATCATTCCACTTCGTGATCACACCAGTAAAGATCTTCGCGATGACTTCGCCAGACAGACGCAGGTTCGTGACGCGCTTGCCGCCGATCTGCAGGTTGTACATGAACGCGGTGCCCCCAGCGACGATCGGCATATAGGCGAAGCTGCGCGACGGTAGCCCGTCGACGCTGTTGCCGTCTTTCACCCCATAAGGAATCTCCGATACCGCAAAGTCGACGGTGCCGTTCTTGAACTGATTTCGTCCGTCCGACGAACCAGTGCTCGCATAGTTGATGCGCATGCCGTACTGCTGAACGTTGCGGCGCCACTGATCGAGAGCATTCGAACTCCACGACGAACCGGCACCATTGATGGGGACATAATCGGCGGCGCTCGCCGATTGCATGGGAACAGTGAGTGAGACGAAAACAGCGACCGCAACCGCCGCACCGATGCGCCGAGCCTGAGACCAGAAATTCACTTTTCTCCTCCACGGCCGAACACTCTGTTGACCCATGCGAACGCGCGCAACACCGGGCGAACGACCCCGGCCACGAAAAGGCTCGGCGTGCGCAACAAGAATGCCCACGCTGATTTCAGCCCGGCTACAAATTTTTGGAAGACATCTACTCTTCGCGCCCGAGACGATGCATCTTGCCGCCCGATGATTCGGGCAATCACAAACAACGTCACGACGAGAAGCAGCAGAACAGCACCTGTGCCGAATCCGCGGGCAATCATGGCCGGTTCGGGTGACTTCACGAACTCGAATATTGCGAGGGGCAGCGAAACCATTGGCCCATGAAACGGATCGGTGTTGAGCGCAGCCGTAAATCCGGAGGTCAGAAGCACTGGCGAGGTCTCGCCGATCCCCCTAGCTGTGGCGAGAATTATCGCCGTAGTCAAACCGGAGCGTGCCGTCGGCAGCACCACACGACGCACCGTCTGCCACTGTGTCGCGCCCAGCCCGATCGACGCCTCCCTCAATGTGCCGGGGACAAGCCGCAGCACCACATCAGAGGAACGCACCATGATCGGAAGCATCATGATACTGATTGCGATCGCAGCCGCGAACCCTGACTTATCCATGCCAAGGATGAGAATCAACGTCGCATAGACGAACAACCCGGCCACAATCGACGGCAATCCCGTCATGGCTTCGACAATGGTGCGCACGAATCGCGAAAATGGCCCAGGAATTTCGGTCAAACAGATCGCCGTCGTCAACCCGAGCGGCACGGTGATGACCAATGCAATAGAGATCTGGATGAGAGAGCCCACGATCGCGTGTTGGATCCCGCCCATCGTCAGAGGATCAAGCGGGCCCGTAGACGACATGTCTTCGAGATAGAAGTTCTTGAACGGCAGCACCTCAGCACCGCGCATCAAAGTGAACGCCACAACGAAGACGAGAACCACCAGCACAGATGCCGCGAGCATGTGCACCACAGCCGCCGCAATTCGATCGCGCACCATCTGACCGTCCGAATCCAGCCAGGTGAGAAGAGAGTAAAAGGCGATAAACCCAGTTCCCGTGATCGCGACAAACCCGTAAAACCCGCCGAATGGGGTGAGCGTTGTGAAGATCACAACCGTCACCGACACCGCAGCAAGCAGCGCCCCGCCGACGGCGAGCAGATCGGCGATCCGCACTGCGTGCAGGACACGGCGTGGTTCAGGAGCAGGCGTAGCCGGATCATCAGCGCGCGGCGCGGTGAACTTGCGATCAGGGACCACGCGAGCCGCGCTCATCGAAGCGTCAACCATCAGCTATCCACCCCCGACCGGGACCGCGACGCAATCGACGAAGCCACGAAGTTCACCACCAGCGTCATCAAGAACAGGGCCAAGCCGGCTGCCATGAGCGCCGACATGGCGAACTCTGACGCCTCGCCGTACCGAAGCGCGATCAATGACGACACCGAGCTAGCACCGTTCTGCAAGATGTGCGGTTGGATCACAAATACGGGAGAAATGATCATGTACACGGCGATCGTCTCGCCAAGGGCACGGCCAAGACCAAGCATGCTTCCGCCAATGATTCCGCCAGCGCCATAAGGCAAGACGACAGAGCGAATCATGCCCCACTTCGTCGAACCCAACGCGAGCGCCCCCTCACGCTCGCCCACGGGCGCCTGCGAAAAGACCTCCCGCATGATCGAGGTCATGATGGGAGTGATCATGGCGGCGACAACGATCCCCGCCACAAAGCTCGATGAGGTGAACACGGTCATGCTGCCAAGCGGATCTGAAGGATCGAATCCTTCGACCGCGAACAAGGGGATCCATCCAAAAGTCGTCGCAAGCCAGCGAGCGATATCGGTCACCGCGCCTTGCAAAAAGAAAAACCCCCACAAGCCGAACACGACCGACGGGATGGCGGCCATCAGATCCACAAGGGTGATCAGTGCCTTCTTCAGGCGCTCAGGTGCGTATTCACTGATGTAGAGGGCCGTGGCAACCGATACCGGCAACGCGATCACAATCGCGACAAGCGCGATCAGAACCGTGCCGATCAGAACAGCAGCGATGCCAAAGTGACCTGCCCCCGCGTCGGGGTCCCACGAAGAGACCGTGAGAAACGACCACCCAGACACGCTCAACGCCTGCCATGCTCGAATGAGCAGAAACAGCCCAACCAGCAACATGATCGCGAGCACGGTGACACCGCCGCCGCGTGAGACGCCGCGAAAGATGCGGTCGCTCAAAGCACGTGACGTGCCGATCGCGCGGGGAGAATCTACAGACACGGGCCTTCGTGCACCAATCCATGACAGCGAGCCTCGGCGCCTCCGAAGCTTTGCCCACATTGGCATGTGAAGACAAAATCGACGTGGCTACATGGTTAACACACGGTGACATCATGACCTGCGACGCTGGTCATTGCGACCTACCGGCAGGCCGGGACAACCGTGCATCGGCCCCGTGCGCGCCGCCTACCAGATCGCAACGCGCTTGGCCGGGTCCAGCCACAGCCCATCGCCGTCATGCGTGCCGAACGTGTCGTGGAAGACATCGAGGTTACGCACGATCTGGTTGCACCGGAACTCGTTCGGCGAGTGCGGGTCAACAGAAAGCAGCCGTACAGCCTCCTCAGGACGACGCTTCTCCGCCCACACGGTCGCCCAGGACAAAAAGAATCTCTGCGCACCGGTGAGCCCATCGATAACCGGAGGCTGCTCACCGCCGAGCGATGCAACATACGCCTTCCATGCGATGCTCAGCCCGCCGAGGTCGCCGATGTTTTCGCCGATCGTGAGCGCCCCATTCACCGTGTGTCCTGGTGCCTCGGACGGCTCAAGAGCGTCGTACTGCTCGATGAGCGAATGCGTAAGCTTCTCGAACGCCTCACGATCCGCATCGGTCCACCAGTTCACCATCGCGCCAGTTCCGTCGAACTTCGAGCCATTGTCATCGAACCCGTGCCCGATCTCATGGCCGATCACCGCGCCGATGCCGCCATAATTGGCCGCGTCATCCGCATCCACATAAAAGAAAGGCGGCTGCAGAATGGCTGCAGGAAACACGATCTCATTCAGGCTCGGGTTGTAATACGCGTTCACCGTTTGAGGAGTCATCTCCCACTCATCGCGATCAACCGGCTTGCCGATCTTGTCGAGCTCGATGCTCTGCTGGAAGTCGGCGATCGCTCGACAGTTCGCAATCACGTCGGACGCCGAAAGCTTCAGCGCCGAGTAGTCCCGCCACTTTGACGGAAATCCGATCTTCGGGGTGAACAAGGCCAGCTTCTCCAAGGCCTTCGCGCGAGTCTCATCGCTCATCCACGTCAATTGTCCGATGCTCTCACGATAGGCGTCGAGCAGGTTCGCAACCAGCACGTCCATTCGGCGCTTGGCCTCTTGTGGAAAATGCTTGGCCACATACACTTCACCAACTGCCTCGCCAAGCGCGCCCTCAACCATGCTCACACCGCGCTTCCACCGCGGCCGCAGCGTCGGGGTCCCGCTCAGTGTCGTGCCATAGAAAGCGAAGTTCTCATCGACGAAAGCCCGGGAAAGCAACGAGGCCGAGCCGCTGATGATGCGCAGCGCGAGCCAGTATCGCCACGCCGCCAGATGCTCATCGTCAACGAGGCCGATGATCCCCGCTATCGCGTCCTCCTGCGTGACGACGAGCTCGGACAACTTCTCAACAGGAATCGCAGCAGCCTCAAGGTAGCTCGTCCAGTCGAAACCTGGGGTGAGCGCCTCGAATTCGGCGAACGTGCGCATGTTGTACATGCGCTCCCAATCGCGGCTCGCCACAACATCCCAGTGATGCGACGCGATCTCTGTCTCGAGGTCGAACACGAGCTTCGCACCCTCGGCGGCTCCGTCGACCCGGGCAAGGGTGAAAATGCGCTCGATGTACGCGACATATGCATCGCGTATCTCAGCAAACGACTCTTCCCGGTAATAGCTCTCATCCGGCAGCCCGAGGCCGGCTTGCGTCACAAACGCGATATTGCGGTCAGGATCGGCGAAGTCGCCGTTGACGAACAACCCGACGAACCCGCTTGCGCCATACCGCCACGAACGGCCGGCCACCTCGATAAACTCCGCAACGCTCGCGGCCGATAGCGCCTCAGCCACTTCTGCATCGATGGGCTTCGAGCCACGTGCCTCGATCGCATCTTCGTCCATGAAGCTCGCATACAGTGCGCCAATATTCTGCTCGATGGGCGATGGCTCGGCCGCCGCGGCAGCCTCTTCGATAATGGTGTGGACGGCCTTCTCAGACTCTTCCGCAAGCATCAAGAACGTTCCGTAACGGGATCGGTCGTCGGGAATGTGCGTGCGGTCAAGCCACGCGCCATTCGCGTGCCGATAAAGGTCGTCCTGGGGGCGGATCGCTGGGTTGAGTTCTGAGATGTTGATGCCAGAGGAAGAAGCCATGGCACAACCCTAATAGTCAGTGCTGCATTGAGCAGACCGTTACGCGTTCGGCAAACAGGTCTCGCCTCACGCACATACGTGCAGCACGGCCGCCCATCCGGCCCCGGCTATCCAAGACCACAAGCACGAAGACGGCACCAACCACCAAGCAGCGCACCGATAGCATCGACACGTGGCAATCCGAAACCCCGTCGACCGTGACATCGCAGCGCTGGCCATCCCAGCACTCGGTGCACTCGTCGTCGAACCACTCTTTTTGCTCGCAGACACCGCCATGGTCGGCCACCTCGGCAACACCGCCCTTGCCGCACTTGCCATCGCCGGAACGTTATTGCAGACCATCGTCGGCGTGATGATCCTTCTCGCCTACGCCACCACGCCCGCGGTGGCTCGTCGCGTCGGTGCGGGGGATATCGCCGGCGCTATCTCGGCTGGCATCAGCGGAATCTGGCTTGCGCTCGGCCTCGGCGTCTTGCTTCTCGCGGTCGGAATTCTGACCACGCCCTGGCTTGTCAGCCTCTTCACCACCGACACCGCTGTCACAGTGCAGGCGCGCAGTTACCTGACCGCATCTCTTTGGGGCATCCCGGCCATGCTCGTCGTCCTCGCCGGCACGGGAATCTTGCGGGGCCTTCAAGACACCAAAACCACTCTGATCGTCGCGGCGGCGGGTTTCGGGGCAAACATCGTGCTCAACGCCGTACTCATTTACGGCGCACGCCTCGGCGTGGCCGGTTCGGGGCTTGGCACTGCTCTCGCTCAGTGGGGCATGGCACTGGCGTATCTGATCATCATCGGCCGTCACGCGCGCGCAGCCGGCGCCCGCCGTACACCCGACCTGCACGATATCGGAGGCACGGCGTCCTCATCGTGGTGGTTGTTCTTGCGCACGGTGAGCTTACGTATCTGCGTGGTGGCCACGGTGTGGGTTGCGGCGCGCATCGGCCCCACCGAGACCGCCAATTATCAGATCGTTTCCACTTTGTTCACTACGTGTGCCTTTGCCCTCGACGCTCTTGCCATCGCAGCTCAGGCTCTGATCGGCAAAGTCCGGGGTGAGGGGAATCCCAGCCAGTTGCACGAGCTTGTTCGGCGGCTGATCTGGTGGGGTTGGATCGCTGGCGCCGCGCTTGGTGTGTTGTTTGCCGCGGTAAGCCCGGTGCTTGGCTTCGTCTTCACAAGTGACGCGGCGGTGCTTACCACTTTGCCTCTGACGATTCTGTTGATGGCGGTCGGGCTGCCTTTGGCCGGTTTTGTATTCATCCTCGACGGAATCATGATCGGAGCGGAGGACAACCGCTACCTGGCTGGTGCGATGGGGGCAACGGTGCTCGTTCATGTTGGCGCCCTCGCCCTCGTCTTCGCGAGTGGATGGACGGGGCTCGGTGGCGCCCTCGCCCTTTGGTTCGCGTATGGTTTCGTATTCTTAGGCACACGGGCGGCAACACTTGCCCCACGAGTCGGCCGCCTTTTTGGTCGCACAAAGAGTCTTTGATCGACGGTCTCCCCGCCAGCAGAACGGTGGCCGATGACCGCGGGTGGCGCGGTCTCCCCCGCGGATCGATTCGAGTAGCCACGTCCGGCGATACGTGGCAATAGACTGAGTCGATGCGTCTTGTCGTTGCCGATTGTTCCGTGGACTACGCTGGCAGGCTTTCCGCCCATCTGCCTCGCGGCCGTCGAGTGCTTATGCTCAAAAGTGACGGCAGTGTGCTTGTGCATGCTGACGGGGGCTCGTATAAACCGCTGAATTGGATGAGTCCGCCGTGCACGCTGACCACCATGGAGCCTGACGAAGAGCTCCGTGGGCTCGGCGTGGTAGAGCTATGGCGCGTGCAGCATGCCAAGACAAACGACCTTCTCGTCATCTCTATTTTCGAGATATTGAGCGACACAAGCCACGAACTCGGCATCGACCCCGGTCTGCTCAAAGACGGGGTCGAAGCGCACCTACAGGAGTTGCTCGCCGAACACATCCACACCCTCGGCGAGGGCCACACCCTGGTGCGCCGTGAATATCCGACAGCGATCGGACCCGTGGATATTTTGGCTCGCGACGCCTCTGGGGGTGCGGTTGCCGTCGAGATCAAAAGGCGTGGCGACATCGACGGGGTCGAACAGCTCACCCGTTACCTCGACCTGCTCAACCGCGATCCGCATCTCGCCCCCGTTGTGGGGGTGTTCGCTGCCCAAGAGATCAAACCGCAGGCACGCACGCTCGCCGAAGATCGCGGCATCCGGTGTCTTGTACTCGACTACGACGAGTTGCGTGGCAACATGACAGAAGACAACCGGCTGTTCTGAATTCGGCGCTGTGTCGCGCGAACACCCGGCTACAGAGTGAGCGTTGCCTCAAGCGGCAGGTCTGTCACCGATGAGCCCACGTGCAGCGTGTAGGCGCCGGTCTCGTACTGCCAGCCGTCGTCCCAGTACGCGAGGGCGCGCTTCGGCACCGTGATGCTGACCGTGGTCGACTCACCGGCAGCAACGCGCACCGGTGCGAACCCGACGAGCCAGCGCACAGGGCGGTCGACGGCAGAGTCCGCGCGAGATGCGTACACCTGTACTACGTGCTTGCCATCCCGTGCGCCAACGTTGGTCACCGTTACCGTCAGCTCGGCGCTTTCCGCGCCGCCGCTGTCACCCGCGTCCGCGGTCCCGAAGCCCGATACCTCCGCATCGCTCAGCGCCCACTCCGTATAGCCGAGCCCGAATCCGAACTCGTAGGCGGGCGTGACCCCGGCCTTCAGCCAAGCACGGTACCCGATGTGGATGCCCTCGTCGTAATGCACTTTCCCATCCACCGGGGTGACATTGATGACGGGCACATCCGCCTCCGCTGCCGGCCAGGTGGTTGGCAGGCGTCCGCCTGGCTCCTTCGAGCCGAACAGGATGTCGGTAAGCGCATTGCCGTACTCCTGTCCACCGAAATAGGTGAAGAGGATGGCCGACACGTCCTCGCGCCAAGGCAGCAGCACGGGTGAGCCAGAGTTGACGACAACCACAGTGCGTGGATTGACAGCAGCGACGGCGCGGACCAGATCGTCCTGGCGTCCCGGCAGAGCAAGGGTGGTGCGGTCGAATCCTTCAGATTCGACTCGAGAGTTGGTGCCGACCACAACCAGAGCCACATCCGCACCGCGCGCAGCCTCGACAGCCTCAGCGATCAGGCTCTCGGGGTCGGAATCGTCAGGCTCAATGCCGAAGCTGATGGACAGCGTGTCTCCGAGCGTGTTTTCGCCATGCGGTATATCGAACTCGACACGGAAATCGATCGGGACTCCCTCGACCACTTCGACTGGAACAGAGACCGAGGGCGGGGAGAGGAAGGCTGCGCCAAGATCAGTGCCCACCGCCTCCGACGTCGCCTCGCGCAGAAGGGTGCCATCGACGAAGATGCGGCTGTTGCCCACCGAGGCGAAGCCGAGCATGATGGTTCCGGTTTTCTCCGGGGTGTAACGGGTGGAGAACTCGTAGATGTCGGCAACGCCGATGGGCGCATCGCCTCCAAAATAGACCAATGCTGTCGCACGACGGTCTTCAGTGAACAGCTCCGCACCGTCAGCGTCAAGAAAACGCACCCGAGCCCCTGGCTCGCCGGTGACTGGGTTCACGATGCGATCCAACGGCAGCTCGGCGATGCCCTCCTGCACCACCGCTCCGACGGCATAGGTCAGCTCGACATCGCCCGCAGACTGCGCAAGCACTGCGCTGATCGCCTCAAGCGGAGATACCACCTTCTCAGGCAGTACAGTGGCGCTGCCACCACCTTGGGTTCGAGCGAAGACGGCATTGTGACCGATGACCGCGACCTTGCTCAGAGTTTCGGTCGACCAGGGCAGCTCGGCATTGACGTTGCGCACCAGAACGGAGCCCTCTGCAGCGGCCTCACGCGCGAAGGCGATCCCGTCTTCGACCGTGACAGGGGTAGCGACAACAGGATCGAATCCCTCAAGCGCGCCCACTCGGGCGGCGAGGTGGAGCAGGCGCAACACCTTGCGGTCGATTGCTGCCTCGCTGACCGAGCCATCGAGAACTGCCGCGACGAGCTTCTCGCCCCAGGGCCCATCCGGGCCAGGCATTACCAGATCCTGAGAGAATCTGGCGCTGTTGAGGCTGCGCACGGCGGTCCAGTCGCTGATAACCACGCCATCGAAGCCCCATTCGGAGTTCAAAGGTGTTTCCAGCAACTCGCTCTCGGTTGCGGTGACGCCGTTGATCGAGTTGTAGGAACTCATCACCAGCCAGGCGTGTGAATCGGTAATCGCCTTTTCGAACGCAAGCAGGTAAAGCTCTCGAAGCGCTCGCTCGCTAACCTCGGTGCTTGCGGTGAAGCGATCGGTCTCGAAGTCATTGGCCACATAGTGCTTCGGGGTGGCACCCACCCCGTTCTTCTGTACACCGGCAACGTAGGCCGCTGCCAGCTCAGCGGTGAGGACCGGATCCTCGCTGAAAGCTTCGAAGTGGCGTCCGCCTAGTGGGGAGCGATGCAGGTTGATGGTCGGCCCGAGCACAGCGTCGACGCCCTTACGGCGGGCTTCGACGGCAGATGCGGCCCCGTAGCGTGCGGCGATCCCGACGTCCCAGGAGGAGGACAGCGCTGTGGCCGATGGCAGGTTGAGGGAGGGGCTGCGCTCATCCCAGACTTCGCCACGCACACCGCTTGGGCCGTCGGAGACAACCATGCGGCGTAACCCGATCTTCTCCATCGGCCAGGTGGACCAGAAGTCGTGACCGGTGAGCAGAAGAACCTTCTCTTCCAAAGTGAGTTTGGCGAGCAGAGCATTGAGACGCTCTGGCTCCCCCGAATCCCCGGTCGTATCAGTATGAATGTCGGTGATGGCCACGATGCCTCCAGAGTGCTCAGCGAGAGTACAAATGTGCGGCGGTGCCGCATGGTTTTGATGATAACAAAGAAAACCTACTGACAGTAGGTTTTTACTAGGCGTCTTCTGAACTGGGCGTTAGCATCGAGGCATGACTCGTTCCAAGGCCTACCCCAAGGGCGTCGCCAAGCGCGATGAGATATTGCATACCGCACTCGATGTCATCGCCCGCAACGGGTACAGTCGCACTTCGGTTCGCCAGCTCGCGGAGGCCGTCGGGCTTACCAACGCCGGACTACTGCACTATTTCGAGTCGAAGGAGCATCTGTTCGCCGAGATATTGCGTATGCGCGATGAGGTGGATGCGGAAGCCCAGCGATCACCAGGCACGAGTTCCCTCGACGCCTTGGTGAGCACCGCGCGCCATAACGCAAAGGTGCCTGGACTCGTCCAGTTATACTCACGGCTGGCCGCCGAGGCGGAGGATCCGGCACACGGCGCTCACGAATATTTTCGTGACCGATACGCGAACCTACGGACGAGCGTGGCAGCGAGCATCAGGCAAGAGCAGGAGGCTGGGGCGATCCGCCGCGATGCGGATCCGGAGAGGCTGGCGAGGCTGATCATCGCGATGGCGGATGGCTTGCAGACCCAATGGCTGATCGACCCGAGCTTCGACATGGCCGCCGAGATCTCCTACCTGATCTCTCTTGCTGCCGTTCTGCCCGACGAACAATAGGTCACGACGCTACGCGGGCCAGTTCGCTCTCGAACCGGTAGGCCGCAGCATCATAGCCAACCGTGTTTCCGAACACGCAAGCGCCGATGGGATCTGCGCTCCAAGGCGCGGTTCCGTGAGTGACGAACTCCACCCAAACCGCATGCACCTCAGTGGCGAGACTCTGGGGGGCTTTGCCGAGCACAGCATCGACACCATCAGCGTCAAGCACATCCCAAGCGAACGGAATCTCGTGGCAGTGTGCCGCAAGGCCGTCAACCGCTGAAGGGTGAGCGAAATCGTAGAGCCATGTTCGGTCACCGGTACCGGCCTCGGCGCGAAGTGCGGCAAGGCGGGCGGCAGGCACGCGAAACATCTGGGCCGTAATCAGCTGGCTCAAAGCAAATTGCGCACCGACTCGATCGACCTCCCGTCGATATTGCGCGATTCCGTCTTCGCCGACGCCGACCGCACGCAACTCAGAGACAATGGCCTCCGGCTCCGCCGCACCTGGGGCTGCGAACGCCAACTCGTTGCGAGTCGTACCCATCAGCAGCGGAATACCGGCCCCACGGCCAGCTGCGATGGCCGCCGAAGGCAACTCGACGGTCGTTCCGTCGATGACGGGCGCGAAGGCCAGGTTGAGCGGCTCCGCCGGGGTCTCACCCACTGCGGCGATAAGCTCGCGAGGCGTGGAGGACATGCCGGCTGCGCCAGGTACCTGATTGAATTCGTTCTGCCGGTCGAGGATCTGCTCCTCAGTGAGCGAACGCCAGCCCCGCAGCGTTGGTTCCACACCTATCGCTTCGGCGAACCGACGTCCGATCCCCTCTGCTACGGATGCCGAAAGCGCGCCCACCGCACCCGAGTGCGAGATGACTCCGTTGAAAAGCCCTTCCGCCCGTGGCGAGGTGAGCAGGGTGAGCGCACTACCGCCTCCTGCAGACTGGCCGGCGATTGTCACGCGGTTGGGGTCGCCGCCGAAGCCACGGATGTTGTCACGCACCCATTCGAGCGCGGCAATCTGGTCGAGTACCCCGCGATTGAGTGGAGCCCCGTCTATCCAGCCATAACCGTCGAAGCCGAGACGATACGAAACAACCACTGTCACCACGCCGTCACGGGAGAAGGAGCGTCCGTCATACCACGGGCTGGCGGGCGAACCGGCGAAATAGCCACCACCGTGCAGCCAAACGAAGACGGGAAGAGCGGCATTCGGCTCGCCTGCGGCCGGGGTGAACACACTGACGCTCAGCGTGTCATCGCCGGCAATGGATGGCTCGGGGATCGTCGTGACGAGACCGAATGGGCGGCGCTGGGGAGTCGGCCCGTAGACCTCGCAGGCACGCACTCCCTGCCACGGCTCGTGCGGCTGCGGGGCAAGAAAGCGTCGCTCTCCCGTCGGAGGTGCCGCGAACGGTATCGATAGGTAGGCGTCTCCGTACGATTGCTTGATACCGGATACTTCACCGGCGGTGGTTGGAACAACGGCGGTACGGGTCGTAGAAGTTGAGGTCATGATGTTCCTTATAAGATTCCTGGGATAAGGCGACTACGCGTAGATCATTTCACGGAGCGGATAGGAAGAACGAAGACCGAAGAGAGGATCACCATCAGTGCCGCGAAGCCGAATATCGAAGCATAGTTACCGGAAAATACTGCAAGTAGCGTGGCGGCAACGACGGGGGTGATCGCTTGGGGGATATTTGTAGCCACGTTCAGCACGCCGAGGTCCTTCCCAACGTCACCCTGCGAAGGCAACACGTCGATCATCAAAGCGACATCGACAGCCATGTACGCGCCGTAGCCGATACCGACGACCAGCGCGAACGCGATCATTGCCGATACTGTCGGCGAGAAGAGCGGAATCGCAATGCCGAGGGCCATCACCACACTGGCGGTGAAGACGAATACTTTACGCCGACCGAGCTTGTCCGATAGTCGACCGAAGACGAGGGTTCCTACTACGAGCGTCACCATCGAGCATAACGAGAGGATCCCTGCCACGCCACCGGCTGCTTCAGCGGACAGCTTTATGTGGTCCGTCAGGATGTAGAACTGGTAGGCCTGCACTCCTTGATAGCCGAGGATCATGACAAAGCGCCCCGCGAATGCCCAAGCGTAGTCGGGATGCTTGCGTGGACTGATCCAAAAGCTCTTTGCGAAGGCAGGCCAGCTGAATGGCGCGACCGGCAATTGCTCCGAAGACCGGTCTCGGTTGGCGAGCACGAAAAAAATGGAGACAAGAATCACGCCCGTGCCGAAGATCCAGTAGCCGACGCCGATTTGCGCAAGCAGTTGTCCTGCGATCACGACGCCGAAGGTCCCGCCGACAGAAGTTCCCACGCCCACAAAGGCGGAGGCGGTTGCCCGCCCGTTCGCAGCGATCCGGTCGGCTATGACGGCTGAGAGCGGAGCTTGGAAAGCGTTCAGAAGCATCTGTGCGAGAACCCAGACAGCGGTTATCCAGAAGATGCCGGGCGCGAACTGCAGCACTATCGTGAGCAGACCGCCGCCGACACCGCCGACGAGCAGCCATGGCGTGCGCCTGCCGAGGCGCGTTCGGGTACGGTCCGAGAACGCACCCACGATCGGCTGCGCGAAGAGGGTGAAGAGCGAGGATGTAGCGGTCACGATGGCAAGGTTCGCCACCTTGTTCACCGGGTCGAGTTCGGCCATCTGCTGCGGCAACAGGATCACGATGACACCCGCGTAGGTCGCGAAGAGGAAGACGTTGCTCACAAGCAGTGACACCATGAGCCGCGTCCGTGCGGCCCCGGAGACAATCTGCGACAGGCCAGCGGACACCGGCAATTGCGCCGATTCTGTGGTTGGGGAGGCAGTAGGAACAGAAGCAACAGATTCGTCTGAGAATTTCGGCATGGGCTCCTCCTTGAGCGCAAGTGATGGACATCAGCATTGATGCCTTATCGCGTCACTATACCGCCGAGAGAACCATTAATTCAAGCCATGAATTACTAACTTTTGACAGCACGCAACGGGGCAGGAGCAGAGAGAAGGTCCCGACGCGCGATCATCAGCGCGCCATCAAGCGAAGAGTGCCTGCCATGCACGGCGGGCAGGATAGCTGCACGGCCAGGCGCCTTCTCGGTGCCGAGCTGGCGCAACGCCGGAGAAGGCAACGCAGACAGTTCGTCAACGATCTCCGCGAGATAGCCGCCGAGCACAACCACACGAGGCTGGAACATGATGACGGCGTTCCCTAAGACCATGCGAACCCAGCGCGATGCCTCGGTCAAAGCGACCAACGCGACCGGATCGCATGCGCGGACCCGAGAGGTGAACATATCCAAAGCCTCCGGAGTTCCGTGCTGGATCGCATATTCGGTCAGCCTTGCCCGGCGGAGGACAATATCCGGTCCGGCCACCGTGACAAGACAACCGCGATTTCCACACTCGCACTCCAGCCCGTCGGGCACAACCACCACGTGCCCAGGCTCGAACGCAAATCCATTCGAACCCGTTAGCACCTTTCCATCCACGATGGCCCCACCACCGATACCGACGTCGGATTTCATGTAGATCATGTCTGCGACACCCGCAAATCGGGAATCGTCCCGCAGAGCGTCGAACTCGGCGTACGCTGCGGCGTTGGCATCGTTGATTGGCCGGATTCCCAACGATGGCACCTCTATGCGTTCCGCGAGCATCCGTGGCAGATCGACATCATGCCAACCGAAGTCGACGGAACGCGGGATGGTCTGCGAACCTGCATCGATGGGCGCAGGAATGACCATGACAATTTGCACTATCCGCATAGAGGCAAACCTTGAAGTGACCTCACGGACGCACGAGGCGAGGATGTCGGCGAGTGCGGCAGGGTCGCCGAACGGAATATGCACCGACTCCTCCTGCTGGACCAAGGTGCGGCCGGCCAGATCTGTCAAACGCACCAGAAGAATGTCGAGAGAAAATTGAACACCGAGGATCGCGACGCTGCTTCCATCGAGTTCGAGCTTCTCCTGCGGTCGTCCCGCACCGCGGCCGCCTCGGCCCAGCGTTGAGGTCAGGGCGGAGGACCGCACAAGGCCTGCGTCGATCAGTTCCACGACAAGACTGGTGATGGCCCCACGAACGAGCCCTGTCGCATCCGAGATTTCCGACCGCGATGCGGTGCCCGCCCGATCGAGGCATGAGAGCACCAGACCGAGGTTATGGGTGCGGACATCGGTCGATGTGAGGCTCTCGCGCTCGTCAATCATAAAACCAATGATCGCACCGGCTGAGACAACTGACACTCACGTCGTCTTGTCAGATAGGCCGGTGCGCTTACTGGAAAAAGCGTGCTTTGCCCGCACAGCCCCCTCGTCGGTACATCGACGACCTCTGGGGCAGAGACGTTACTCCTTGGTGAAGTTTGCGGCAGCCTCAAGCAACAGCCGCGCACCGAACCCGGTGGCACCGGTCGTTCGCCATGAGTCGTCTTTCTCAGCGTTCATGGTTCCTGCGATATCGAGATGCGCCCAGGGCGTGCCATCCACGAAGTGATCGAGGAACAGTGCGGCAATGGTCGCGCCAGCATAGGGGCCGCCCATGTTGGAGATGTCGGCGATCTCTGAATCAAGCTGCGGACGATACTTGCGCTCGAGCGGAAGCTGCCACAACGGCTCGTCGGTTGCATCGGCGGCGGCGATAGCCAAGTCGACCATCCGCTGGTCGTTACCGATCACCGCTGCGGTAGAGGTACCAAGCGCTGCCATGGCTGCGCCCGTCAGCGTCGCGATGTCGATGATCGCATCCACCTCGTCCTCGTTCGCGAGCACAATCGCGTCTGCCATCACGAGGCGGCCCTCGGCATCAGTGTTCTTGACCTCAACGGTGGTGCCGCCGCGCACGGTCAGCACATCGCCGAGAGTGAGCGCCGACCCAGACGGCAAGTTGTCGGTCACGGAAAGCCAGCCCGAGACCTCAACCGGCACGGCCGAGTCGCGAAAACCCGTGAACGCCCCGAGAACGGCGGCCGCGCCACCCATATCCATCTTCATCAGCGCATGCATGGGTGTGGATGGCTTCAAGCTGATTCCGCCAGAGTCATAGATGATTCCCTTGCCCACGAAACCAAGATGACCGGCGACCGCGGGCAGATCGGCAGCAGGGGTGTAGTGCAGTTTGATGAGGCGAGGCTCCTCGGCACTGCCGCGGTTGACACCAAGGATGGCGCCGGTGCCGAGCTCGATGAGCGCCGCCTTGTCGAAGACCTCTACTTCGAATCCGTACTCGTCACCGAGCCGCTCGGCAGCAAGGCCGAGCGCCGTCGCCGTCAGGTACGCTGCCGGGGTATTCATCAGGTCGCGCGCAACCACTGTGGCGCGTGCCGTAACCGTTCCAGCGACAATTCCCGCCTCGATGTCGCCCTGATCCGCATCGTCCACCTCAACGGACAATGCCGTCAGTGGCACATGCTTCGAGTCCGACTTGAGCGCCGTATACCGATAGTTTGCGAGAAGTGCTCCTTCGGCGAGCGCCTGACCCACCGCAGAAGCGTCAAGCCCGATCGCGCCGGAGATCAGCGAAAGCTGATTCCATTTCGCGGTGGCTCGAACGAGCGCAGCTGCCGCGTCGCGGACCCTCGCCGTGGTCACTTCGGCGGCATCGCCCATGCCGACAAAGACGTGAGTGGCGCCTTTCGCCTGCGGCACCACGAGGGTTTCACCCGGTTTCCCGGCAAAGCCGAGGCCCTGGAGAGCAGCCCAGTCAAAGCCGGTCTCGCCCGGCACTGGGCCGCCGACGAAGACGAACAGGCCAATCGCGTCGGCATCGGGAAGCGGCGGACCGGTGGTAATAGAAGTAGCGGCAAGTTCTGCGAGGCCCTGCAGCGGATCGAAGTCTTCGGGGATCAAGGCGGCGGGTGTGTACACCATGTGTGTTAAGACTCCTTCGAGGATGGGTTCAGCGACACTGTTTCATCAATGTCATCTGGTTTATCTGGTTCAAGCTTTTCCGGCGGGTCTCCGGCGATCTCACCCGGCATGCACAACGCCGGAACGATAGCAAGCAAAGCAAGCAGCGCGGGGCCAAGCAACGACAACTGTAGCGCCCGCAGACGCGCCCGCTCATTGATATCGATGGCGACAGCGGCTTCCGCCTCACTCGCGCTCTTCTCAGACAGCAGCGTTTCGAGTTGGGCCTTGGTCAAGAAGTCGGCCTGATCGATGTTGGCCTCTGAGTTCAAGTTGCTTGAGATCTCCGGATGACTCTCTGCAGCGGTACTGAATGTCGAAGCAAGAATACCGATGGCAAAGGCACTCACCACCGCGGTGTCCCCCTTCTTCTGTTTGGCGGCTAATCAACAGGCAAGGTACGACAATGCTCCAAGTACGCTTATACCCGTGGATCCAATTCTCGCGACCCTGCTCATCTTAGCGCTGGCAATTGTGGCGTTCGTAAGCAACCGGATCCCGTTGGGCGTTGTTGCAATTGGCGTTGCCCTTGCACTTTTCGGAACAGGGGTGCTGACACTCGATCAGGCTCTCGCGGGCTTCGGCGACCCTACCGTCCTGTTTATTGCGTCGCTGTTTGTCGTGAGTGAATCGTTGGACTCGACGGGCGTGACCGCTTGGGCTGGGCAGCGCGTCATTGCGCATGCTGGAACGTCGAAGTCACGGATGCTCGTCATCGTGTGCCTTCTCTCTGCTGCCTTAACCGCTCTGATCAGTGTGAACGGGGCCGTGGCGGCTCTTCTGCCTCTGGTCGTCGTGGTGTCCGCATGCACCGGGATCACGTCGTCGAAGCTGTTGATGCCTCTCGCGTTCGCCGCACACGCCGGCTCGTTGCTGCTGCTGACGGGCACGCCGGTCAACATTATTGTCTCCGAGTTGGCTGCCACCAATGGCGGGCGAGCATTCGGCTTCGCAGAGTTCGCGATCGTTGGCGTACCGCTTCTGATACTGAGCGTTCTGCTCATGCTTCTTATAGGAAGGTTCTTTTTGCCGACGCGCAGCGGAACCACTATGCCTCTCGATCTGATGCGTCACGCGCGCATGTTGCGTAATGACTATTCACTCGACTTGGATACCGGGCTGATTCTCGGCCACACGAACGGAATCTCCGAGGTCGTCGTTCCCCCACGGTCCGACCTCGTTGGCGTGACAGTTTCGCCAGGAATGGCAACACCAAGCGGCGACCTCGTGGTGCTTGCCGCTCGGCGCGGCGACGCCATTCTCAAAGGTCAGAAAGTGGTGCTGCAAGTTGGTGACACCCTGCTGTTGCAGGGTTCATGGAACGATTTGGAGCGGCACACGGCAGCTCCTGGCATGCTCGTCGTCGATTCCCCTGCGGTAATGCGGCGATCCATTCCGCTCGGGCTTGGCGCGCGTCGGGCCCTCATTATTCTTGCCGCCATGATTGTCGCATTGGCGACAGGTGTCGTCCCTCCCGCCGTCGTGACTTTGATCGCCGCTGCCACACTGGTACTGACTCGAACCGTCAGTGTCACGCAGGCATACCAATCCATTTCATGGACCACCGTGGTCTTGGTTGCCGGCATGTTGCCGCTATCCACCGCATTCTTGACAACAGGCACGGCAGATCTTGTCGCCGGATGGATGTTGACGTTGATCGGCGACAGTGGACCCCAAATCGCGTTGGCTGTGATCTGCATTGCGACGTTGCTTCTCGGTCAGGTGATCAGCAACACGGCCACCATCTTTATTCTTGCGCCAATCGCCGTGTCTGTAGCAGCGTCGATGCAGGTCTCGGTACAACCTTTCATGATGGCGTTGGCGATCGTCGGCGCGGCATCCTTCCTGACGCCGATTGCCACCCCCGCCAACCTCATGGTGATGGGGCCAGGGGGATACCGATTCGGCGACTACTGGAAGTTCGGCCTACCACTTGCACTGCTATTTCTTGCCTTTGCAGTGTTCTATGTGCCGATGATTTGGGCGTTCTAGCGTTCGCGGGCAACGGGCAACGGGCAACGGGCAACGGGCAACGGGCAACGGGCAACGGGCACATCCTGGCATCCACTAGGTTGGCCGCAGCCTTAACACCCAATCAGGTCGGCCGCGCCACCTTCGCCACCCCATCCCCTTCTTGGCTCCAACTCAACACCTGATCGCGCACCGCACCGTGAACCCGGCACAGCCCGCACACCCGCGACCTGCACCGAGGCCCCCGACTCTCAAACTTGCACCGCGCACCCCCAGACACCCCAGAACCTCACTCCGCACATCCACCCCAAAACCGCACACCATGCGCCCAACCACGCCCGAGCAAACGCCTAGGTGTGCACGCAATCTTCACTGTGACAGGAAAAACTCGGTCCCGTTGCTAATACGACATCGGCTCCGAGTTTTTCCTGTCACAGCGAAGATGCCTGGCCAGAGTCTCGCGCTCGAAGCCTCCTGCCACCACGATCCCGCGAGCGCAGAGTATGAGGAGAAAGAACCCAACGGCTGGAAGCCCCCCATTCGCAGGGCTAACTAAGGGCCGCGGCACCTAAGAAAAAGACCCCGAATATGGGACCAACCGTGGATTCACCCACCATGAAATGCAGACGCCCCCAACCGAACCCATTACACACAGCAGACATACGCCTTTTCGCCCGGGATTCCAGGCCTCGACTACATCACGTAAACAGAATCAGCGCGTTCGAGTGGGGGCGTCTGCGCGAAGGGAGCAGAAGAGAGCAGAAGAAAAGCGGGCGGAAGAAAAGTGGGAGCCCCTGGTGAGGAGCAAAAGCGTCGAGACAGAGGAAGGGAAGGAACAGAAGGCGAGGACAAAAGGAAGAAAGGCCCCTCGACGGGGCCAGTTCCATTTTTGTGCCCGAGGGGGGACTTGAACCCCCACGACCTTTCGATCACTGGCACCTGAAGCCAGCGCGTCTGCCAATTCCGCCACCCGGGCAAGGTGTCTTTGGCACCCCAAGCGGGGCGTGATGCACTAAGGCAGACTAGCATGAATGCAACGCCGGAGGTATGCAGGTGGCGCCTTTGCCGACACCCCTCAGGTAGCATCGGTATGATGTGCCCGCTATCGAAAGACATGCACGATAGATCGATCGACAGACCCAAGGAGCCCCGTGGGAATACTCGACAACATTGAGCGTGGACTCGAGAAGGCCGTCAATGGTGCCTTCGCGAGGACGTTTCGCTCGGGCCTTCAGCCCGTCGAAATTGCCGCTGCGCTCAAGAACGAGGCGGATACGCGTGCGCAAGTGATATCTCGCGAACGCATCCTCGTACCCCATCTTTACCGAGTGACCCTCAGCCCGGACGACTATTCACGACTCGACGTGACAAGCGGAAGTCTTCGTACCGAACTCGCCAAAGTGCTCGAGGAACACGCCGAGAGTCAGCACTATGCATTCGCCGACCGCCTCAACATCGAGATCAACGCCGATCCCTCCCTCCCCATCGGGATGACCCGGGTCAAGTCGGGTTCACTCGACACGGATGTGCGGTGGACGCCCGCCCTCGAAGTGGCAGGGAAGCTGTACCCCATCACCGGGCAGCGAACGGTCATCGGTCGAAGTTCAGACGCGGACATCGTCGTCACCGACCCAGGCGTCTCCAAACATCACATGGCGGTGCTCTGGAACACCCATACGGCCATCGCCCGCGACCTCGGATCAACGAACGGCACGACGTTAGGCGGTCGGAAGATCGCTGAAGCAGAGCTTCTGCCAGACACCAGCGTGCGAATTGGGCGTACTGCCATTACTTTCCGCCTTGTCCCGCAAACCCAGTTCGGTGGCACCAAATGAGCGAACTGACCTACTTTTTGCTCAAGATGGCCTTCCTCGGCCTGATGTGGTTTTTCGTTTTTGCCGTCGTTTTCGCCATTCGAACCGATCTTTTCGGCCCCCGTGTTCGGGTACTGGCACGCGCAGAACGCAAAAAACGTAACAAAGAGCAAGCGGACGACAGCATCAAAGCGCCCAAACCTAAGCCCAATCCCGCCGATGCCAGCATCCTCCCCACCGGTCCGATCAGCACCGAGAACACCGTGGCCACGGCCACAACCGCAACCCGACTGACGATCCTTGAAGGGCCTCGGGCCGGGCATGAGTTCCTGCTCAGTTCGGAGCCCATCACCATCGGTCGTTCCCTTGAGTCATCGCTTGTGCTTCGCGATGACTACACCTCCACAAACCACGCGCGCATTTTTCTGCGCAATGATGTCTGGATGCTGGAAGACCAAGGCTCGACGAACGGAACACTTCTCGCTGGCACCCGGGTTTCCGAACCCATCGCCATTCCGCTCGACACCCCCATCACGGTCGGCACAAGCGTGCTTGAGTTGAGGCGGTAGCTCCCGTGCCCGTTTCGCTCGGTAGCGTGCTCTCAGACGTGGGCAAGGTCAGGTCGAACAACCAGGACTCCGCCTATTGCGGCACGCGTCTTTTCGTCGTTGCCGACGGCATGGGTGGCCACGCAGGTGGCGACGTTGCCTCTTCCATTACGGTGAACCAACTGACCGAGCTCGACCGCGAGTACGATTCCGCGGAGGAGGCGCTGGAGGCGCTCCGGTCCGGCATGCTTGAGGCGAACGAGGTGCTTGCGTCGACGGTTGCTCAGTACCCCGAACTCTCAGGCATGGGCACGACATGTTCGGCGTTCATCACCGTCGGCAACAAGCTCGCAATGGCTCATATCGGCGACTCACGAATTTATGTGTGGCGCAACAAAGAACTCACCCAGGTCACCAAAGACCACACTTTCGTTCAGAAGCTCGTTGATTCTGGTCGCATCACGCCGGAAGAGGCAGCAGTCCATCCACGAAGGAATGTGGTGATGCGTGTCCTGGGAGACGTGGATCTGGCTCCCGACATTGATGTGGCCATCATTGAGGCCCGTCCTGGGGATCGGTGGTTGATCTGCTCGGATGGCCTTTCCGGCGTTGTGCCTGAAAAACAGCTTGTCGACATCCTCACGAAGACGCCGAATCGCGACCGCGCTGCCAACCGCCTGCTCCAGGCAGCACTCGACAACGGGGCACCCGACAACGTCACTCTCCTCCTGCTGGATTCGCTCGTCAATGAGGCGACTCGTCCAAGTCCTCGCCTTGTCGGCGCCGCCGACAACCCTCTCGCCTTTGAGCCGGTTGTGTCGAAGGCTGCTGAGCCGCAGCCAGGTCGGCTTGCAAACTTGCGAATGTCTTCAATTCGCAGCCGCAGGTTCGAGCCGACACAATATGAGTCGGCAACGAGCGATTACCTCGAGTCGATCATCAACGAAGACAGAGTGCGCGCGCGTCGGCGCCGCATTGCCGCGACAGTGCTCACCGTACTTGTCGCCGGCATTGTGGTGGTTGGCGGTTTTCTTGCATACTCTTGGACACAGACTCAGTATTTTGTGGGAACATCCGATGGCCAGGTGGTCGTGTTTCAGGGAATCAGCCAGGATATCGGCCCGATTACGTTGCACCACGAGGTGGAGGGGCTCAATCTTCCCCAGGTCAATCTCGATGATCTCCCTTACGACTCGCGCGTTGCCGTTGATGCGAATATCGCTTTCGGCTCGCTTTCCGAAGCGGAGACGAAAGTTGAAGAGCTGGCGCTGGAGGTGACCACGAATGAGTGATCCTTCCGACTGGCGCACCACTACGTCTGAACTCACTGACACCACTGCCGTTCGAGTGGCTGTCACGGACACCCCCCGCATTCGGACTCGGGCCCGCAACGTCGAGGCTCGCTTGCTGCTTCTTGCGTTTCTGATCGTCGCGTTTGCGATCGTGATGGTGGAGCTTGGCGCAACTGGATCTGTGCAGGTGCAGCTTCTGTTTCTCACTGCCCCGATTGCCGCGCTCGTGATCGGATTCCATATTGTGCTTCGCATCGTGGCCGCCAACGCCGACCCGATTCTTCTGCCGGTCGGCACGCTGATCAATGGCATTAGCATCGCTTTCCTCTACCGGCTCGATATCTTGGCTGGAAGCAGCGGCTGGGATTCTCTCAGCATGCGTCAGATCGTGTGGACTGCCTTGGCCCTGCTGTGTGCTGCGGTTGTTCTTATTGTGGTGAAGAATCATCGGTCCCTTCAGCGTTACACCTACATATTCGGCCTCGTCGCCATTGTGCTGCTTCTGTTGCCGATGCTCCCGTTTGTGGGCGTGGAGGTCAGTGGCGCTCGTCTGTGGATCGCCATCGGTTCGTTCACGCTGCAGCCGGGCGAGTTCGCGAAGATCGCCCTTGCCATCTTTTTCTCCGGCTACTTGGTCACCCACCGGGATTCTTTGTCAGTCGTGGGCAAGAAGGTGCTCGGATTCACTTTTCCTCGGCTTCGGGATTCGGGCCCAATTCTCGTGTTCTGGGCCGTGTGCATGCTGATTCTCGTTGTACAGCGAGATCTGGGTACCTCATTGCTCTATTTCGGGCTCTTCCTTGTCATGATTTATGTGGCAACAGGCCGGTCGAGTTGGATAGTAATAGGCTTCGGGCTTTTTGCCGTCGGCGCATATGTGGCTTCTCGAATATTCAGCTATGTGAACGATCGCATCGATGGCTGGCTCAACCCATTTGACCAGAGCCGCTACGAGGCCGTCTATGGTGGCAGCTATCAGCTTGTGCAGGGCCTGTTCGGCCTGAGCTCGGGTGGCTTGGTCGGCACCGGGCTTGGCCGGGGCAGCCCTGATCGCACTCCGAAGGTGGAGAACGACTTCATTTTTTCTGGAATCGGCGAAGAACTGGGATTGATAGGCCTGTTCGCGTTGCTGTGCCTGTACTTGATTCTGGTGAGCCGCGGACTGAGGATCGGGTTTACGGGTCAGGATGATTTTGGGCGGCTGCTTGCCACGGGGCTCTCGTTCGTGATCGGCCTGCAGTGCTTCATCGTCATCGGTGGTGTGACTCGTGTGATCCCCTTGACCGGCCTCACCACACCATTACTCGCGGCGGGGGGGTCCAGTCTGTTGGCGAACTGGATCATTATCGCTATCCTGTTGCGAATATCCGACTCGGTCCGAACCGAACCACGCGAGGTGGCGAAGCCATGAACCGTCCACTGCGACGCGTCACTATCTTCGTCGTCATTCTCTTTGCCGCCTTGTTCACCTCGACGACGGTACTACAGGTGTTTGCAGCGCCGAGCCTGAACGCGGACTCTCGAAATGTGCGCACCTTGTACGCAAGCTTCTCGGCCCAACGGGGCGCCATCATTGTCGGGAAGGAGTCGATCGCGAAGTCGACGCCGGTTGACGATGAGTGGCATTATCTCCGCGAATACAGTTCGCCGCAGATGTATTCGGCATTGACGGGGTATTTCACCCTTAATCAGGGGATGTCCGGTCTTGAGAGTGCGCTCAACGATTACCTCACCGGAACGACGGATTCCCAGTTCTTTACCCAGTTCCACAACCTCATCACGGGTGAGAAGGCTCAGGGCGCGTCGGTCACTCTCACTATCGATGCAAAAGTGCAGAAGGCCGCCTGGGATGCCCTCGGCAATAAGAAGGGCGCGATCGTTGCCCTCGATCCAACTACCGGTGCGATCATCGCCATGGTTTCCAAACCCGGTTATGATCCGAACACTCTCGCCTCTCACGACACGACCGATGTGCTCAGCGCATACAACAAGCTGCTGAACGACTCGAGCAACCCACTTTTCAACCGGGCTATCGGCGGTGACCTGTACACGCCAGGGTCGACATTCAAGCTGGTTGTGGCCGCCGCCGCCCTCGCGAACGGATACACCGCCGACTCGAAGTTGGCGAACCCAGCCACCCTCACGTTGCCTAATTCGACGAGCAGCATCCAGAACTCAACAAAGGGCAAGTGTGGTGGCATTTCGTCGTCAACGGTCACCCTCACGCAGGCTCTTCAGTATTCGTGCAACATCCCGATGGCCGAGCTGGGGCTAGCCCTCGGCCAGGAGAAGCTTCAAGCTACTGCGAACTCGTTTGGATTCGGCCAGACTGTCGACATTCCCATGACATCCACCGCGAGCATTTTCCCGACGGGGATGGATGACGCGCAGCTCATGCTTTCGTCTTTCGGTCAGTACGACGTTCGAGTGTCTCCACTGCAGATGGCCATGATTTCGGCATCCATTGCCAACGGCGGGGTTGAGATGACGCCAAACGTGGTTAAACAGATTCGTTCCAGCACGCTCGACTCTTTGCAAGATTTCACTCCGACCACCTTCGCCGACCCGATCACTGCGGATGTCTCCAAAACCTTAACCACAATGATGGTTAATAACGTGGCCCACGGCTATGCCTCGGGTGCGAAGATTGATGGTGTCAGCGTTGCGGGCAAAACTGGTACGGCCGAGACAGGTGTCGATAACAAGTACACCCTGTCGTTTACTGGCTTCGCCCCCGCCGACAACCCGAAGGTTGCTGTGGCTGTATTTGTTGAAAATCAGGAATTGGACTCCAACGTGGTTGCTGCTCCGATTGCAAAGAAGGTAATGGAGGCGGTACTTAACAAATGAGGCCCTCAAGCGGAATGACTTTCGGCGGTCGCTACCAGCTCAGTTCTCGAATTGCTATCGGTGGCATGGGAGAGGTGTGGCGTGCGGTAGATCTCGTTATCGGCCGCGAGGTCGCACTGAAGATCTTGAAAGACGAGTATCTCGGCGATCCAGGTTTCCTCGAACGCTTCCGAGCTGAAGCACGGCATGCAGCACTCGTCAACCACGAGGGCATTGCCAGCGTGTACGACTACGGCGAGGAGGAGGGCTCCGCCTACCTCGTTATGGAGATGGTGCCGGGTCAACCGCTATCAGCCTTGATCGAGTCAACGGAGGCCCTGTCGACCGACCAGGTGCTCGATATCGTCGCGCAAACCGCTGCCGCGCTTGCTGCCGCTCACAAGGTGGGTCTTGTGCATAGGGACGTCAAGCCTGGCAACTTGTTGATCACTCCAGATGGCCGAGTCAAAATCACCGACTTCGGCATCGCGCGCATTGCCGACCAGGTTCCCTTGACCGCGACGGGGCAGGTGATGGGCACAGTCCAGTACTTGTCTCCCGAGCAGGCGAGCGGCCATCCTGCATCCCCGGCCACGGACATTTACTCGCTTGGCATCGTTGCTTATGAGGCGCTTGCCGGGCGTCGGCCGTTCTCTGGTGAAAGCCAGGTTGCCATCGCGATGGCGCAAATCAATGAGACTCCACCGGATCTTCCGCTCTCCATTCCGGCGAGCGTACGATCGCTCGTGATGGCCTGCATCGCCAAGAATCCCGCTGATCGCCCTGCGTCGGCAACCGATCTTTCCATCGCTGCGGAGGCACTGCGGCACAATGACCTGGCCACGGCCATTCGGGCCGTCCCACAAATTCGACCCGGCGGGATCTCTGATGCCACGCAGCTTCTGACTACCGCGGCGGACACGCAAGCAACGACTCTGATCCCCACTACTTCGGCAGCACCCGTTGCCGAAGCTGAAGAAGAAGAGGAGCAGCCGAAGAAGCGTAGCCCCTGGCTGTGGCCGCTGATCGTTCTCGTCGTACTGCTGCTGCTCATTGTGGCCGGAACCATTTTTGCTCTGCTGGCGCAGTCGGGTTCGACGGCGCCGTCGGCATCAACGAGCCCCTCCACGTCTTCGTCGGCTCCGGCCTCATCGTCGTCAGCTCCGCCGTCGTCGAGCACCCCGACGACGGCAACAATTGACCAGTCGGCCTTCGACAATATGTCCGGGGCTGAGGCCGAGGCCTACCTGAACGGAATGGGTTTCCTCAACACCAGGATTACGACTGGATCTGCTGCCAACGATGAGGATCAGGTCGGCCAGGTGGAGTCGATCTCCCCGACAGGAACGGTCGAGTTCTCTCGTCGCATTACCATCACGGTTTACGACGATGTCGCGGTGACTACAGTGACCTTGCCGAACCTGGTCAATCTCACGCAGAGTGATGCCACCAAGCAGTTGAGGAACGCCGGACTCAATGTCGCCATCAGTTCCACAACCCAGTTCAGCGACACAATCCCATCTGGTTCCGTGATTTCGTCTGATCCGGGAGTGGGGGCCAAGGTAGAGCTGGGGTCAACCGTAACTCTTGTCATCTCAAGTGGTGCGTCCCCGACCCCAACACCGACCCCAACACCGACAGCATCCCCAACACCGCAACAATGACACACTCGTACAGCTTCGCTGTTTGTCGATAAAGTAGGCCTCGTGAATGATGAACCCCGCCTCCTAGGGAGCCGCTACCGTGTCGGCAAGCTCATCGGACGCGGCGGTATGGGGGACGTATACCTCGGTACGGACACACGGCTAGGGCGCACGGTTGCGATCAAGATCTTGCGTAGTCAACTTACGGAGGATGAGGGTTTTCGGCGACGGTTTCGCCAGGAGGCGCAGTCTGCGGCTCGCATGAACCACCCTAATATTGTGCGAACTTACGACACGGGTGAGGACGAGACGGTCGACGGGTCTGGCAATCCGGCGATCGTTCCCTACATTGTGATGGAGTACGTCGAGGGCAAGACGGTCAAAGACTTCATCCGCTCAGGTGCCCTTACTCAAAACGACTCAGTTCGTATCATCACCGATGTGCTGGCCGCACTGGAATACGCTCACGCGTCGGGCCTGGTTCACCGCGATATCAAGCCGGGCAACGTGATGGTGTCAGTGTCGGGGTTCGTCAAGGTGATGGATTTCGGCGTCGCCAAGGCTGTTGCCGATTCTTCGGCAACAGTCGCGATGTCTGCTCATGTCATGGGCACAGCCACCTATTTTTCACCGGAACAGGCTAAGGGCGAATCGGTCGACTCGCGGTCGGATCTGTATTCGGCAGGCGTCATGCTTTACGAGATGCTCACCGGGCAGCCACCGTTCCATGGGGATTCTCCGACCGCCGTCGCATACCAGCACGTCAATACCGTTCCCGTTGCTCCGACAGAACTCAACCCGGAGATCAGCGCTCGTTTGTCGCTCGTGGTCCTTACTGCACTGGCAAAGTCGAAAGATGCCCGGTACACGACGGCACGGAATTTTTCTGATGACTTGTTGTACGCGGTCTCGGGCCGCGAACCGCGGAATGCTCACCTGCTTGCAGCAACGCATCCCGAGGCTGCTCCAACCGAGGCCACCGCCAGCCCAGCACCATCGGCCATCAAGGAACTCGGGTTCGATGCGCTGGTCGAGTCGGCGCCGAACACCGTGGCAACCTCTGCCCCGAAAGCCGAGAGCAAGACTCGCAAGCTTCTGCCGTGGATCGCCGTGATTGTGCTCGGTCTGGCTGCCGCTTTGTCTCTTATCTGGTTTCTCAACCTCGGCTCGTCAGTCGCTCCGACCGACAATCGAGTAGAGATTGCTGATCTTTCGGGAGCTGAGGTCGGCGATGCACGCGCAACACTTGAAGCCCTCGGTCTCACGGTCGTCACCGAAGAGCAAGAGAGCGCTACCGTTGACGCCAATCGTGTCATCGAGACCGATCCTGTCGCCGGATCGAGTGTGTTGAAGAACACGAGCGTCACGGTGATCGTGTCGACCGGGCCTGCAGAGGTTTCGGTGCCGAACCTGACGGGTTTGAGCCTGGAGACTGCGCGGACGCGCATTACCGACCTTGGGCTCACAGTCGGGGAGGTTTCGACGGAAGACGACGCCGATTATTCTGAGGGAACCGTGATCTCATCCACTCCCAAGTCCTCTACATCGGTGGATGTGGGCTCGTCGGTTGCCCTTGTCGTGGCGTCAGGCAAGATCAAGATCTCGGATGTGACGGGGGATTCGATTTCAGATGCCCGAAAGACCCTCGAGGATTTGGGCCTCAGCGTGAATGCGCAACCTCTGTATATCTGCAATGGTGCCGACGGTGAGGTAGTGAAGCAATCTCCCAGACGGGGCAAAGTCACCACCTCCACCACGGTGACGCTGGTCTACAACCTCGTGGATCCGACGGCTTGCGAAAGCAGTCCATCTTCAGGCGCGAACACAGACTGAACCGCCGGCGCCACCCGTGGTCTTAGGCGGCGACGACTGGCGTAAGCGTTGTTGAGGCTGCGGCCGAACCAGCGAGGCCCGCAACTTCGAGCCAATTGCCGATCATCCGGTATCCACCTTGAGTGAGCACCGACTCGGGGTGAAACTGCACTCCGAATACGGGGGCCGACGTGTGCTCTATCCCCATGATCACCCCGGCACCTTGTGTACGTGCCGTGACTTTGAGCACATCAGGAACTGTGCCGTCCACAACTGCGAGCGAGTGGTACCGTGTTCCGGTAAATGGATGCGGAACCCCGGCGAAGAGTGTCGAATCGTCGTGATCGATGAGCGACGTCTTGCCGTGCATGAGCTCGGGTGCGACGTCGACCACCCCTCCGAGGGCTTCGGCGATGGCCTGGTGCCCGAGGCAAACCCCGAGCAAAGGCGTCCCTGCGGCGATCGCGATGCCCACCGCCTCGATCGCGATGCCTGCATCGGCAGGAGTTCCTGGGCCTGGCGAAATGAGCAGGCCGTCGTATTCGCCGATGCGGTCAGTGAGTTCGGCCGCGCTCCACAAGTCATTTCGGATGACATCGGTCTCAGCACCCAGCTGGCGCAGGTAGCCGTTGAGCGTGTAGACAAAGCTGTCGTAGTTGTCGATGACGAGTATGCGCGTCATAACGACCTTTCATGGGTGGATGCGAATGTGCTCCTATCTTAAGGCTTGAAGTGAGTTGATAGCGTGGGCGTCTTGACATCGGACGAGTTCTGTAAGATGTCTACGTGGCTAAATCTCGTAAAGACCAGACTCACGACTCAGACGCGGTCGTCCCCCCTTCAGCGAAGAAGAAGGCAAAGCCGGTCGAGACGACGTCGACTCAGCAGAAGCCGAACGCGATCTGGTTCAAGCCGGTCATGTTTGGTCTGATGCTGCTCGGCCTGGCCTGGATCATCGTGTATTACATCAGTGGCAGCTTGTACTTGCCGATCCCTGCTTTGGGAGCCGGAAACATCCTGGTCGGTTTTGGAATCACGATGGTTGGATTCTTGATGACTACCAGGTGGCGGTAATCTTTCGGAGCTGATCCGCGAATTACACCGATGTGATTTATCCCCACCTGTGGATAATCCTGTGAATAACTTACGCCCAGCCGGAGGGCTTCCCGACGCTAGAGTACGTATCCCTGCGCCACGAGCCAAGGCTGAATCTTGATGATCCATGCAGCTATGGTGATCGCGACCAGACCAACCGAAATTGCACCAACGGATCCCCACAACAGACCGCGTTGCTTGGGAAAACGATACGCCGAATAGACCGCACCAAGAGCAAGACCGATGACGAGACCCCCAACATGGGCCTCCCACGCAATGCCACTCCAGAAGAATCCCCATACCAGGTTGATCGCAACGATGATGAGGAACTGCGGGTTGTTGATGCCCATCTTGCGCATGATCACGATGAAAGCGCCCATCATGGCGAAAATCGCGCCCGAAGCGCCTACTACTGCGGTACCGGGGGTCGCCATCACAGCGACTCCCACGCTGCCGGCAAAGCCGCCGATCAGAAACAGTGCGGTGAACCGCGCCTTCCCCAGCATCGGCTCAAGAACCATGCCCATCACGTAGAGGGAGTACATGTTGAAAAGAATGTGCAGCAACCCGCTGTGGACGAAAACCGCTGTCAGCATCCGCCACGGTTGGGTTTTCGTCAGAAATGGCGCATAGGCGAACTGATTGCTGATCGAAAAACTGGGTGCGAACCTATCCGTAAGAAATTGCGCAATGAAGATCACCACGCACAACACGATGATGATCCATGTGACCAAGGGAAAACTGGGCCGACGCGCCGCCCACTTGAGTCGGGTCAACGCCGAGGGGTTCGTCATCGAGGCTATGCCTTTGTTACAGAAATGGATTCAATGACCACATCTTCGAGCGGACGGTCGCGCTGATCCGTGGCCACTGCGGCAATCTCATCGATGACCGCTTTCGACGCGTCATCGGCAACTGCACCGAAAATGGTGTGCTTGCCCTGAAGCCATGGGGTCGGGTCTGTCGTCACAAAGAACTGTGAACCGTTCGTGCCCCTTCCCATCCGCTGGCCAGCGTTGGCCATGGCAAGCAGATACGGCTGCGCGAACGTCAACTCTGAGTTGATCTCGTCGTCGAAGTTGTAACCTGGGCCGCCGGTCCCTGTGCCGAGCGGGTCGCCGCCCTGAATCATGAACCCGGGGATGATGCGGTGAAAGATGACACCTTTGTAAAGCGGTTCCTTCGTTTCAGCACCTGTCTTGGGGTCGGTCCACTCGATCTCACCTGTCGACAGTCCGACGAAGTTCTCGACGGTCTTGGGCGCGTGGAACCCGTAGAGCTCGACGTTGATATCGCCATGGTTGGTATGGATGGTCGCGGTATGTGTTGATACTGGCATTGTGCCATTCTCGCACAAGGCCGCCAGGACGCATGGGAGTTTGCCCGAAGCCCAGATGGCTGTTGGTCTTGCGTCGTAGGATGTTTGCTAATGCTTCACTCGCTATGGAGGAGTTGACATGGTTAACAAGGTCGATGTTAAGGAACTGTCGCAGAGCGTCGATGCTCTGATTCAGAAGTATGGAAAGCTTTCCGGCTCTGCCTCGGCCGCCGCAAAGGCAAAGCTGCTTGGTCGTGCAACCGAGTTGCGCGAGTCGCTCGAGAAGGCCAGCCGGGAGTTGCCTCCTGCTGTTGAGCGAGGGTTTGAGGCCACGAAAGAGGTAGCCACAGCCGCGAAGAGCGCTTTCGTGAGCGATGTTGTTCCCATCGCTATCAGCGCATTGGCCACAGCTCTCGACGTCATTAGCGAGAAGTCTTCCCAGGCCAAGAGCGCATTGAGTGAGCGCGCCGAAGTGATGGTAGAAAAGGTTGCTCCCCCGAAGAAGAAGTCAAAATCGTGGATCGCTTTCGTGGCGGCTCCCGTCGTGGCCGCCGCAGTCGCTGGCGTGGCGTTCTCTCTGCTTCGTCCGAATGACGAGAACTGGATTCCGGTCGACGAAACGAAGCTGAAGTCAGAGGATTCCTCCGACTCATAGTCTGGGGTTTGCGCCTCTTTTTGTTCCTTTTCGCCCGATTCGATTGACTCGGACCCCGTTTTGGTAGTAAAACAACATAAACAGACATTTGTTTGAGCTTGATCTACCGACAACGGGGTCTTCATGTACGCACCAGAGCGCCAAACGCTCATCCTCGCGCGCACGAGAAAAGACGGGCGAGTCGATGTTGCTACGATCGCCGACGAACTCGATGTCACCCCCGAGACCATTCGACGCGACCTGACCGTTCTCGAACGCCACGGCAGCATCCGACGCGTGCATGGCGGGGCCATTCCCGTCGAGCGTCTGAGCGAGGAACTCCGCGTCGAAGAGCGCCTGCAACGCAACGCGACCGAGAAGCTTGCCATCGCTCAGACCGCACTCACGCTCATCCCAGAGACCGGCACGCTTCTCATCGATGCGGGCACCACGACGGCGAGCTTTGCCGCCGCGTTGCCAGTCGGAAGCGTATACACCGTGGTCACCCACTCCCTTTCGGTCGCCCACGCCTTGGCAGGCAGGCCAGGCATCACCCTTCATCTTCTCGGTGGCACCGTGCGCGAACGCACCCTCGCGGCCGTCGGGGCCACAACACTGGATCAGATATCCAAGGTCACGGTCGACTACAGCATCGTGGGAATCAACGGAATAACCCCAGAGTTCGGTCTCAGTACCCCCGACAGCGAAGAGGCGGCAGTCAAGACCGCAATCATCCGGTCGGCCCGCCAGGTCATTGTGCTAGCCGACCACACCAAGTTCGGCATCAACGATTTCGCCCATGTGGCATCACTCGACGACGTCGACACCATCGTTACCGACGACGGCGTCGATCGCGAGCTCCTTTCCCGCATCGAAAGCGAAGGCCCCGAGGTCAAAGTCGCATGATCATTACAGTCACCCCCAATCCATCCATCGACGTCGCACTCACCGTCGCGCACCTTGAAGTAGGAGAAGTCAACCGCGCCATTACCGTGCGACGCGATCCCGCAGGCAAGGGCGTCAATGTGTCGCGGGCGCTCAGCGCGAACGGCGTCGCCACAAGCGCGGTGTTTCCCTCCGACTCCGTCAATGGAACCCAACTGATTCGGCTTCTCGACGCGGCACAGGTCGATTCGCATCCTGTGCCCATCGAACAGCCGATTCGGCAAAACATCACCATCCTCGATGACCGCGGCACCACCAAGGTGAACGAGAGTGGTCCCCAGCTCTCCGAGGCCGAACTGAACGCTCTCACTGACGCGGTGATAAGCAATCTCGACACTCACCCTCGATGGCTCGTCGTCGCCGGTTCACTTCCCCCAGGGCTGAACGAAAGCTGGCTTGTCACTATCGGCAAAGCCGCCCAGGACCGGAAAGTGCCATTCGCGGTCGACATTTCGGGAGACTCGCTTGCCGCAGTGGTTCGCAGCGGCGTGGCCACCGTGATCAAGCCCAACGACGACGAACTGACGGAGCTTCTCGGGCACCCGCTGAAGACCGTTGGAGACGTCGTCGACGGGGTTCGCACGATTCTTTTCACCCCAGGGGCACACGCTCTCGTCAGCCTCGGCTCACACGGAGCTCTTCTCGTCACCCAAGACGCATCGTGGTGGGCCGGAACCGCACCACGAACGGCCGTAAGTACGGTCGGCGCAGGCGATTCGACACTCGCCGGATACCTCAGCATCAACACGCCTGACCTCGCTACCCGCCTTGTCACTGGTGTCGCATGGGGAGCCGCCGCGGTAACCCTGCCCGGCACCGTCGTGCCAACACCTGATGTCATCAACACCGACGACGTCAACCTCATCATCAACCCAGAGCCAACAACCGTGATCGGAGAACTTACCGCATGACAACCACACCACTAGTGCTTCCAGAACTCGTTATTCGTGGCCTAAGCGCGACAGACAAGGTGGATGCGACCCACCAGCTCGCGGAACGCCTCTATGCAGCAGGCCGCGTCACCGACCTCGACGGATTCCTTGCGGACGTCGCGGCCCGCGAGACCCAGATGTCCACCGGATTGCCCGGCGGCATCGGAATCCCCCATTGCAGGTCAGCTTTCGTCACGGAGCCGAGCGTCGCTGTCGGCCTCGCTCCCGCCGGTGTCGACTTCGGTGCACCCGACGGCCCCGCAACGCTGATCTTCCTCATTGCAGCGCCGGACGGAGAGGATCAGGCACACCTCGCGATCCTCGCCTCTCTCGCGCGCAAACTCATCCATACCGAATTCAGAGAGTCACTTATCAGTGCGGATAGCGATTCGCTCGTATCCACCATCATCAATACGGAGGTAGCACCCAAATGAAAATTGTTGCCGTAACGTCCTGCATATCAGGAATTGCACACACCTACATGGCCGCGGAGGCGCTCGAAGAGGCAGCCAAGAAGGCCGGCGTCGAGATCCGGGTCGAGACTCAGGGTTCGGCCGGTACCACGCCTATCGAGGCAGACTTCCTCGCTGATGCGGATGCGGCCGTCTTCGCGCACGAACTTCAGGTGAAGGATCGTGAGCGGTTCGCCGGTCTGCCCACCGTAGACGTACCGGTATCTGATGCGATCTCAGGTGCTGACGCGCTGGTTGCCAAGGCAATCGCTGAAGCGACGGAGCAGCAGAAGAGCGGAGCAAAGCGCTCTGGCGCAGCCGCTGCGAGCGCACCAAGCGCCGAGGCGAGCGCAACAAAGCCCAGCGCAGGCAAGTCCATCATGAACAAGCTGATGACCGGCGTATCGTATATGATTCCGTTCGTTGCTGCCGGCGGTATTCTCATCGCCATCGGTTTCCTTCTCGGCGGATATCTCGTCATGAATCACTACAGCATCGACGGCTTGAACGATATCCCCACGCTTTGGGCAAACTTCAATTTCGGTGACATCACCTGGTGGGGCGCACTCGCGTTCTGGACCGGCAAAGCCGCCTTCGCGTTCCTCGTACCAGTCTTGGCAGGTTACATCGCCTACGCGATCGCTGATCGACCCGGACTAGCCCCAGGCTTCGTCGGTGGCTCGATTGCCGTCACTATCGGCGCAGGCTTCCTCGGTGGCATCGCTGCCGGCTTCATCGGTGGCTATGCCGCATACTGGATCGCCCGTATCAAGTTGCCTCGCGCGATCGACGCCCTCAAGCCGGTTGTGATCATCCCACTTATCGCGTCGATTGTGACTGGATTCTTGATGTTCACGGTCGTTGGTGCGCCCGTATCGCTTCTGATGACGGCACTGAACGATTGGCTGAGCTCCTTCGGTAGTGGAAACCTTCTGATTCTCGGCCTCGTGCTCGGCGCGATGATGGGACTCGACCTTGGTGGTCCGGTCAACAAGGTCGCCTACCTGTTCGCCACTACCGGTCTTGACGCCGGAATCACGGCCCTGCAGGCGCAGTCAGGCCAGGATCCATCCTCGATTCCTCAGCTCGTCATCATGGCCGCGGTCATGGCCGCCGGCATGACGCCGCCGCTAGGAATTGCTCTCGCGACCGTGCTTCAGAAGAACAAGTTCTCCAAAGCCGAACGCGATAACGGCAAGGCGGCATGGCTGCTTGGTGCGTCGTTCATCTCTGAGGGAGCGATCCCCTTTGCAGCCGCTGACCCGCTGCGCATCTTGCCAGCCACCATCATCGGTTCGGCTGTTACAGGTGGCCTGGTCGGAATCTTCGGCGCAAGCCTCACCGCCCCGCACGGCGGAATCTGGGTCATCGGCCTGATCGGTCATCCGTGGCTGTTCCTGTTGGCGGTCATCATCGGAACCCTCGTGACCGGCGCCGTCGTAGTTGCGGCGAAAAACATCGGCGCTGCGGCGAAGTCCAACTCAGCCGCGACTACGCCGAGCTCAGCGGACGAGCTCTTAGCTAGCTGAACAGAGCGGGCGCCTTGAACAGAGGGCGTGCATCCGGGCTTACGAGTGTCGGTTGCGCGCCCTCTGTTTTCGTGCGCACGTGCCGCGCGCATTCGTACAAGCTGACCAACACCAATACCGGATGTACGTTGAAGCGGCAGAATGAGTGATGTGACTCGCATCCTGATCGCCCCAGACAGCTTCAAGGAAAGCTTGCCCGCTTATGACGTGTGTGCAGCCATCTCCGCGGGCGTGCGATCGGCTTGTTCCGACGTCCAGATCGACTGCGCGCCGATGGCTGATGGTGGCGAAGGAACTCTCTCCGCCATTCGTTTGGCCTACCCTTCCGCGGTCACGAGAACAAAGCGGGTCACTGGTCCCTCTGGCATTCCGGTAGACGCTGAATGGTTGGAGATCCGTGAAGTTGCGTCACCCGACGTCCACACGGCCGTCATCGAGCTCGCCAAGTCATCGGGAATTGAGTTGCTGCATGGAGCTCATTCACCATGGGATGCCGGCACGTTCGGCTTCGGTGAACTCATCGCTGCGGCTCTCGATGCCGGCGCAACGCGCCTTATCCTCACCATCGGATCGAGCGCCTCTACCGATGGCGGGATCGGCATGCTACAAGCCCTCGGCGCACAATGTCTTGATTCGTCTGGACACCCCGTTGAATCCGGGCTGCGCGGGCTCATGAATGTGCGCTCCATAGACATCTCTAGATTGCGCCCTGCGCCTGCCGACGGCGTGCTGGTACTGACCGACGTCATCAACCCGCTTGTCGGAGCGCAAGGATCCGCAGCTGTCTACGGGCCACAGAAGGGGTTGCCTTCCGACGCGATTGGCATCGCCGACGTAGCGCTTGCGCATTGGGCACGCCTCATCGGTGTGGATGCGGCCGCTGTAGGGTCCGGAGCGGCCGGAGGAACCGGCGCGGCTCTACTGGCCTGGGGAGCGCAGCTTACGCCCGGGGCTGAGGTGGTCGCTGATCTTGTCGGGCTAAGACAGCGGATGGCTAGTGCGGACCTCGTGGTTACGGGAGAGGGTCAGTTCGATCGCCAATCGCAGTCGGGCAAGGTCTGCGCGACGGTTGCCAAAATGGCTCATGAGGCAGGCATTCCCATCGCTCTGATTGCGGGACGGATCGACACAGATGTAAGCGGCTTTGTTGCCTCTCAGAGCCTCATTGCCCTAGCTGGAACACAAGACCGGGCCATAACCGACGCCGCGCATTGGGTTTTCCGTGCAGCCGAATCCATCACCGGCCGACTCGTCGCGGCAGGAATGATCTGACGACCACCATCGACTCAGACACCAGCGCCGACTCAATGCGGGATGAGTCTCTTCGACACATGCACTTTCGCGAGATCGCGGAAGTGCGGGTATTTTGATCGCCCCTCAGTATCCTTCGTGCCCGAGTTCGCCAAGAATCCTGTTCAAGTCTGCAATGGTCGCGAAATCCACGACGAGCTGCCCCTTCTTAGCGCCTAAGCTAATGCGCACCCTCGTATTGAGCCGTTCTTCGAGTGACTGCTCTATCTCCGCGAGGCGGCCTCGCTGGTTGCCGGCTACCGGTTTGCGACGTTTGGACTCCTTTGTCGAACCACTCGCAATCAGGGCCTCAGTAGCACGCACCGACAACCCCTCGTTGACCACTCTATTTGCCGCCTTCTCCATCGCTGCGGCATCTCCAGCACCGAGGATCGCCCGCGCATGCCCAGACGTCAACACGCCAGCGGCAACCTTGGTCTGAACCGTGGTCGGCAGCTTCAATAACCTCAATGTGTTCGTCACCTGAGGCCGTGACCGACCGATTCTGTCGGCTAGTTGCTCCTGAGTAATGGAGAAGTCCTCAAGAAGCTGTTGGTAGGCGCTCGCCTCTTCGAGTGGGTTCAGATCGGACCGGTGCAAGTTCTCAAGGAGGGCGTCTCGCAGGAGGTCTTCGTCTGCAGTGTTCTTTATGATTGCCGGAATGGTCGCGAGCCCGGCCGCTTTCGCTGCCCGCAGCCGACGCTCCCCCATGATGAGCTCATAGCCACCGCCAGCCCTAGGACGAACCACAATAGGCTGCAAGACCCCGAATTCACTGACGGAATGGATCAGCTCTGCAAGATCCTTTTCGTCGAACACACTGCGCGGCTGCTGCGGGTTAGGGCTGATATCTGCGGGAACAAGCTCGGCCAGCGCGAGACCCGGAATAGGAGCCGGGGCCGCCGCAGTGCCACCAAAGAACACATCGGTAGGCACCGACTGCCTACCTGAGGAGCGCGCTGGTTCAATAGTCTCCGATGTGGGGATGAGCGCGCTGATGCCGCGGCCAAGTCCGCCCTTGCGTGTAGCCATCGTCAATTACCTTTCCGTGCAATTTCGAGTGCCGACTCCCGGTAGGCGAGCGCTCCCGTCGAACCTGGGTCATAAGCGATCACGCTCTGCCCGTAACTCGGTGCTTCAGAAACACGCACGGCCCGGGGAATCGCAGTCGTAAGCGTCTGTGTCGGGAAGTGCTCGCGCACTTGTGCCGCCACTTCGGAGGCGAGCCGAGTACGTGAATCGTACATCGTCAAAAGAATGGTGCTGAGGGTGAGCTCTGGGTTGAGATGCTGCTTGATGCGATCGATGTTCGCGAGCAACTGGCTCAGCCCCTCCAGCGCGTAGTACTCGCACTGGATCGGAATCAGTACTTCGCGTGCGGCAACGAACGCATTCACAGTAAGCAGACCCAGGCTCGGAGGGCAGTCGATAAAGATGTAGTCGATCGGCTCATCTCGAGCTTGGAGGTAGGCGTCGATGGAGCGCAGTAGCCGGTGTTCTCGAGCAGGAAGAGAGACCAGTTCTATCTCAGCTCCAGCGAGGTCGAGGTTCGCAGGTGCACTTAACAGCCGAGCATCCTCAGCGGAGGGAACGACGATCTTATCCAGCGGAACATCGTTCACAAGAGCATCGTAGATACTCAGTCGATCGTTTCTGTTCTCAATTCCTAGCGCGGTCGTCGCGTTTCCCTGTGGATCAAGATCGATAACGAGCACGGCAAGCCCCGCCTTGGAGAGAGCTGCAGCAAGATTTACCGTCGACGTGGTCTTGCCCACCCCACCCTTCTGGTTGGTTACCGTAAAAATGCGGGTGGATCGAGGCCGTGGAAAGTGGGCTGCGTCGAGTCGTGCACGCCGCTGAGAGTTCTGCGTCAACTCGTTTGCCAACGGAGTCGTGTTGTCGAACGGGAATTGTTCCACGTGAAACATCAGCCTTTCACTGTAGCGAGAAGTACCGTTGTTGCCTCAGGAATGACACCTTCCCCAACCACCCGAATCTCAACATCTACCAGGTTAGCCTTACGGATCTGCTGTCGCGCAGCGTCCAATTCAGTCGACACCGACTTTCCCTTGATAAGGGCCAGTCTTCCACCGTCTTTCACCAATGGAGCCGACATCGGGATCAGGGTGCGCAGTGCAGATACCGCGCGAGATGTGACCCCATCGCAGCTCCCTTTGATGGGTGCCTCTTGAGCAGACCGCGCATGCACGACTACATTGGCGAGCCCAAGTCTGGCCGACTCGTCACTCAACCAACGCGCGCGACGTTCCATCGGCTCAATAAGGTGGCACTCCACATCGGGCAACATCGCTGCCAGAACTATGCCAGGCAAGCCCGCGCCACTCCCCACGTCGGCAATCCTGTTCATCCCAGAAAAGAAGGGTGCAACAACCGCACTGTTAAGAAGGTGCCTAGTCCAAAGCCGTTCGTACTCTCGCGGCCCAAGCAACCCAAAAAGTTCACCGAACTCGCCGAGGTCTGCCGCGAACTCGCGAAGAATCCCCAGCGCCTCCCCGTGAACCAAATCCTGTGCTGGTTCGACTTCGACCCCAGCAGATGTCATGAGACCGCCATGGAGTGTTTCACGTGAAACATTGCCACAGTCCGCCCACTAGTCCGTCGATCGGGACAGTACAATATGACGATCTCGGCCTTGTCCTTCGGATTCGGAATCGAGCCCGCGCTCGGCTGAAAGATCATGAATTACTTTGCGCTCATACGATGTCATCGGCGCAAGGGGAACCCGATCAGTTCCAGCGTCGATCCGAGCCACAGCATTCTCTACAAGCTCACGAAGCTCGGCCTCCCGGCGTTCCCGCGAATTCTGAACATCCAGAATGAGACGACTGAAGCGCCCGGTCTTCGCCTGAACCGCCAGTCGCGTCAACTCTTGTAGTGCCGCCACAGCCTGGGGTGAACCGAGCGCGGCCAGATTAGCCTCGCCCTCCTGAGAAGCCACAGAAATATACGACCGCCCATCGCGGACATCGATATCAATATCGCCATCGAGATCACAAATGTCGAGAAGCTCCTCGACGTAGTCTGCAGCGACTTCGCCCTCTTCTTCCAACTCCGTGACCGTCACTTCTGGAGCCTCTGCTTGAGGCGAAGTGGCAACCACGTCATCTACCTCCGCCACGTCAATGGACAGTTCTTCAGACACTTACTTGCCCTTCTTCTTGGGATTCTGACCGGATCCGCCCTGAGCCGAATTCTGCGTCGATCCGCTGCCGGTCGGCTTATTCGGTGAAGCAGCAGGCTTCGCTGCCGACGCACCCGTCTTGCTTTGCGACGTGCTCGGCTTGCCGGCAGCATTGGCCGGCTTGGTTGCGGATGCCTTTCGCTTCTTACTGACCGGCTGCTGCCGCTGACGAGATACCGGCGCCGCGCTCACCTCGGCGGCAATGGCTTCCGGCTCGACGAGTTTGCCCTTGCGCCGAAGGCGTTCGATGCGAGCGATATCCGCGTCCGAACCAGGATTCGGCATATTGCGGATGACGACGTATTGCTGAACCATCGTCCAGAAGTTCGATACGAACCAGTAGAAAACCACACCAAGGGGGAAGGCCACACCACTGAAAACCATCACGAAGGGGAGAAAATACAAGACCATTCGCTGCTGTTTGAACATGGGCGAGGCCTTGGTCTCTGGCGAGATGTTCTTGCCCATGATCTGAAGCTGGGTAAAGAACTGCGAGCCAACCATCAACGCAACGAGGATCGTAGCCACAATGATCACTGCGACGTTTGGATCAGCGGACGAGAACTGTGCGCTCAAGGTGTCACTCAGTCGTGCGCCGAAAAGCGTCGCGTTGGCGAATCCCTTTGCCATCGTTTCTGACAAAAGCCCCACGCCAGCAAGGCCCTTGCCCGCCTCGTTGAGCACTGTATACAGGCCGAAGAAGATCGGCATCTGCACAAGCAGCGGCAGACAGGAAGCGAATGGACTCGTTCCGCGATTCTTATACAGCTCCATCTGCTCACGCGACATCTGCTCACGCGAGTAACGATCGGTCTTACCCTTGTACTTGGCCTGAAGCTTCTTCAGTTCAGGGGCCAGCTCCATCATCATGCGCTGCGACTTGATCTGCCGAACCATCAGAGGAATCATCGCGGAGCGCACCACTACAACGAGCCCGACTACTGAAAGCACCCATCCGACACCTCCGTCGGCAGGAAGGCCAAGCTGCGTGAACACCCAGTGCCACGACACGAGAACGACCTCGATCGCGAACTTGATGGGCCACATCACGAGGGCGAAGATATCCATATAACTACCCTTTCAGGGAAGGATCAGCGTGCACGAACCCGTGCTTGTCAATTACCGTGTGCCGGTGGAGAGGTGCCGGCACGTCGTCAACGCCACCACGACTCCAGGGGTTGCAACGAAGCACGCGCCACACGGATAAACCAAAACCTTTGATCGCCCCATGAGTTGTGACAGCCTCGAGCGCGTATGCCGAACAACTCGGGTAGTAGCGGCATACCTGGCCATAAAGGGGGGAGACGAGAAGCCTGTACAGCTTCAGCACTGAGATGAGCAGATTGCGCGGCAACAGCAGCAATGCGTTAATCACTGAGTCACCTTCTGACCTTCATGTGCGGACCACTGAACCAACAACTGATTGACCTGACTCACAAGTGAGTGGAAACTTGATGCGCTTGCGGATTCCCGAGCTCGAACAACGATGTCGACTCCGGTCGGCAGTCCAGCGATCACCGTGCGCATCGATTCCCGGAGGCGACGACGCACAACATTGCGCACGACAGCATTACCAACAGCCTTGCTGACGATCACGCATGCCCGCGGTGCCCGCTGACTCGTGCGATCGTACTTGATATGCAGAATGACGTCACGGCCGACGAACCTGCGCCCCGAACGAGCAACACTTCGAATCTCAGCACTGGTATGCAAACGATGTGAAGCCGGGAGCACGGTGCTGGTTACGCAGAGAGCTCGGTGCGGCCCTTGCTACGACGTGCCGAGATGATGCTGCGTCCCGAGCGCGTGCGCATACGGGCGCGGAAACCATGGTTTTTGGCGCGGCGGCGGTTGTTCGGCTGGAAAGTACGCTTGGTCATAATTTTTCTCCAAAAGTGTTCTCGACTCGCAGTCGAGTTCTACGCAGTGTCACGAGTAACCGATTAAAACTACACGGACTCGCTAGCCCGGGTCAAGCCGACAACTTGGTCGGCCAGCTACACCACCAACCCCGATGACGCGGAATTGACACGCCACCCTCACAAAATACCATTTGCTTTCGATGCTGCGTGTGAGTACCTTTGCTCCCAGTATCTTACGGGGGCGGAATGTCTCGAGAACGGTTTCCATGGGCGCCGTGGGGGGTGTGGAGAAATCTGTGGATAATTGAGTGAGAGAGGGATCGCCAATGCCAGAAAATGCCGATACTGTCGACCTGCTTTGGGACGCGGTCCTAAGTAAGCTTTCCGCCGATCACCACGTGACTCCGCAGTTGCTCGGATTCGCTGAGAATGCAACCCCGAAGGGTGTGCTCGGTGACACGTTGTACCTTGAGGTCCGCGAAGAACTCACCCGCAAAAAGCTGGAGCTCAATCTCCGTATCAGCATCCTGAACGCTCTTGCAATGCTGCATACCGACGAGGTGGCCAATTTCGCGGTAGTGGTCAATCCGGATGCCATCATCGACGCGACTCCGAACGAGCAACCCGAAGCCGACGACGCACCTGCCCCGCGGGCGGCGATCTCGGTTCAGTCCTCTACTCCGCCGCGGTTGAATCCCAAATACACATTCGACAGTTTTGTCGTAGGCCCGTCCAACAGGCTTGCTCACGCCGCAGCCTTCGCCGTGGCCGAGGCTCCTGCCATGGCATACAACCCGCTCTTCATATATGGCAGTTCTGGTCTTGGCAAGACCCACTTGCTCCACGCCATCGGCCACTATGCGCTTCACCTCTCCCCCGGGATCCGCATCAGGTACGTCAGTTCGGAAGAATTCACCAACGACTTCATCAACGCGATCCGGTCGAACGAACAGGCCTCATTCATGGCGCGTTACCGTGACGTGGACATCCTCCTCGTCGACGATATTCAGTTCCTGCAGCGGGCTCAAGAGACCCAAGAGGCCTTTTTCCATACCTTCAACACGCTGTACGAGCACAACAAGCAAGTTGTGGTGACGAGTGATGTCGCGCCAAGAAAACTCGTCCGTTTCGAAGAGAGAATGACCTCGCGATTCGAATGGGGCCTCACCACGGATGTCCAGGCACCCGACCTCGCGACGCGCATCGCAATACTGCGCACCAAGGCCCAGTCGGATCGTCTCAACATACCGAGCGAGGTGCTCGAGTTCATCGGTTCGCGCATCTCGAACAATGTCCGTGAACTCGAAGGAACACTGCTGAAGATCACCGCCTACGGCAGTCTTACCAAACAGCCCATCACCCTCGACCTAGCGCAGACCGCACTCAAAGATCTCATTCCGCTCAATGACGGCAGCCACATCGCACCAAGTGAAATCCTCAGCACAGTCGCAAAGTACTACTCGGTCACAGTCGACGACCTGCGTGGCTCGTCACGTGCGCAGCAATTTGCAATAGCACGTCACGTGGCGATGTACCTGTGCCGCGAACTCACCGACCTTTCACTGCCGAAGATCGCAAGCATATTCGGCAACAGAGATCACTCGACGGTGCTCTATGCCAACAAAAAGATCACGACTCTGATGTCTGAAAGCGTCTCGGTATACAACGAAGTCACCGAACTGAGCGCCCAACTGAAGAACAGTCAACAGTAAATTCCACACCCCTCGCAAGATCTGTGGGAATCGCCGCAGAGCCTGTGGATAAGTCACCACCCACTTGTGAAGAACCGTACCGAACCAAGAACCGGCGTGACTCTTGATTCACGATCTTTCACCACTCAGCACACAACTTACAAAGATGTAGTTCCTAGATGAATCAAGACCACAGCAAAAACACCAACACTCTCCACAACCGTTAAGAAGAAGAGTAGAGAACTTAAAGAAAACACACGATTATCACCATCCGCTCGGAGCAAGGGAGCCGAGCGGTTCGATCCGTGTGCCAATATTGACTTGATAGTCAAGGAAGTCGAGGCCACCGTGAAACTTCATGTGAATCGCGATCTGCTCAGTGACGCTGTGTCCTTTGTGGTCAAGCTCCTGCCGCAGCGCACGACCCTTCCAATCCTGAGTGGGGTTCTTCTCGATGCGTCGGGGCAAACGTTGACACTGTCGACGTTCGACTACGAGGTCTCTGCCCAAACATCCGTTCCAGCAGAAGTAGCGACTGCCGGAGAAGTTCTCGTTTCAGCTCGACTGCTTTCCGACATCTCGCACCGGTTGCCTCATGAGGACGTCACCCTTGAGACCAATGACTCGACTCTGACCATTACCTCGGGGCAATCGACTTTTGTCGTTTACACGATGCCTGTTGACGAGTATCCGAAACTTCCGACAGTCGAGACCTGGTCGGGCGAGATCGATGCCGAAGAATTTGCCACCGCAGTGACGCAGGTGGCCATTGCGGCATCCCGCGACGATGTCACCCCCGTTCTCACTGGCGTCGAACTCACTGTGTCTGGCGACTCACTCACGCTTGTCGCCACTGATAGGTACCGCGTCGCACTACGAACGGTGCCATGGACCAACGCGTCGGACACCCAGGAGATCAGCGCACTTATCCCAGCGCGCACTATCGGTGAGGTCGCAAAGACTTTCAGCAATCAGGGTGTTGTTTCTATTGCGATCACCAACGGAACCGATCATGACATGGTTGCCTTCCAAGCCGGCGGTAAGCGAGTGACCACACTGCTGATAAAAGGCAACTTCCCGCCAGTAACCAGGTTGCTGCCAGAAAGCGTGCCGAACTTCGCTGTTGTGAAGACAACGGATTTGATCGATGCATCACGCCGCGTCGGTCTTGTCCTGGATCGCGAGTCGCCGTTGCGTTTCACGTTCTCACTTGATGGTCTGTTGCTTGAGGCCGTCGGATCCGACCAAGCTCAAGCCAACGAACAAGTCGAGGCCTTCCTGAGCAAGGACGACGTTGTGGTCTCCATGAAGCCCCAACTTCTTATCGATGCGTTGTCGCACGTTCATACTGAGTACGCGAAGCTGGGTTTCACTACAACCGACAATCCGAACAAGCCGGGTCCGGTGCTGATTACTGGCCAGCTTGCCAAAGACCAGGTATCGGACGACAACTACAAATACCTACTGCAACCCAATCTGTTGCTCCGCTAGGTTGCAAGCCTGTGTACTTGCAGGAACTCACGCTCACCAACTACCGCAATATCGCCGGTGCAAACGTTGTGCTCGGTCCAGGGATAACCATTTTCGTTGGGCCGAACGGCCAGGGCAAGACCAATCTGCTCGAGGCGATCGGGTATGCGGCAACGTTGCAGTCACATCGTGTGTCGAGCGATTCCGCTTTGGTGAAATCGGGTAGGACAGAGGCCAGAATTTCTGCCACCTTCCGCACAGAAGGAAGGCGTTCGGTGGTCGATATCGCGCTGCAAGCGACTGGTTCCAATCGTGTGGAGCTGAACAGCAACCCAGTCAAGCGTCGCGCAATTGCCGGGCAGTTTCCGCTTACGCTGTTTTCACCGCGAGATCTGGCCCTAGTGTCGGGGGATCCGAGCGATCGGCGCACATTTCTCAATGAGCTTTCTGTGCAGTTGAGGCCTGCGTTCTCTGATCAGTTCGCCAACTATGAACGAGTGCTGAAGCAGCGTAACTCTCTACTCAAGTCGGCCCGGAACCGTGGGGTTTCCGGGGAGAATCTCAGCACTCTCGGCGACTGGGATGAGCAGCTCGCTCGATTCGGCGCCGCAATCTTGCATCGCCGCCGCGATACGGTTGATGCTCTTCGCACTTATGTCGCCGCGGCGTACCACGAGATCGCAGGCACCGAAGAGGTGGTTGACATCGGAATGGAGACGACGGTCCCCGTTCTTGCAACGCCTGATGAGACGACTCAGGTGTTCAGGGAGTTGCTTTTCGCCGGTCGGGCCAACGAGATCGATCGTGGCATGACGCTTGTCGGACCCCATCGTGACGAGTTAGTCCTATCGCTGTCTACTCTTGTGGTGAAGCAGCATGCCAGTCACGGTGAGTCCTGGTCTTTCGCCCTCTCTTTGAGGCTGGCCTCTGCGCGCCTGGTCCGGGAATCGTCGCGCGTCGGCGATCCGATCGTTATGCTCGACGATGTTTTCGCCGAACTGGATAAGGATCGACGCAGCAGGCTTGCTCTCCTGGTTTCCGACTTTGAGCAGGTCTTGATCACTGCGGCGGTCGAAGAAGAACTGCCAGAGTTAGCTGGTGGAAGAAGAATTCGTGTTCGCGGTGGCGTGGTTGGTGGTGATTGAGCGTGGCTGATCGAGGTGTGCCCGAATCGACTGTCTTGTATCTGACATTTCGTCGTGTCTATCGCGGCAGGCGCCGGCCTCAGCAACAAGAAAAGTCTCAGGCTTACGACTCCGGGCGCGATCCATTGGCAATATCTCACGCGGTGAGCGGCCTCGCGACGCAGCTGGGGTGGAGCACAGAGCTCACCCGAGCTCTGATAGCGAATCAGTGGATGGATATTGTCGGGCCAAGCGTTGCTGAGCACAGCTGGCCGGTGTTCGACGGCCCTGTCCTCACCATCCGATGCGCATCGACCGCTTGGGCGAGCACATTGAAAATGATGCGAAGCACAATTGAGGGAACGCTGCGCGACTCCTATCCAGAATTGGAGATCGCGGATATACGGTTTCGAGGACCGGACGTCCCTAGTTGGAAAAGGGGCCCTAGGTCTGTTCCAGGGCGGGGCCCGCGCGATACTTACGGTTGACAAGGCAAAACCGTCGCCAATCTGCCTTTCCGGGCCTCACAGGCCAAAAATGACCCCATTAGTCCGTTCCATTTGGTAGACTGGCAGTCGGGCAATATTCATGGACGATGCAGGCATTGCGTTGCGTGGTTGGCCCGTGAGATTCGAGGAGCCCAACACACACATGTCAGACGAGCCCGTTGTTTACGACGCCAGCGCAATCACAGTTTTAGAGGGGCTTGAGGCGGTTCGGAAACGGCCGGGAATGTATATCGGCTCGACAGGTCCCCGTGGCCTTCACCACCTCGTTTACGAGGTAGTCGACAACTCGGTCGATGAAGCGCTCGCCGGCTACTGCGACACAATCGTGATCACAATGCTGGCGGACGGCGGCGTGCGTGTTATCGACAACGGGCGCGGGATCCCAGTGGACATCCAACATCAAACCGGCAAGTCGGCGCTCGAGACCGTGCTTACGGTATTGCATGCTGGCGGCAAGTTCGGTGGTGGTGGATACGCCGTTTCCGGCGGTCTGCACGGCGTAGGGATCTCGGTTGTGAATGCGTTGTCCTCACGGCTTGAGGTCGAAGTTCGCGTCAAGGGGTTCGTGTGGCGGCAGAATTTCGCCGACGGTGTTCCCCTTGCGCCGATCGAACAAGGCGAACCGTCTGATGAGACGGGGACTCAGGTCACCTTCTGGCCGAGCACCGAGACGTTCGAGACCGTCGTGTTCGACTTCGAAACGTTGCGCCAGAGATTCCAGCAGATGGCGTTCCTCAACAAGGGCCTATCCATCACGCTCATCGACGAGACTGATACGGATTACGAGGGTGAAGGTTTTAAGACCGTCACGTATAACTATGCGAACGGCCTCGTTGACTACGTCAAGTTTCTCAACTCGGCTAAGAATTCCGAGGTTGTCAACGCTGACATCATCGACTTCGAGGCTGAAGACACAGTGAAGCACATTCAGGTAGAGGTGGCCATGCAGTGGACAACCGCATACACCGAAAGCCTCCACACCTACGCCAATACGATCAATACGCATGAGGGTGGCACCCACGAAGAGGGGTTCCGTGCCGCTCTGACGACGTTGATCAACCGTTACGCGCGCGAAAAAGGGATGCTCAAGGAGAAAGACGAAAATTTCTCCGGTGAGGATGTGCGCGAGGGGCTGACTGCCGTGGTTTCGGTCAAGCTATCCGAACCACAGTTCGAAGGTCAGACGAAGACCAAACTCGGCAATACCGAGGCTAAGGCCTTCGTGCAGAAAGTGACCGGCGAGCAACTCGGCGATTGGCTCGACCGCAATCCTGCCCAGGCAAGAGACGTCATCCGTAAGGCGATGCAGGCGAACCAGGCACGTCTCGCGGCGCGCAAGGCCCGTGAGGCAACCAGGCGTAAGAATGTTCTCGAGTCGGGGGGCATGCCAGGCAAGCTCAAGGACTGCTCAAGCCGTAACGCAGAGATTTGCGAAATTTTCCTCGTCGAGGGCGACTCCGCTGGTGGCTCGGCAGTGCAGGGGCGCAACCCGGAGACACAGGCGATCCTGCCACTTCGTGGAAAGATCCTGAACGTTGAAAAGGCCAGGCTCGACCGCGCGTTGCAGAATCTGGAGATCCAGTCGATGATTACGGCCTTCGGTGCGGGCATCGGCGAAGAATTCGATTCGTCGCGGTTGCGGTACCACAAAATCGTTTTGATGGCCGATGCCGATGTCGACGGTCAGCATATTCGGACCCTTCTGCTCACCTTCTTCTTCAGATACATGAGGCCGCTCATCGAAGAAGGCTACGTATATCTGGCACAACCGCCACTGTTCCGGCTCAAATGGATCGACCACGAGCACCAGTACGTGTATTCGGACGAGGAACGCGATGCACTGCTCGAACTCGGGCGTTCGCAGGGATGGCGCATTCCTAAAGAGAACGGCATCCAGCGTTACAAGGGCCTTGGCGAGATGGATTACAGCGAGTTGTGGGAGACCACGATGGACCCCGAGACTCGCACGCTGCTTCGGGTGAGCTTGGACGATGCGGCGGCCGCAGACGAGGTGTTCTCGGTGCTCATGGGTGAAGACGTCGAGTCGCGGCGCTCATTCATCCAGACGAACGCGAAAGATGTGCGGTTCTTAGACATTTAGACAATTGGATTGAAGCTCCCAGCCGGGTGCGCTTCAACCACGAGACGACGAGCAACACTGCAGGCGAGGACAAGAGGACATGGCTGACGAGGTAACACCACACAATCACGGCAACATTGAGCAAGTCGATCTCAATGTCGAGATGCAACGTTCCTACCTCGACTACGCGATGAGCGTCATCGTCGGACGTGCTTTGCCCGACGTGCGCGACGGTCTCAAGCCCGTCCATCGCCGTGTGATCTACGCCATGTACGACGGCGGGTATAGGCCGGACAAGGGTTTCAACAAGTGCACTCGCGTCGTCGGCGAAGTAATGGGGCAGTTCCACCCCCACGGTGACTCATCCATTTACGATGCTCTAGTGCGCCTGGTTCAGCCATGGAGCATGCGCTACCCGCTTGCTCTCGGACAAGGCAATTTCGGCTCCGCCGGCAACGATGGGGCTGCGGCCCCCAGATATACCGAGACCAAGATGGCTCCCCTTGCCATGGAGATGGTTCGCGATATCGAGCAGGAAACCGTCGACTTCCAAGAAAACTATGACGGCAAGACTCAAGAACCACTCGTTCTTCCCGCCCGCATCCCGAACCTGCTCATCAATGGCTCGGTCGGAATCGCCGTCGGTATGGCCACAAACATCCCCCCGCACAATCTTCGTGAGGTGGTGGAAGGCGCGATCTGGAGCCTTGAGCATCCTGAGGCAACACGCGACGAACTGCTCGACGCTTTGCTCGAACGGATAAAGGGCCCCGACTTTCCCACGGGCGCACAGATTCTTGGTCGTCGCGGCATCGAAGACGCCTACCGAACCGGGCGTGGATCGATCACGATGCGTGCAGTCGTCAGTGTGGAAGAGCTTCACGGTCGAACCTGCCTGGTTGTCACCGAGCTGCCTTACCAGGTCAACCCCGACAACCTTGCCATGAAGATCGCCGATCTCGTCAAAGAGGGCAGAGTTCAGGGAATCGCCGATATTCGCGACGAGACATCCGGTCGAACAGGGCAGCGCCTTGTCATTGTGCTTAAGCGTGATGCGGTGGCTCGTGTCGTGTTGAACAATTTGTATAAGCACACGCAGTTGCAAGAAAACTTCGGCGCGAACATGTTGGCGCTTGTCGACGGCGTGCCGCGCACGCTGAGCCTTGACCAGTTCGTCAGCTATTGGATCACTCACCAAATCGAAGTCATTGTGCGGCGCACCCAGTTCCGGTTGCGCGAGGCCGAAGAGCGCGCCCATATCCTGCGCGGTTACCTCAAAGCTCTTGATGCTCTCGATGCGGTGATCGCTCTGATTCGCAACTCTCCCACCGCCGATGTTGCCAAGACAGGCCTGATCGATCTGCTTGATATCGATGACCTGCAGGCTGACGCGATCCTGTCAATGCAGTTGCGACGTCTTGCTGCATTGGAGCGCCAGAAGATTCACGACCAGCATGACGAGCTGGAGGCGAGAATTCGTGAGTACAACACCATTCTTGCCACCCCCACGCGTCAGCGCGAGATCATCAGCGAAGAACTGGGTGAGATCGTTGCAAAGTGGGGCGACGACCGTCGTACCGAGATCATGCTTGGCTTTGATGGTGACATGACGATGGAAGACCTCATCCCCGAGGAAGACATGGTCGTGACTGTCACACGCGGCGGATACGTCAAACGCACCCGCATCGACAACTATCGCAGCCAGCACCGCGGTGGTAAGGGTGTCAAGGGTGCTCAGTTGCGGTCCGATGATGTGGTGGAACACTTCTTCGTCACAACGACCCACCATTGGCTGCTGTTCTTCACCAACACTGGTCGCGTGTATCGGGCAAAGACGTACGAGGTCACAGAGGCTGGGCGCGACACAAAGGGTCAGCACATTGCCAACTTGCTTGCCCTCGCTCCAGACGAGAAGATCACGCAGATCCTCGATATTCGCGACTACGCCCAAGGTCAATACCTCGTGCTTGCCACCAAGAACGGCTTGGTGAAGAAGACGGCGTTGACGATGTACGACTCGAGCAGATCCGCTGGCCTTATCGCCATCAATCTGCGTGATGGCGACGAACTCATCTCGGCAATGCTCGTAAACGCCGACGATGACATCTTCCTTATTTCCAAGCAGGGCATGTCGGTGCGGTTCACAGCGAACGACGAAACATTGCGGCCGATGGGTCGGGACACGTCCGGTGTACGCGGAATTCGCCTGAGTGATGGCGATGAGCTTCTGACAGCGGCCGTCGCCGTTGAGGGCGGATACGTCTTCAGCGTGACCGAGGGAGGATTCGCCAAACGATCGCCGATTGCTCAGTATCGTCTTCAGGGACGCGGTGGTAAGGGGATCAAGGTGGCGAAGGCCAATAAGGATCGTGGTGCCCTGGCCGGTGCTCTTGTTGTGGACGATGACGATGAAGTCTTGGTTGTTCTCGAGGGCGGCAAGGTGATTCGTTCACGAGTGTCCGAAGTCAGTGCGACCGGGCGCGATACCATGGGCGTAGTCTTTGCCCGATTCGACGCTGGAGACAAGATCATCGCTGTTGCGAAGAACTCGGAACGAGTAGATGAGGCCGAACAGGAAGTGATTACTCATGAGTGATGTGACACAGAAGTCACCGAAGATTGCCAAACCAGCAGCGAATGCGAAAGACAAGCAGGTCAAACTTCGCCTCGTTCACGTCAACGTTTGGTCTGCGACGAAGATCTCATTTTTCGTGAGTCTCGCAGTCGCTATCCTCAACGTGGTCGCAACATTCGTGATCTTTACTCTTATCCATGCTGCCGGTTTCTTTTCGTCGGTGAATGAGTTCATCGCAAGCATTGTGGGAACGAACGCGGTTGACGTGAGTACGCCTTTCAGCGCCATGACCATGACGGGTTTCTCCATGCTCGGCGGCATTGTGCTTGTGGTCCTGGGTTCGATCTTCGGCGCACTTGCGGCCATAGTGTTCAATGCGATCTCTCGCATGACTGGCGGGCTTCGAGTCAGTTTTGCAAACGACAAGTAGTGGTCGGCGGCGATCTTCGACGTCTATCGGGGTCGCCAAGTTTTGTGCAGTACAGAATGCTGATAAGCTCTAATGTCGTTGCCTGCGGGGGCCTATAGCTCAGTTGGTTAGAGCGCTTCACTGATAATGAAGAGGTCGCTGGTTCAAATCCAGCTAGGCCCACTCTCCGTAGTCTTCGCCCCCGTGGCGATACGGTTACGGGGCTTTAGCTCATCTGGTAGAGCGCCTGCTTTGCAAGCAGGAGGTGAGGGGTTCGAGTCCCCTAAGCTCCACAATAAACATAAGGGTTTCCGGCTCTCATGTTGACACGGAATCAAAATCCGTTGACACGAGAGACTAGAATCAGTCTCATGGCGAGCATTCGGGTACGCGAAAAGTCCGACGGAACCACAACCTGGGCGGTTCTCTGGCGCGATCCCAACCTTGGCAAACAAACCAGTCTCTCCTACGACAACCCTGGCCAAGCGGAGACCCTGAAACGATTGCTCGACGCCAACTATCAGAAGCTTTCCCGTGTCGAAGGATTGCTTGTTGACACTGTTGACAGAGGGCCGCTGTTCGGCGAAGTGTTCGAAGGGTACGTGTCACATCTTGTCCGGCCCAACGTCGACACCGTTACTAAGTATCGGAACATGTACGCCAAACATATTGAGGCCCAGTTTGGGATGATCCCGGTCAAACTCATCGACGACGACCGCATCACGGATTGGATCATCGCGCTCAAGAAGAGTGGGCTTACCCCTAAGACGATTAGCAACGTGTCGGCCCCATTCAAAGCGGCACTCGATCGTGCTGTGCAACGTGGTCACGTGGGGGTGAACCCGTTCAATTCGGTGATTATGCCCGTTGATGATCGGGTCGATACAGTCGGGGACACTCTCGAAAGAGAAGAGTATTCTCTCCTGTTCGGGTTGCTCAAAAAGATTGGGCAGGAACATTACGAGACATTCGTCGACACGCTGATGGAGACCGGGGCACGATTTGGTGAGATCGCCGCCCTCGGCCCGAAGGACGTGGTGCTGCCGACTAAGGGGCCCGCCACTATTTCCGTCAACAAAGCATGGAAAGGCAACGGAACCACCCGTAGGATCGGGCCGCCAAAGAACCGACAGTCACGCAGGAACGTGACAATCAGACGCAGCCTGGCAAAGGAGATCCTTGCACTCGACGCCACTGACGGCCTGCTGTTTACGACTAAAACTGGGCTTCCAATCAAGGGGGGAACATTCCGCAATCGCGTGTGGCAGCCCCTTCTGGAGACCGCACACAAGGAGGGCTTCGAAAAGAGTCCTCGAGTACACGACCTGCGGCACACCCACGTTGCATGGTTGATCGAGGCAGGTGTCGACCCGTACACGATCTCTCGCCGCCTCGGACACTCCTCGATCAAGACCACATTCGATATTTACGGTGACCTGCTCAACAACGCAGAGATCCGTACCAGCGAAGTCCTCGACTCCACCTTTGACGGACTGCACACGGGCCTTTTGTCGAAGCGGCCATGACGACCGACTCCCCTGTTACCGTATGTCGTACCGGTGGTCGGGAATGTGCTGGAGCCTGTTCCACTCGGCGACTGCGTTGAAGGCTTCTGTGTGGGTCTGATAAACCCCGATTTCGACGGCCTGGTCGTCTTCGCCTCGGCCTTCTGCGAGCCAGCAGAGTGACCCTCTGCGTACGAGGCGGAAGCGTCCGATGTCGCGTTCGCCCATGCTGGTGACGATGAAAGTGCCTGGGGTTGGTTCGTGGGATTCGTATGCGGGGATGCCGACCATGAGAGTGCTCCAATCTCCGGCCGTCAGGAGAGTGTATGCGAGGGGTGTGACAAAAGCTACGCTCTCCCTATGAGCTGTGAGCATCTGCTATCGGAGTGGATCGGTGAGGCCGAGGCCGATGTGTGGTGGTGTCCGGACTGTGGGGCGGTTTTTGAGGGGTGAGCTTCTCTGGTGGAGGTCTATACGACGACGTGGTGAGCCCGTAGGCTGTGGGCATGTGCGCGTCATATGGCCTCGACGGCGGCCCGGATCGATACGACTTCGAGCCGTTCTCGGAGATGCTGGACTACACGCCGATCCGACACTGGCAGGACGTCGGCGGGAAGGCGAACACGACCCGCGTGCGGAAACGCGACGGGCACATCAATTTGAACCCGATCATCCGCAACGTCGATGGCCACCTGCGGGTTGATCTGGCGTGGTGGTGGTTTTGGGTCGGGGGCAAGCCTGCGGAGTTCACCGCGTTCAACTCTCGCGACGACAAACTGCTCAGCTCGCCCGTCTGGAAGGGTGCCTATAAGAGCCGTCGGGCACTCCTCCCAGCGTCATGGTACGTGGAGAAAGGGAAGCGTTTCGAGCTGCCAGGCGGGGAGCCGTTCACGCTCGGAGCGATCTGGAATGCGGGCTCTGAGGAAGTTCCGGTCAGCTATTCGATGGTCACCAGGGATGCTCTCGCGACCCCGGCAACCGTGTGGGATCGGATGCCGCTGATCATCCCTGAGCATCTCCGCGAGGCATGGCTCGACCCCAGCATTGACGGTGATGCTGCGCTGCTCGACCAGGTGCTTGCCGCTAGCGAGGCTGATACGCGGGAGCTTGTGATCGCGGGCTGACGCCCCCAAAACACGAAAACACCCCCGCACCTGCCATAAGACAGATACGGGGTAGTGTGATCGTGAGCGCAATGGAGAGTGGGCGACATGAGCAGTAAGACCTTCCGTAGAGAGAGGTCTTCCTAACATGAGCGCGAAGAAAATGAGAGAGCGACGAAGAGCTCTGCGAGAGCGTCCTGAAGTTGAGCAAAATTGTGACTTTATCCTCGGCGCGGCGAAGCGCATTCTTGCAGTCGATATACAGATCTTTCCGGTCGATCGTGTGACACAGAGCATCCTTGGCTGGTTGCGCGCAATCTTCGATCAGAGCCGAGCGATCGCAACACTCACAAAGGTTGGGTTAGCTGCAGAAACATCACCAAATCGACGCACTGTCTACGAGACCGTAGTCCGGCTTCAGTGGCTGCACAGCATGCAGCAAGAGGATCGAGCTGAGGCAATCGATGCAATGCTTGAAAACGAACGAAATTTGACCGAAAAATCATACCGTCACATGAGCAACATGGGAATCGAACTTGAGCCTGACCTTAGCCATATGCAAGCAGTCATTCTCAATGTAAATAGCAAGAAGCTGAGAGAACAGGCGCGCAATTTCGTAGCCACTGCGACAAGTGTGGGCTGGCAAAGCGGCGGGCTCTACAAGGCGTGGCATGCGGAAACACAATTCGCACATGCAACTGTCACGATGGCAGTGTCATATGCTCCCGTCAAGGGCGGTACGGGGTTCCCGCCCGTGCATGATGAGAATCTCAGAATGCACTTGTACATGTTGTGGCTGGCGTTCTTTCTTGCTTACCAGCTTCTTGTTCAAGAGGGCATTCCCGAAGATGATGCCGAGGCCATAGTGGATGCATTTCTCGGACAAAACGCCGAATAACCCCCGCCTACCCGGTGAAGGGTTGACAGGGGTGTGTGGTGAGGCTTCGGAGGCTTTGGAAAGTACGAGTAAGCTAGATATCGCGGGTGAGGGCTGGGAAGAACAAGGCTCACGTTTACGTTGATACTATTGCGAGTGCGGCAGAAGGAGGCGGGTGCGTGAACATTTCCATGTTTGAGAAGGATTCTCTGAGCGCGTTCGACGTTGCGGCCGCATTCGTGCGTCTATCGCAGCTAGAAGAGCAGCCGATGTCCCACATGCAGCTCCAGAAGCTTGTTTTTCTTGCCCAGAGCAAATATGCACATGACACTGGCTCTGGCATCTACCGTGAGGCAACCCAAGCATGGGAACATGGCCCAGCGGTCAAGCCTTTGTTTGGCGTATACAAGGAGATGAAGAAAAGCCCAATTTCGAGAATCTTGTTGCCGATGTACCATCCCGTCGTTGATGTGCCGAGCTACGTGCAGGCAGAGGCTATCGCCGAAGTATGGGGGCTGTTCAGCCCGCTCACGGCGGCGGAACTCCGACGACTGACTCATCAGATTGGACCGTGGCCCACTCACTACGTTCCAGGCGGACGTGATATTGAGTTGCCATTGGGCGAAATTGCGGATGCGTGGGATGAGTTTCTGGGTGCAGTCCAAGATGAGGGCCCCGCGAGTGGTATGGACGTGGGGGCTGTCGGCGAGAGTTATCGCAGTTACACGGAAGATGACGTTGCGGACGCACGCGCATACCTTGCTGCCCGCCAACGCGTCGCGTAGACAGCCGGACAATAGGCAATGCCAGATGAGGGAGATGCTTGCGTCGTCGTGCCCGACGTTAACATCTTCCTGAATATTGCCAGACACGTTGGGCGACCTTGGGACATAGGAGAATTTGGGGAAGTCGCCGCTCCCCTTCGTAAGCCGAGCACTCAGAAGTCAGGGATTTTTGACTCCGTGCGATGTATTGACTGGTGCATGACCAAGCTTTCTCCCCACTCACTACGAATCGCAATTTCAACTGCTGACCACATTCTGAACACCGTGTTCTACAAGGCGACACAGCCGCTCCACAGCGTCGAACACAATGGACAAGGTCTCGGATGGTCAAAAGCCGATGCGGAAAAGATAATCGACTTCATCCAGGACATCGTGAAGTTCACCTCTGGAGCGAATCTAGGGTTTGTGCCCCCACGTGGCAACCCACCACTAGACCACGAAGACGGCTCCGTTCTGGGAGCGGCAAGAGCGGCTATTCAAGCCACATCTGTTGCCAATGGATATATCGTCACCTGTGACAACGACTTCATCTCAGCCGCACCTAAGTCCTTAGACGTGAGTGTAGTCGACCCATTTCAATGGGTTCACGAATGCCGAAAAGCCGAAAGAATCCGCCTCATACAGTCCATGCCTGCACCAACAACTCCTGCGACGTAATGCCCTAAAACACAAACACGCGCCCCGTCCCATTCCGGGATGGCGGGGGTGTGATGGCACGGCTATAGGGTGTTGAGTATGGCTTTTTACTTGACTATTGGTGGACCAGAGTCGTATATCTCTCCGATAAAGAAGACGTATTTACCGTGAGTGCACGGCTTACTGAAGGCCTTGCAGCCATGACCGCAGTCTCGGTACGAATCGTGCCAGTAGACCAGCTTGAGGATGAGGTGATGTGGGTGAATCCGGTCGTCGCCCCGTATTGGCGGGTTGCAGAAGTTGCTCCCGCGTCACCGCTCGGGATTTGATGCTGTCCGTGTCTACGGCGTTTGCGGCGATCCTCTGATTGGTGATGGTACCGACGGCAATGTCGCGGCTGTTGACCGCGTGTTCCTGGATGGAGTCTGAGTCTGCGTCCCTCATTCGGGCACTCCGGGGGTCATAGGTGCGGTTGGTGTGATGTCGGTGACCTGTTTGATGATCAGGGCGTATAGCGTCTGGGAAATCCCGACGACTGCGATCACTGTCGTGGCAATGGTCTGAGGCGATGTGAAACCTCCGGTAACGGCGAGGGCTACTACGGCGAGGAATACTGCGATGCCGAGTGCGAGGATGGTTTTCTGTTCTGGGTCGACGAGTTTCGAGACGATGAGGGTGATGACGGGGGCCAGGAGCCCCGCGAGAGCGGTGGCGATCGTAGTAGCGTCCATGATGATTAGCCTTTCTTGACTGTTTTGGTGAACGTTTTGTGCGTAGAAGTCGCGGGGATCAGCACCCGCAGCGTCCCACGCTTGGTGGTTTTGAGTGAGAAGCTCTTGACGCCCTTCTTGCTCTTGACGGTCACCCATTTGGAGCCCTTGCGGAACTGCAGACGAACCGTCGAACGGGCCGAGACTGTGCCGGTGACGCGGGTGCTCTTCTTGCCGATCTTCGTTTTGAGGGCGACTTTGAGGGCGGTCTTTCCGGAGGGAGTGACAGCTGTTGTGGCTGTTGTCGTCTCTTCGGGCAGTTGGATGAGGCCGCGTGGTACGAGGTAGCCGAGCAGATTCTTGGTGGGGTACCAGGTGATGTGGGTCGGGTCGCCTCGCGTTCCGTATCCCGCCGTTGGCGCATTCTGGTGTAGGAGGCGGATCGTGCTTGTGTAGTACCAATCCCAGACTTTACGTTTGGTGTGGCTCACGCCGTCCTGAGCGACCAGGGCAATATGCCCGGACTCGCCGTACCCGTAAACGGCGATCCACCCGACTTTTGGTGACGCCGAGGCGGGCTTCTTGATGAAAAGCGCTTTGAGTGCGGGGGTTGAGGAGTATTTGAGGTACCAGTTCTTGGCGTCCCCGAGCCCGTTGATCATCGGCCCGTAAAGTTTGTCGGTCAAGTCTTTGACCGGATCAACGCACTGAAAAACGTTGTAAGACGGCACATTGTCGGTGTCGATGTAGCGGCCGTCAGCCCACTTGATATAGGAGACGATCTTCTCCTTCACGCAGGTGGAGGTTGTGCACGAGGACGCGGTGCCCCCGGAGTAGCCAGTGATCGACGCCACGGTAGGTGTACGTGCCGCCGTCGCTGACGTCGGGACAAGCAGTGCACTAGCAGCAAGCGCCAGTACAGAGATGAGCGCAAGTGTTTTTCTCATGATTCCTTCCGAGGTTTCGGGCATAAAAAAACCGCCACAGGCGGGCGGTTAGGGGATATATCCGGCGGGCGGGTCCGGTGGGGGCGGGGGAAGCTGCTGAAAGATATGGTTCTGCAGCGTTCCAACGTAGATACGTGACGCCGATTTGTCGTCCCACATCATGTCGAGGCGCTTGTTGTGCTCGGCGCGTTCTTTCTCGAGTTGCTCGATGTAAGCACGACGTTCCTCTTGTAACTGATCGATCAGCTGCGACTGCTGATCAGAGATGAGCTTCGCGGTATCCGCCTTCGCCCGCTCAACCATCGCCGGTGTCGCACGGTTCTCTTGCGCAGCCTTCCACCACCCGACCGCCGCAGTTATCACCCCGCCGAGGGAAAGCAGGATCACACCCACGAAAATCAGAAGCGTGTTGATCCAGGCAGGAGCATCAGGGTCGAATGTCATGCGTCGGCCCGTTACGCGACGGGCCAGGAGCCGGAGAGAACTACGGTCGTTATTGTTGCGGTGTGGGTGTTTCGAATTGCAACCGTTCCTGGGGAGGGCGAAACCCATGCTTGTATCGGGTAGAGGGCTCCGCCGTACGCTCCCAGCGCTTGTTGATATGCGGGTCGATAGTCGGACGGGATTGTGACTACCGGGTCGACGGAAAGGCCAGAAGCCACCGATGCGGATGTGGCCAAGAGCTCGAAATATACGATTCCTGACCGTACTGTGTACTGGGCCGTCATGTTCGTAGTTCCCAGGCCGGTGACTGTGAGTGATTGCCAGGCTCCAAGGTGGTCGAAGACCTTCCAGGTTGCCCCATTCCACCGGTATAGCCCGTTCACGGAGGCCGTGGTGTGGCCGGAAACGCGCATCATCTGACCCACACGCAAATTCGAGGCCGGGTAGTCAGCCAGCCAGGTGCGGTCAATCGTCCCGGTTACCCACCAAGTCGTGCCATCCCATTCGTAGGTGCCTTTATTTGAGTTTGTGTCTGCGGTGACCCTGGCCTGCTGACCGACGAAATCTCCGGAGGTGAGTAGCAGTGCAGCGAGAGTGGCAAAGGCGGGAAGTTCGTAGCGGGTTTGGAGGGATTTGGCGAATTGGTCGAAGCTGTCGGGGACGTTGGCTTGTGCCTCGGTGGCGGGGATAACAAAGGCGCTCATGGTGCTCCTTACTTAGGGTGTGGCGATCGGGAAAGCAATGGGTTGGGAGGGGCCTTCGATGACGATGACGGGGTTGCCTGGCGTGTAGTTGAGGCCAACAATTTTGACGGCTGTGAAGGTGACGGTTCCGTCTGTGAGGGTGACGGTTGTCCCGGTTGTTCCGACGGATTGGATGGTGAGGTTCCGTGAGGAAAGGGCTGTGTCTTCGAGGTGGTCGACGCGTTTCGCTGTTTTGAGGATGAGGTCTAATAGTTTCGACACGGTGGCCTCCTAGCTTTGGTATGCCCATCGACGGAGCTCGAGTGTTTCCAGGTAGGTTGTGACGTCGAGTGTGGTTGAGACGATCTGCATTTTTCCTGCCTCTACCGGGCCCCCGTCCCACCCGTAGACACCGAAGTAGGTGGTGTCGGCGGGTTCGAGGGAAGGGTCGCCGAAGATCTGAAAGGTGATGCCTCGTTCGTTGTCGATGGTGCGTTCGAGCTCGCGGGCGGCGATCGCCTTCGCTTCGATGAGGGTCCCGGTCAGATTGTCGATGGTGAGGGGGATGTATCCGATCTTTGCAGGGTGGCGGGCCGAGCCGGTGTCGGTCATGGCCAGGATCTCTTTAGTCCACCCTTGTGACCCGTCGGTAGCGGTGGCAGAGACGGAGACGGAGTTGTAGGTGGTGGCGTTTTCTACTTGTACTGATCCGGACACGATCATTCCGCCGTCGCCAGAGCGGAGTGTGCCGACGGCTGGCGGGTCGACGTATTTGTCTTCCATGTGAAACACACCCGAGCCGTCGATCCAGGTGCGGATGGAGCCGTCTGAGGAGAGTTGGTTGATCGCAGCCCAGTAGGTTCCGGACCAGGATTGTTGGGAGAGGAGTGTGCCGGTGTCTGTTGACGTGTCGGAGATGATGAGGTCGGGGATGCAGGTTTGGGCGAGTTGTTTGATTGCGTCACGCCTGGTCATGGTGGCGGCCTGGACGAGCATGGGCACGATGGTGGTGGTGTTCAGTTTTTGGGAGAGGTCGACGGCGGCGAAGCTGATGGTTGCTTCACCAAACGTGAGACTGGGTGTGTACAGTCTGCCGGTGAGCACGGGGATGAGCTCTTCATCGCGGGATGACCAGACGACACCGGATTTGATCACGATCGGCAGCCATGGCGCCCCAACCTTTTTGAAGAACGCGGCCAGGTCGGCGGTGTTTTGTGATCCAACGGAGAGCACTCCGGTGAAGGTTCGAAATGGTTGCGTGGCTTGAGCGTTCAGTGTTCCGGAGACTAGTGGCAGGAGGATGGGTGTGTCGTCGACGGTGATTGACGCAACCGTTTTGCGTTGCCCTCCCCGCCACAGGGAGTCTTTGAATCGGTCGGTGACGGAAAACATTATGCCCTCCGGTTATCGACGAGCAGGTCATAGTAGGTGGCGTAGATTCGGGCGATGTCCCCATATGTCCAGCCTTGTGCGATGAGGTCACCGAACGTCCACGAGGACGTGACCACGTCGTTCGGGGCTGTTGTTTCCGTCAGTGGGAGCGTCCACGTGCGTTGGTAAAACCCTGGGGCCTCGACCAACGGATCTTCACTGATTTGCCCGACCCGGTAATACGTCTCTTTGAGCCGCATTTTGTATCCGGGCGGGAACCGAAACAGGATCGGCGACTGATCTGCGAGACACGTATCCAATGCTGTTGCTTCGTCTGCGGACTCCGTCAACACTTTGATCGTGCGCTCGTGGCCAGCACGGGCGGAAACTTGGCGGGTGAACACTGTCAAGTTGGAGCCGAGAGGGCGAGCAGACGAGTCAATCGCGTCCGAGGTGCGGCCCCCAATCTCTTGCAATGCGGCGACTCCGGGCGTCATCGACAGTGGGAATGACAGACCAGGGTTGGAAGTGTTGATGATCCAGGCCCGTTCAGACTCGATCGTGCTCACAGCCGACTCGTCGAAATCTGATGTGACGACCGTTGGTGGGAGGTATGTTGTCACGGGTCCGGCTTCAGCGTTCTTCTGTAATAGCTTTCGAACGATTCGCGCCTCTCTGTCGACCGCGTAAATGGCGCCGGTGGAATCGACGGCTACCGCCCACATTGGCCCAACTGTGGACGACGTCAGCAGCAGCACTCCTGTGGGAGAGTACTTCTTGACGGTGCCGCTACTCTCCGACACAACGTAAACGTTTCCTGCGGAGTCGGTGCCGATTCCGGAGGAATGGCCGGGAGTCCATGAGGCGATCAGGGTACCTGTGGAGGAGTATTTGCGAACCCGGTCACCGTAATTTTCGAGCACATAGATGTTCCCTGTGAGGTCAGCAGCGATGGCCCCAGCCGTTGTGACGCTCCATGAGGTGATCGCAGCACCCGTAGACGAGAACTTGCGAACAGTGCTGCCGTCGTTATCAAGCAGGTAGATGTTTCCGGTGGCATCAATAGCGATATCACCAGAGATTGGGTATGATCCTGTGCTCCATGAGGTGATCGTTGCGCCTGTCGACGAGAACTTTCGGACGAGGTGATTGAACGTATCTGCAACATAGACGTTGCCTGCCGAGTCAATAGCGATACCCGCAGCGCCCGAATCAGTGGCGCATACCCAGGAGGTAATCGCGCCACCTGAAGATGAGAACTTTCGGACCCGATTGTTCATCTCATCGGTTACATACACGTTGCCTGCCGAATCAACAGCGACACTTGAAGGCTCCCCGGTTGTTCCCCACGAGGCGGTCTGCACCACGCTGGCAAGCGAGACCAAGCGCACCGATGCGACGACCCCCGCAAACGGTACAGAGATGTCACCTGGCCCTGTCACGATCAGCCGGTTTGCCGTGACCTGCGCGGAGAACGTTCCCACCGCGGAAATGACTGACGTGCTTGTCCCAGCAACGGTGGTGACGTCCGTCGATGCGACACTGCCGACGACTGCGCCGGTCGCGCTCAGAAACTCGAGCCGGACATAAGATGGGTCCTCGATAGTGATCCGACCGATACCTAACGCAGAGCGAGAAATGGACGCGCCAGGCACGGACGAGGCCGCTTTACTCGTAGATGCAGCCCAGTTTGATCCAGACCACGCCGACACATCCGGCCACGCCTCAGACCACAACGTCACCTCATCAACCGGTGTGGAGATCGTCCCAGCAGCCCGATACGTGCAGGGCACGCTATAGGGTGGCTCGAAGTCCTCGCAGGCGGCCTGCCGGAAACCCAATGTTGGTTGAGTCCGAACCGGTGCCCCGTCACGGGTCACGGAGAGGGCCGAGAAATAAGACCCCTCGCCGGCGTCAAGCTGGACACGAACCGCAGGCGGCGTGTTCTGAAACTGTGTAACGTCCACGGGTTCTCCTACCTCACCTGGACGAGCCCGAGAGAGCCCTCGTCGTCCAACTTCACTTCAACCACTGTTTTGATGCGCTCGTCGAGTGTGACGCCGTCAGCTGACTCGTTTCGTACGGTGATGACCGGCCTCAAAATGATCTGCGGCACGGACGTTGACGTCTTGGCCTGCCCGATGATTCCACCGGCTGCCATGACCGGCTTATGCCGTCCGAGGGCGACCTCCAGATCGTCCATGACTCGGTTCGCTTCTACCCGGTACATGGGGTCTAGAGGGACGAAGCCTTCTGCGAACTTCTCTGCGAAAATGCTGGTGCGAGTCTCGATCCCACCCGGAGTGTAGGGGTAGATGCCGGGGGAAATGCCACCCGCCGCTTTCTTCCCTTTCGAAGACGACGAGGATTTCTTTTTCGACGAGGACTTGCTCTTAGAAGACTTGCCTTTCGACGAGGACACGGCGGCAGAGATTGCCTTGACGACCCTGTCCCCGACGTTATCGATCTTGTCTTGCGCGGTCTTCGCATCCGCCTTCGCCTGCGCGTATGCATCCTCTGCATCATCTTTCGATTCTTTGAGCACGGCGACAGTATTCTGTTGCGCCGTGATCTGTGCCGCGTACGCACTGTCCGCGACCGTCTTGCCTGCAGAAGTCGCCGAGTTCGATACCGAAGTCCAGTCCGTATTCGCTTGAGTCACCTCAGTGGCGCTCATCTTCAGGAACTCTTCCGCCAACGGAATACCGTCGTCGATCCCCGCATCAGTGACCATCTGAATCAGCTCGGAGGAGAACCCAGCCTTCTTCATTTTCGCCAACAAGTCCGCAAACTTCTTGGTCTGCGACTTCTTCGACGACAGCGACGAGAGGATCGACTTCTTTGTCGGTGTCGTGGCGGTTGTCGAATCTGGGGTGTATGACCAGTTCCCGTCTTTACCCTTCGACCATGACGCGGACGTCGTCGTTTCGCCGAACAGTGACTTCAGGTCGAACGTGCCCTTGATTGACGACGCAATCGACGAAGCCATTGACGCGCTTTCCTGCTGAAGACTCGTCAGAGTGTCCTTCGCAGAGTCATAGGCATCAGTCGCCTTGTCTAGCGCCGTCTTGTTCTTGTCGATCGCCGCGTTCGCTTTGTCGAGCTTCCCCGTCCATTTCAGGAGATCTTTTTCCGCCTCGGTTCCTGCCTTCGACAGATTCTTCGCCGTACCCTTGTCATAATTCCCCGACCGGGCCATAGAGAACACTTGGTCCACCCTGGACATCCCGTTCCCATTCGCGAAGTCATCCGCGATCTCACCACGTTTGGTGTCGCGAGTGTACGTGAACGCATCATCCTTGATCGCGTCACGGTTCGCCTTAGCATCACTCAACGCAGACTCAGCATCACTGATCGCATCATCACGACGGGACTTCTGCTTATCCGTCTTCTTCGGCAAAGCCTTCGCCTTCGCCAGTTGCGCACTCGCTCGCTCCACCGCCGCATTCGCCTTATACAAACCACCCTCAGCAAACACGTCCATGCCAAACATTTTCGCGACCCTGGCAAGGATCTCTTTCGACCGCGACCGCTTCGACTCAGCCAAAGGAATATACGCCTCGCCGCCAGTTTCCGGCTCAGCCCAAACCCTCCAGTCCCCCGCCTTCGCGATCTGTGCTGTGTGCTCCTCGACACCGTCCGCGAAGTATTGGGCACCCAGAATCCCGCCATTGGCCTGCTTGGAGACAGACTGTGTACTGACCTTGACGCCGACGCCAAACGTCTTCCCAGATATTCTGTTGAGAGAGTCCTCGAGGCTGAGTACCTTCTCGGTTGCGGTGACGACCCCGTCGGCGGTGACGGTAATGTTTTTCGATTTGAGGCCGGCGACCTGTTGTTTAAGGTAAGCGATGGAGTCAGCAGATAAGCCTGCTTTGTCGGCGAGGGCGGCGGCCTCATCCGTGCCCACGCCCATTGCTTCGGCGGCCTTGATGAAGGCGTCTCGGCCGGAAGTGAGTGTTTTCTCGACCGCTGCACCTCCTTTCCCTGCCGCGAGTTGGGCGGCCGCCCAATCTCCCGTCTTGTCGGCGATGCTATCGAGAGCCTCCTGATTTGCTCGGCCCTTTGCCGTGTGGATATCGAGGGTTTTGCCGTTCTTTGTGAGAGCGGCTGACGCGTCATCGATCGCAGTCTGGTATTCACGGGACGCGGAGCGTTCATCCAGGAACGTGGACCCAAGTCCATCAAGGGCGTCTTTGAGATCATCAACCTTCTGCTGGGCGTCCTCAGCCGAGTCCGCTGTATCAGCTATGGAGGCTGTGGCCGTGTCAGCGCCCGCAGCGGCGGTCTCTGACGCGGCACCAACCTCACCCAGCGCAATTTTGAGAAGTGTTTGATCGTCAGCGGTGAGCTTCGCCTCGGTCGCTTGCTGAGTGAGAGCTTCCTTGAACTCTGGCATCTGGTTGAGGAGTGCTGTTTGCTCGTCCCCGCTCAGTTGATATTCCTCGGTCAGGTCCTTGAATCTTTTGGTGGCAGAGGGTAGGTCTGTCGCGGCGAGGGAAGAAAGCCCCTTCCCGTATTGGGTAAGGACATCGAGCGTGGCCTTCTGGGAAACGCTCTGATTCAGATATCCGAGAAACCCTTCGGATGCAGCCTTTGCGGAATCTAGTGCGTCCCTTACCCCGGCAGCGTCGGTTTCAGCATCGACCGCCCACTGCAATGGGTGGCTGTTGGCAATCGTTGCGAGAGCGACGCTTGCACTGGTTGACGTCGTCGCAATGTTTTCGAGCTCTGTGTCAGTCTTGCGCATTGAGTCAACGAGCGTGTCAAATATTCCGACGACCAGTGCTACTCCAGCGACTACGCCAGCGGTTTTCCCCATAACCGCCAGAACTTTGCCGGCTTTCTGTGATTGGGTGCTCATTGTGGTGATTGCGTCGCGGTAAGCCTTGATCTTCGGCACGGCGATTAGGAACGTGCCGCCGGCGAGCGCAGTCGCCGCGATAAGCGCTGCGGTTGCCGTCACAGAAGTTTGAATAGGGGCAGGCAAATCACCGACCTCAGAGACAAGGTTTGTTACTGCCTGGACCATGAACCGCAAAACATCGTTGGTGCCGGACCCCGCCTTGATGAAAGTGGTGTCGAAGGCGGCACCAAGCTTGGTGACATCGCCTTCCAGGGAGTCCATTTTGTTTTTCGCCTGCTCGGCTGCGAAACCACTGTCGTCAACGGCAGCGGTCCAATCCGTGATCCCCTGTGCTCCTTCAGAGTAGAGAATCTGCGCTGACTTGAGCCCGTAAGAACCGAATATTTGTGCCATTGCGGCGTCACGCGTGGCCTGGTCAACGCCTTGGAATGCGGTCTGGAGTTGACCAGCGAGTGCCGACATGCCGACGAAGTTTCCTTGGGCGTCATACAGGCTGATGTTGTACTCGTCCATCAACTTTGATGCTTGGCTTGATGGTGCCTGGAGCGCTAAAAGCATCGACTTAAGCTGTGTGCCCGACTCGGCACCGATGGAGCCGTTCTGCGCGAACGCTGCCAGGGTGCCGATGGTTTCTTCGAGGGAAGCTCCGAGCGTTGAGGCTGTGAGGCCACCATTGCTTAGCGCCTCGCCGAGGTCCCCCACTGACCCCAACGCTTTGTCCGCACCTGCGGCCATCAAATCCGCGAGGTGCGGAATGTCCTTACCCGAAAGTTTGAACTGGGTCATCGCGATCGTCGCGTACGATGTCGCGTCACCGACATCGATCTGACCGGCTGCGGCAAGGTTCAGGGACCCGGCGAGGGCACCGCCGAGCGTGTCCGACACGGAAATACCGGCCTTGGTTAGCTCGATCTCCGCATCAGCAACATCGTTGGCGGAGAGACCAATATTGGTGCCCATGCTGAGTGCCGCGTCACTCACCTTCGCCATGTCGATGCTTGTTGCCTGCGACAGCGACTTGTATTGCGCCATCTTTCCGGAGAAGGACGTGTACTTTGCGATTGCAACACCGAGACCGGCGGCGATCGCGGCACCAGTGGCAACCATGGCGGTACCAACTTTGGTTTGCGCAGCCTCCAAATCTTTGAGCTCTTCGGCGTGCTTGCGTGCCTGTTGGGCGGCGGTGAGCTGCTTGTTGCCAGCGTCTTGAGTTTTCGACCCCAGCTCGCTGGTCTTTTTCGACGCCTTGTCAGTCTCACTCGCCAACGTTTTGGTTCCTGCGGCACCCTTAGAAGTACCTGCGTCGATGGCCGCACCTGCGGTTTTCCCTGCCGCCCCAGCCTGCTCGAAACTGGCTTTGACTTTACTGATGTCTTGGCCGAGTTCTTTCGCCCCGACGGCTTCAAAAACGGCTCGGAGACGACCTACTTCAAGAGAGTCAGACACGGGTCACCTCGATTCGTAGACGGGATGTGGGGATATCGAAGAGGGCGATAATCAGGTGGTAGATGCGCCACCAGGGGCCCGCCTCAATGACAGGGTCAGCAAGGTCGATGCCGAAGTGCTGCAAGAGGTCCGGGTAAACATGCGAGTCCCAGTTCTCGAACGCTGTCTTGAACACGTGGGGGATGCTGTAACTGGTGTTTGCGTCGGGCTGGGTTACGCCTCGTTGGATTGCGGCTCTGACTTCTGAGGGGATGACGTATCGGGGGTAGATTCCGTTTCCATCTGGTTCTCCGACGCCGAATTGCTGTAGATCTGGGATGCGACCTGCTGCAAGTTCACGCCGCCACGCCGGAACAGGAGTTCCACTGCGGCTTTTGGGTCGTCATCACCCAAATACAGGTCGATGACTCTCCAGCCGCCTCCGTAGGCCTGCCAAAACATGACCACGTTGATGATCTCCGTAAACTCTTCGGATCGAAGCTGCTCGAGCTGGTCGTAGTGTTCGGTGCCGACGGCGAGACGGAAGGATCCTTCAACGAACTCATCTGGGGCGTACCCGACTGCGATGCCGGACAGGGCAGTGAGGAGGTCGCGACCGGTTTTCAAGTTCGCTGGAGGGACGGTGATGTCGAGGCCCCCGTCAGGGAGGGTGATGTGAAGATTACGACCGTCTTGGGTATATGTGGCGAGGGACATTTTTTCTCCGTGAGGTTAAGGAAGGGCCCGTCAGCGTGGTGCTGAACGGGCCCTCCGGTTGGTGGGTGATGTTTGGTTATGCGCCGCGCGTATAGGCCAGGGCGGTGGAGACACCAGCACTGTTGGTGACGGTGAGCGGGGCAGAACCGGCCGTGCCGGCTGGCATGATCACGACAATGTAGTTGTCGTTGACGATGACGTAACTGGTTGCAGCGACGGCACCGAACTTCACTGCCGTGGTGCCGGTGAAACGGGAACCGTAGATTGCGACCTGTGCACCAACGGCAGCACCCGAGGGTGATGCACCTGACAGCAACGGCACCTGTGCGCCGGCAAGCGGGTTGGTGATGGGTGCTGCGGTGCCGTCACCGGTGAGAGTGAACTGTGCCACCTCAGTTGTGTTGTCGTCGGTGTTCTGTCGTGACGGGTGCGACACCAAAGCTTTGGCCTGGTAGGCCTCGTCGGCGCCGAGCCCGTCATAGAACCGAACCCCGATCTTGTTCGCTTCACCCTTCAAATCGGCCTTGTTCTTCAAGGCCATGTACCACGGGTAGAACTGGTTCGTTCCTGGCACGCGACGCTTGGTCACGTTGAAGGTGAGGACAAAGGACTCACCAGTTTTGGTTTGACCAGGGTTGCCTTTGTACGAATAGTTTGAAATTTCGCGGAGCACGTCAGTGAATGCGGGAGTGAGCCCGGAGACCTCAGGGACGTTCAACCAGACGGGTGCTGCGTCGGTGCCGGTGTTGATGTCGGTGAGGAGCTCATAGGAGTTCGCAACATCACCGGGCGCCGGCGAAAGCGTGTCAAATGTAGTCATGCTTCTTCCTTTGTTTGTTGGCGGAAACCGGTTCTACCGGCAGTGGTTACACCCCGTTGAGGGTGCCGACCGGTTGCATCGGCCTTGACCCGATAAACCGGAAGTTTGAGGAATACTCGTGTAGTCCGTTGGTGTCGACACCCATGTATGCGGCTGACCGGCGAGCAATGCTCGACACCCGTGCCGTGCCGAGAGTGACCGGCGGATGCCTGTGGAGGAGATCACGGATCTGTTCGGTCAGATTGACGACGTCGGTGAACGTTTTCGCACGCACACGAATCTGAATCATTTGGGTGACGACGGTGATGGTGGTGTCATCGGTGGGCCCGTACGGGGTGAGACAAATGATCTGGTTTGGTGTGGACGGCAATTTGCCGAACACGATCGCAGTCTCCGCGGCCGTGTACGCGCCCGTTTCCCGATAGGTGCCGAGACCAGTGTCGTTGAGGAGGGTGGCGAGGCCTTTCGTGAGTTGCATTACCCAGGAGTCGGTCATTCCAGCCCCTCCCGTGCTCTCGCCTTAATCAGATCAACGGAGTCTTTGAGGTCTTCGTCGAAGGGTTGTTCCAAGAATTTTGCTTGGGCTGCAGGGTTGGGGTCGGTGGTGAAGTTCACGTCTGCTTCTTCGTGTCGGCGTATCGCATAGTCGGTGTCGTAGGACACCGCTGACAGAAGATCCGTGGCGGTCGCCTCATGCACTGTTTGGGAGCGTTCCAAATCGCCCTCGAGGTGGGGGGTGAGCGGTTTTGCGTCACCGGCGACTTTGATTGCGGCTTGGTTCAGGCCGCGTGCAACACCGTTGAGGAACTTACTGGGGTCGAAGTCTTTGGTTTCATAGGTGACTTCCACGACAACCCCCTCCTTATTCGAGTGATAGCGCCGCGTGGTTTGGTGTTGCCCCGTTGAACGTGTTACGGGCGGCGACGATCAGGATGGTGGTGCGTGCTTGGGGGGTGTTGGCCCAGATGGTGACTCGTGAACTTGGCGCCGCCCAATACTCGAGCGGCAGGATCACTGTTGCCGACGAGACGACCTGGTCCCCGGTGGAGTTGCGCACCAAACGGTTCTTTTCTTCGATGAAAGAGGCCGGGACGAGGATGGGGGCTGTGTAGATGTCGCCGTCGGCGCCGGAACCTTCGAACCCTTCGATGACGACCGCATTCTTATGGGGAAGAAGCCGGTTGGGGATGCGCATCAGAGTGCCGCCCGTAAGAGCCCGGCGTTGGTGAGGATCTGGATTGCTTCGGGTGAGTCCCGTGATGTGGCAGGCGACGCGGTTGTGTCGTCACCGGAGCGTTTGGACATGGATACGGAGCCGATACCGACGGAGTCATATTGGCCGGCAGCGCCTGTGGGGTCGCCGTCGGCGGTTTCGAGATACCAGGCTGCTTGCGCACAGGTGGCGTCTTTGAATGCTTCAATGACGTATGGTTCGGTTGGCATTCCGGTCGCGTCACACGCGTATCGGGAGGTGAGCGTGTACCGGTCGATGTCGGCTGAACAGCGGCGGAGCAGGACACTAATGTTGGTGCCCGGGTCTACGTCGCCTATGAAATCGGTGAAGTCTTCTAGTGTGGCGTAAACCCGGGCCATGACGGTTATTCCTGACCTGCTGTGGTTGCTGGGGCAGTAGGGCCTGACGGGTCACTGGGCTTACTCGGCTCAACGTTAACGCCAAGTGCAGCAAGAATCGCGGGTTTCCCCTTGACCCCATCCAGGCTGATGTCCTTGGTGTCGGCATATGCGGTGAGTTGGGCGATAGTCCACTTATCGGTAGGTTCGCCCTCAGGGACGGTCGGGGTATCGGCTTCGACGGTGTATCCGTGTCGTGTGAAATAGTTGATGGCGTTTTGGTCATCGGTTTCGCCGACCCCGTCGGAGAAGGTGACGCCTGCGACTTTCCCGGTGTAGCCCTTGACGGGGCTGGTGATTTGTACGGTCATGATGTGTTTCCTCCGTAAAGCTGTGGGTGGGGAGGGGCACGCGGGGTACCCCTCCCCGGGGGGGTGGTCCTACTGGACTTTGATGTTGCGGAAGACTGCCGCAGCTTTGGTTGCTTTGAGAGCGACCGCGACAGGCCCCATTTCGACCTCACCGGTCTTCACAGCCCCAGAGGTGGTGAAGTCGGGCAGCCATGTCTGTACCAGCTGCCCACCGGCGGTGGAGACGCCGTGGAAGCCATCGAGGCCGACACGGTAGGCGTACAGGTCGCTGAGGCCTGGCGTCGACACGGTAGCGACGGTGCGTGTCTCGATCGGGATGATCGGGGTCGCACTGCCTGCCTTATCGCCGGCGTCAGCGAAGTAGATGCTGCCGTAGGATTCGCGGACGATCGGTCGGCCGTTGGCGCCAACAAGGTCCTCGAATGGGTCACGAACGTACTGGCCGCTGCGACGTGCGATCGCGCGGACGCGGGCGAGCAGTTTCTTGTTGCCGACGAGTACGGTCGGGGTACCATCGAGCAGAGCAAGGAACTCGTCAAGCGCGTCGAGCGCCTTGAAAGGTGCCCTTTCGTCGGTGTCGAGATCGGTCCAATCAGTCACTGAGGTGGCCCGGAACTCGGTTGAGGATCCGGTGAGGGCCTTGTCGAGGCCGTCGAAACCGTTGGCGTCGACGGCGGTGTCACCGTTGATGACTTCGTCTTGGAACTTGGTGCGGGTCGACTTGATGACCTGGCCGAGGTTGAGCGTGATTGCTGCGGATGCGGCGGGGCCGATCTTGGCGATCACACGGTCGACCTGGAACGAGCCTCCGAGCGGGGCCAGAGTGACACTGAACTTCCCGGTCGTGACATTGCCAGCCACGTATTCGCTGTTGAGGGCACGGAATGCAGCACCACGTTCGGTGATGAGTCGCCGGTATCCGTAGTCGAGGGTGGCGCCGCCACCAGATGGGTTGACCGCGTCGTCGAACGTCAGGGTGTCGAGGATGACGGATTCCTTGCGGAACTCGTCAATCACCGAGACGTCGAGATCGGTCTGTGCATTGTTCTTCGCTTCTGCGAGGGAAACAGGCATGATGAGTCTCCTTGTCTGCTATTTGCCTTTGGCGAGTGCCGCTGTGACGGCGTCGCTGAGGGTCTTGGATGGGTTTGGTGATTGGCCGCCACGGTGTTCGGTGTTTCCTGAACTTCCGGGAACTGTGGGGGCTGTTTTGAGTGCAGGATTCGCGTCAAGCTCTTCCTTGATCGCCGCCTTGATGGCGTCGACGTTCGACACGTCAAGCGTCGAAAGTTTGGTGGTGAAACTGTTCAGGTTCAGCAACAGTTTTGTGTCGGCCGCGAGGTCACCGGTGGCGAGCTCACGAACCTTGTCGGTGCGCGCCCGCTCAGTCTCTTTCGCCTCGAACGCGGCGAGCTTCGCGTTGGCTGCGGAGAGTGCGTCCTTAGCTTCCTTTTCGGCGACCCGGCGTGCTGCGTTCTCGTCACGGAGCTCACGAATGTACGGGTCGGCGGCGAGTTCAGACTTGGCAGGCTCTGTGGGTGTTGGTGCCGGCGGTGGCAGGACCGGGGCTTTGGGTGCGGCAGGTGGCGTCGGCACGGGTGCAGCGGGGGCTGCGGGTGGTGTCGGGTCGCCGCCCGCGGGGGCACAGTCAACAAAGCGCAACAGTGGACGTCGAGGGTTAACGATGGCCGGCCATGGGTGAACGCTTTTGGGCATGGTTGAGACTCCTTCTCAATCTGGTTTTCTCCGTGTGTAACCTCCCCGCCCGCCACGGAGAAGCGGACAAGGAGGGTCATAGGTGGCCCAAGATTTGGGCATAGAAAAACCCCCTTGCTCAACGAGCAGAGGGGGTTGAGGCGAAACTAGTTCAGGAGCTAAGCGAGTTCGGCGTTCCAACCGAACTTGGTGTTGAGAGTGTCAACCAACCGCTGTGCGGCTTTCTCAAGACCGGGCTTTCCATCGCGCGGAGGAGCAACGTCGAACATTATCGTGCCGTCAATGTCGGACGCTTCAACATCCGCCCAATAACCGTCGCCAAGGTCTACGACGGGGAACCCATCGGAGGAGACCTTATGCGAAACAGTGGTTCCGTAGGCGCGCGCAACCGACTCCACTGCCTCCAGTGGGGTCCCGGTGAAACTGGTTAGCACAAGCTCGGTCATCACGGCCATCCTATGGTGAAGTCGGCACCGATGACAATGATGCCGTCAACGTGGTTCCCATATTTTTGGGTGAACTCGTCGAGTACCGACTGCACTGTTTGCTGTGATACCGGTTGAGCCGTTGTGCGCAGGTCGAGGACGATGCGTCCGGACTGAAGTCGTGCCTTCTTCAGCAAGCTCATCATTGACCTGGTTGTGCCCGATGTTGAGGTTTTGAACTCAACCGTTGCGAGTGAACTTGTTATCAATGCGTCAGGAGATTTGTGGGTATCGCTTGGTGTCACAGCCCACACCTCCACGCCGGAGGTTTGTAACCAGGTGGCGATGGCTTGCTCCTTCGGAAGGAAGCTGTCTCCCGTCTTATCGATGCGCCCTTCTGCGCTGATCTGTTTGTAGGTTTCGCGTTCCAGCGTCGAGTTTTTCGACGTGGTCAGACGAAACGCGGCGGGGATCGTGTCGGAATTGTTGGCGGTCGTCCCTGCGGTGTCTTGTGTTCCCAACCTGGTTGATGCGCCGGTTGAGAAGCGTGTTTGTTCCCTCCACTGTTTGCGTGGTAGCCCGGTCGTGTCAACATGTTCGCGAATTCGAGCCTGCTTAGTCCGAATCTTGACGCCGAGGTGTTTCTGCTCGAGCGGGTCATCCTCGACGGCAAGTTTCTGCTTCAGCTTGCGTTCGTCGCGCTCGTACCTGCGCAAATCGTCACGAGCCTTCTCAAGTACGGGATTCGCTGTGGTGGTGTTCGACCAGTTGGTGAGCCCGGGCAGGTAGCTGGCAAGGTGGCACCGGCAGTTAGGATGGCCCCACATGGATGCGCGGAGCTGCTCATAGGTGGCGTCAACATGCACGGTCATCATCTGACCGGTCGTCGCGTGACGAACGGTGATGTCACCGACGGACCCGTCGAGGCTGATAATCTTCCCAGCCCACTGACCACATTTCGTACACGCTGAGGCACCGACGATGACCTGGGACAGGTTGATGCCGTTGCGAAGCATCTGGTCAACCCCGGCGTCGACGTAGGCACGTTGTACTGCGGTGCGGGTCGCCATTTCGGCATAGGACCCGATTGTCCAATTTCGGCCGGCCTTATCCTGAAACCCTGTGACGCCGCGGGCGAGGAACTCTTTGACTGCGACCCGACGAGCATCTTCAACCGACGCGGTGCGCAATAGGACGCTTGGTGTGACCTCACTGATGACCTGTTGGTAGACGTCGCCACCAGGTAACCATGCGCCGGTTGCTGCTTCGACTGGGTAGCGAAGGATCCGGTTGTTCAGCACCGTGTATGTGTTGTTGAGGTCGGCAGTAAGCATGGTGACCGATTCGGCCATGCTCCTCGAGATGGGTGCTCGAGGTGAGTAGGTCGCTTTGGTCAGGTCGTGCAATGCGGCGGCGGCACCACCGGACTGTGCGGCAGTGATGATGCGGGCCGCCAAGTCATCGGGAGTGTTCTCGGCCAACAGTTTGCGTGCGTCTGCTTTGAGCTGCTTGATCGTGGCCGCGGTGACTTGTTGTTGAACAATATTTTTGCCGCGTCGGGTGCGATCAAGGATTATTTGGATCAGTTGCGCTTCGACACGTTGGTATGCTGCTGCGGCCTGTCTGCCGAGGTCTTCGATCAGTTGGGCCGGGTCGGCACCGGGTGGTGGTGTCCACACTGGCATGGGTTACGCCGTAGCAGAGTCGAACGGTGTGCGACCGAGGACGGTGGGGTCGATCTCGCCTTCACTGTTGATCGCCGCAACCTCGTTCTCAACTCGTATGTCGTCCCAGTCGGGGTGTTGCATGCGAACACCCGTCTCGATCGAAATGAGTTTCGCGTCACGCAGAAACTTGAGCGTCTGCGAGTCCTTGAGGGGGTCGGTCTGTGATTGTTCTGGTGCGGTGACGGCAGGGAGATCGAACTCGCCACCGCCCTTGCCCGCAAATACTCGGCCGTCGAGCGCGAGGGCAGCTTGTCCGAGGTGTCCGAGTGCGCTTTTCCAGGCCAACATTTTTCGGTCCCTGGTGCGCTCCGACATGCTGCGACGGTCGGATACTTCGGTGGCTGTTTTCGCGGCCCCGTCACCATACTCGTCGTAATCACTCAGACTATATCCGGCAGCATGGAGGACCTCAGTCGACAGTGCTTCGGTGGTGCGGGCATGCTCGTCAACACGGATCTTGAACTGTTCCACACTGAGATTCTCGGCAAGGCCTTTGCCGGGTTGCATGCCGGGGAGTTGGGTGAAGAATTCGGCTTCGTCGTCAAACGAGGCTCCTTGTCTGACCTCGTTGCCGTCCCGGTCCCGGCGGTGGTGGTCGAGCATCCCTGCGGCTACGAACGCGCGTGCTTTGCCAAGGCGAATGTCTCGCATCCAGGATGACCAGGTTTCGTCCAGGGCGTCGAGGAAACTGTCTTGGCTTTCGTAGTCGGAGCGGCCCAAGTGCATGAGCGTGCCGATCTTTCGCCACTGGCGGGCCGCGGCGTTGGGGATGTATGCGGCGGTCAGGTGCGGAATGTTGGTGATGATGATCGAGTCGGCGTTGACGAGCTTGGCCAGGTATTCGGTTTCTGGTCGTTCTTGCAGGGGGATGCGTGTGCCGATTGATGTGGCGGTGCCTTGGTAGAGGGCGTGCTCGATTCCGCCAATGGCGTGCCGTTCTAGGTGCCGGTACACGGTGGTGGTGTTTTGTTCCGTGTATTCGGTCCACATGGTGATGGCGGAGGTGCGGCCGGCTTGAAACTCGGGGAGGATGAGGTCGGCACCGGAGGTTTGAAACCATGGTTTGTCGGACACTTTGTTGTCCCAGGCGAGGGTGAGTGCAACACCGCCGAGGGCTGCCTGTATTTCTGCTGCGTCGAGCAGGGTGGCGTGGGTTTCGTCACTGTTCATGATCAGGTCGAGCCGTGCCTGGGCCGCATCCTGGTTCGGCAGGGTGAGTGTTGGTGGTTCGGCGAAGAGGAGTTCTGAGGAGAGGCGTGCCATGTTCGCGGCCAGGGGTGCGTGTAAACGTGTTGATGGGCGACGGGTCATGTCGCCGAGGGGTTTGCCCCAAAAGAATGATTGGACTGCCCCGACGAGGCCACCGGTGCGGTTGACGCCGTGGATGCGGTATGCGGGGCGTGAGTGTGTTTGGTAGGCGTTGGTGAGTCTGTCGGTGTCTCCGGTGTACCACGCGTCGTAGGTGTCGAGTTGTTGGTAGGCGACATCGAACGGGGTAGGAGGCCAGGGTGTGCCGTTGATGGGTAATGGCATGGTGGCCTCCTTTCGATTGGTGGTTTGTGGCGGGGCGTTCGCGCTTCTTGCCGGCCCGCGCGGCTCAGTTCAGGTGGACAGGACCTTGGCGCTTCCCTACTTGGGGTAGGGGGTCTTTCATGTTGTCGTGACGACAACGATCTCTCAGTGAGGTGACCACCCACCAATGCCCACAGATAGGGCAACGATGCTGGGCTTCGATAGTGTTCATGCGGCGAGTGTGTACGCTTGCGCAAGAATCGGTCGCCACAGGTGCCGGGTTGAATGCACCGCATACCTCCATGCATCCATGTCGTGATCCGCAACCTTGAGTGGCTTGTCTTCGCCCTTCTCGGTGGCTTTCGGGTCCCACGAGTAGGCGGGGGCTTCAAGGATGAGGCCTTTGCACCGGTCGGTGACGATCATGTGGTCGTTGCCGAGGAGTGATGCGATTTCGCTAATGCCGGCGGTGACTTCGTTGTCGGCTTCCCACGTGTTGACCCCATCTGTCCAGAGTTGTTCACGGAAGCTGGCGGCGGACGGGTCGAGGATGACTTGTTCAACGTCGATTGGCATGTCGTCTGGTGTGCGCAACCCTTGCATCCATTCGCGTAGTTGCTTGGACAGGACAGCGTCGGTGAGGCGTTGGTTAGTGACCCTTGAGTCCCACCGCCATTCGTCCACAACAACGAGTCGTGGTGTTGGGTTGCCTTTGGTGTCGTATTCGTCTGTGACGGCAAGCAGGACGGCAGCTGTGGCGTTGGTGGTGCCGTAGTCGATGCCGATTGCGAGCCATCGTTGGACGGGTGGGAGGCTGGCCCAGGGGATGACGTGCCGGCTTACTTGCCACAGGTCGTAGATGGCGCCCTCGGCGGCAACCCATTCGGATTCGATGTACCGGCGGTACCACAGTCCGACGTACGTGTTCTTGAGGTCGGCGATGTAGTCGGGGTTGTTGCGGACCATCCACGTGTTGTCATCGAGAATGAATGTGACTCGGAACAATGACAACACGTTGGTGTCGGTGTCCAAGTGTTCTTGCCCGAGTTTGTCGATCCAGATGCGTGCCCGGTCGAGCCATTTCTTCTTCAACCAGTGTTCCGGGCCTTCGGGGTTGCAGGTGAGGATGATCTGCGCACCCGGCACACTGAGTCTTGAATAGAGCATGTTGAAGAACGACTCCGGCAAAGTGGACGCTTCATCAACGTATGCGCCTGCCAGGGTGAGGCCTTGGATCTTTGAGGTGGCACCTTCATTGGTGGCACCGATCAGCAACACTTCTCGGCCGAGGATTGAGGCTGTGCCGTTGCCGCGGTTGATCTTGACTCGCTGTTTCCCCAACATGGCCTGTAACGGCATGAGGACGTTTTGGATGATGGTGCGCTCGGTTTTGCCTGTCATGAGGAGGATGCCGGCGGGCCCGTTGCGAACGTATTTGATCCACCATAATGAGGAGGCGTGGGTTTTGCTCGAGCGGACGGCACCGTCAAAAGCGGTGATTTTCGTGCCTCGGTCTTGGACGGCGAGGAATGCTTTGCCTTCGAGTGGTTCGATCATGGGGTTTTGTTTCCCATTGCGAAGTCGAGCCATTCGTCAACAGCGTTGGTGTCACCGACCATGGTGTCTTTGTCGACGATTTTGGAGGCTTTGTCGAATGCGATGGCCGCACTTGTCATGATTTGGCGTTGTGCGTCGACGGGTGGGTGGTCGAGTTGGACTTCGCGGTAGATGTTGTCTTTGCCGCCGAAGTTGTAGGCCTTGAATGGTTGGTGGAGTTGGTCGAGGAACCAGTGGGCTTCTTCGATCATGCGTTCGGCGAGTTCTTGTCGGCGGACGGTGAGGTCGACGCTGCGTGCTCTGGTGGCGTTTCGTGTTTGGGCGCGGTCGAAGCGGAGGCCGATTCGGGCGGCGTGCACTGAGATGGTTTTTTTGGCGAAGCCGAGTTGTTTGGCGATGGCGGTGAGTGTGAGGCCTTGGGTGTGGAGTTGGCGGAGTTTTTCGAGGTCGTCGGGTGTGACGGTGCGTTGGGGCATGGGTTCACCTCCGACGCGTCTTGCGTCCTGCCGGTGTCAGTGGGGCGTTCTAAGGTTCAGTCATGACGAATGGATTGATTGTGACTGTAGCTATCTCTGCAAGTGACTTCGACGAGGCGGTGCATGCGATCGATGTGGCGCCGGGCTTGCACGTATTCTCGGATATAAATCCGGCCGCTAAGACGGCCCTGACGATCGCCAAGTCGACGGATGACGTTGCGGAGGGTGACCAACTCAAATTTAGGGATGAAGTAGCTGACGCGCTTGGACGCTCTGGTATCACTGCGGTTGTGGTTGGTGGGGGACTCTACTGATATAGGAGTCTCAGTACTGGACGCTCTGCGCCCGACCTTATAAATGAAGTGTGCCACCTGTGCCACCCTTCTTGCAAGCATTACGGTTGCGTGTCGCGAATAAGTTGTGGAGTCTTTTCGGCTTCGAGGGTGGCGAGGTCGTCGCGGTTGAGGTAGAGGGTGCGTGAGGGGCGAATGGTTCGTATTCGTCCCTCACTGAGCCACCGGTAGATGGTGCGTCTGGCACGGCCCGTAAACTCGCATGCTTCGGAAAGGCTAAGCCAGTCATCACGATTCATGAGAGCTTGAGTTCTCTACTTTGTAACGCCGGACATATCATCGACCTATGGCAAAAAAACTGCTTCACTATTACGGAAACAAGTTCGAGCTCGCTCCTAATCAAGATAACGCCGGTACGCAGCTCGACGATGAAGGTATTAAATTCGACTTGGCCGATGGCAAGTTTGTGGTTCTTTACGGTGACCCTAATTATGCGATCGAAGTTGAGACAGTTGAATATAATATGATTCCTCAGCGCATCCGCTGACCTCAGCACAAGGCCAGCCGTGTCCCTCCTGATCGTCGTGGGGGGATGCGCTGGCTGCCTATACCGTTTGCCCAAGGCCGCCCTCCTCGTCGAGAACCTCAAGCAACGCTTTGCTCCACCAATCAACCTCGTGATTGCCAGAAATCGCTATCTCGTCCGCGTACACACGCACCACATCAAATGTGGTCTGTAGCGCGTCTACCACAGGAGACCATCGCTTCTCCGCTTCTTGGCGTGCTTGATCACTCATTGTTGTTCCCTTTCCTGTGCCCGGCGAGACTGCCCTGTCTTGGCTTGTTCTTGTTCCAATACCATCGCGTCCAACAGCATCAACTCATACGGCTCAACCGCGTGACAAAACCGACACTGCACCACAATGTCACCCCGATATTCAAGCGGCGGCTTATACACCAAACCAAGCTTCTTGCACGCCCGGCACTTCACATACGGCACCCTGTGCGCCCTATCAACCGCCGGCCACTTACGTTGCACCCTCTGCACCTCCCGATACAGCTCAACAGCCGCACGAGCCCCATCCGGTGAGGTCACGATGTCGCGCAGTTCCGTACCCCAATAGCGATACCAGTCACCCACATACGCCCCCAGGTCGTGAGCGGCCAACACTGAGGCGGGAATCGGGATTGATGGTTCCGTGGAGGTTTTCACTCGAATGTTCTCAACTCGCACCGATGACGGGCCGGTGCGCAGGTAGGCGAGGTATGGCATGATGTCGTGGTCGACTTGGACGAGTTTCCGCCAACACGACGCACACAACATGCCCGCCGTCGCCTCAGCCGGCGCACAACCCAAACACGCCTCACCGAGGCTCGTGACACCAGTACAGCCTTCGTGGTGCACACCGTGGGCTCGGCAGGCCCAACCGGACATTTCATGTGTAATGCAAGCAATCATCAGAACGGTGCCTCCTCAGGCAACACGGCGGCGGGTGGACGGGTGACAAGCTGAAACTGGCCCGGGAATCGGAACCCGGCACAGTGGTGGGCAGGGAGGATCACGGGCGGGTAGAGGAAGTGGCGGCCGAGCTCACCACGACCCGCCCACCACTCAAACCTCGACATCGTGCCTTGAAAGACCTCGGCGGCAGCCACCTCGAATGTGAATGTGCGCTGCGTCACCGCCCACAACTGACGGCCAGCAAGGATGCAACCAATCTGCTGTTCCAAAGTGAGCGGGGTCGGGTCAATACGTTTTTTGGCGGGGAACGTCGCGAAGCCGGTTACCCAGTCGTGAGTGATTTGGATGATTTCGGCGCCGCAGTTTTTGCAAGTGTCGGTGCTCATGCGGCGGCCTTGCTGGGATTGTCGGGTGCCTGGTGGTGTCCGGTTTCTCGCTCTATGACGCTATATACGTGTTTTTGAGTTGCTTTGACTACCTCTATACGCGTACTTGGTAAAAACCGGGCACCACTAGGCACCCGTACCTTAGTCGGCCAGTGATTATGGGGCATGTAGCGGGTGCCCGGTTCCAAAATAACTGAGCACCCACTAGGCACCCGTCGCCCGAACTGAGCACCCGCTGTCCGGGTGCTGCTTGTGGATAACTTGGTGGGGGTGCCCGGTTTGGGTGCCGGGTTTGAGACTGTGGCGGTGCTCATTCGGACTCCGATACGGTGTCGAGAATGGCGAAAAGGTCGCTTGCAATACGACCGGAGTTCACCGTGTTCAGGTGGCCACGTGCGTGAAAAGCGCGATCCTCGGCGTACGCCCGCACTTTGGCGAGCTTGGCCTCCAGGTCCGCGATTCGTATCGCACTGTATGTCGCGGGGATGTAGGTCAGGGTTAGCCCGTGCCCTGACACCCCGCACGATGGGTGTCGCCTGTCCTCCGCCTGAGATACTGCTGTTCCTCGCGCGATATTGTCACACCACGCGCAAAGCGTCGATGTGCTGTCTCTCAGCTCGGTGCGTAGGAGGCCAGAATCCGCGAGGTATCTGGCTCTCGGAAGATTCCTCTCTGTCAGGTACGGGATGATTGCAGGGTCTTGGTCTAGCTCCTTCACCGCAGACTCAGCCAAAGCCCGTGCCGTTCTCTCGATGATGCTCATTGCGTTCCTCATTTCCAGTAGGTGTCTTTGTCGTCGGGGTCGAGGGTGTTTTCGTCGGCGTAGACGGTGATGCCGACGTAGTAGTGCTTGCCGTGTGATCGGGCGTCGCCGATGGAGTATTTGGCTTTGAGTTGCCGGCCGAATTGGGTGGCGTTGAGTTCGTGTTCGCCGTTATCGTGGCACCAGTCGACGTAGGCGGCGCGCACTTCGGTTTTGAGTGCTCGTGCGTTGGTGCCGCCGCCGAGTTTGCAGCGTTCGTCGATGAACCGTCCTAAGTGGTCTTCTTCTTGCTTATAGGTGTCGGTGGCGAGGCGGACGGTGAGGGGTTCTTGGAGTCCGTCTTTGAGGTAGTTGACGGCTCCTTGGATGATCCAGTGGAGGATGCCGGGGCCTTCGTTTTCGATGAGGCGTTCTTGGAGGTTTTCGACTTTTTGTTCTTCGGTGACGGTGTGGGTGAAGGGGATGAGTCGGAGGCGTCGCCAGAAGCTGGGTCCGCCTGTTTCGACTTTGGGTTGGCTGTTGCCCATGAGCCAGAGGGTGTGTGTGGGTGTGAATTCGAAGAAGTCTCCGCGCATGAATCGGGCGCTGATGGTGTCGCCGCCGGTGACGAGTTTCATTTTGGCTTCGTCGAATTTGGTTCCTTCGTTGATTTCGGAGGCGATGACGAATCGTGTGCCACGTAGTTTGGCGAGTTCTGTGGGGTGTTGGTCGCGGGCGGCCATGAGGAAGTTGGCGGGTGTGGATTGGGCGTAGTCGCCGAGTACTCCTTTGATGGTTTCGAGGAAGACTCCTTTGCCGTTGCCCCCTCCTCCGCGGAGGAAGGGGAGGATGTTTTCGAGCACTTCGCCGATGGCGCTGAGTCCTGTGAGGCGTTGTACGTAGGTGATCATGGCTTGGTCGCCTTCGAATGTTTGCTCGAGGAATGCCGACCAGAGGGGTGTTGCTTGGTTGGTGTCTAGGTGGGTGCGTGTTTGCATGGAGTGGTAGTGGGTGGGTAGGGGGCCGATTTGTTCGCCGGTGCGCAGGTTGATAATGCCGTCGGGGGTGTTGAGTTCGTAGGGTTGGTGGTCGAATTGGTCGGCGGGGACTCGCATTTGGGGCATGGTTTGGAGGATGGTGCGTGCGTTGGCGAGGCTCCTGGCGGACAATGATTTGAGCCTGTGTGCGTGTTCGGCTTTGGTGGTGTCGGGGAGGCGTTCGGCGATGTCGAGGGCGGCTTGGATTGCTTCGGCGTCGTCGGGTTGCCATGCCCAGCGGCTGCCGGTCCAGTGGACCCATTTGCCGGCGTCGGGTACGTATTTGAGGGTGTTGGAGTATTCGGTGGCGGCGAGGCGGGCGTTGCCGGTGTCGGTGTAGTCGGTGTCGTCACCCAGGGTGGTGGCAACGGTTTCGGGGATGCTGGTTGGACTGGTTTCGGGCGCTCTGCCGCCTGCTCGCCCATTTGGGGTTGTCTCGCCTGTGGGCGTCGGTATATTTGCTGGTATGTTTTCGGCGCTCGCCGTAATGTCTCGTCCGTTGGGTGGTGTGAGGGCTCGGGGTGCCCGGTGCCCGTAGCCTGAGCTGGCTAGTTCTCGGGCGGCTGCGGAGTGGTCGCCGCCGTGCTTGAGGAGGGCGTAGGCGCCGAATTTGGTGTAGGGCACCTCGGGTGTGAATTCGGTGCTTGAGCTGAAGACGTATAGCCGGTCGCGGTCTTGGGCGTGGCCGGTGGTGGCTGAGAGGCCGATCTGTTTGCCGGGGCGACGCCAGTACCTGGTGGTGCCGCGTTGTCCGACGAGTGTCCAGCCTTCGAGGATCTCAGCCCAGTCGGTGCGGGCTTCGAAATCGTCGCCGGGTTTCAGGTCTTCGTCTGATTCTTCGACTTTGGTTGACCAGATGGGTGCGAGCTCGTTCGACGTGTGGGCGGCGGGTTCGGGTGTTTCGTCGAGGATTGCGGCGAGGGTCTGGTGGAGGGCGTCTCGTTCGGCACGGCTGATCGATGCGACGGTGGTAGGGCCGCCTGTGAGGCGCACCCAGGGCAGACCGGTGGGGTGGACGGTGCCGGCGGACGGGGCGAGGACAACGAATCCGCCTTCTCCCCTGGTTTCGACGAGGGTTTGCCATTTTTGGGTTGGGTTTGCTGCGAGTTCCTCGTTGTTCGATGGTCGCGTCGCGATCTTGGTGTTTCCTGGCACCTCGGAGTCGGTGATCTTATAGAAGAGGTGCAACCCACCGGATGGTGATTGTTCAGCCCAACCGCCAAGGATCCGCTGGTAGAGGGCGAGCAGTTCAGCACCGTCCAAGAGTTCGAGTACTTCGGGTAGCCGGTTCATGACGCGGCCTTCGAATTCGAGGAGTTCAAGGTTGCGGGAGATGGCGCCGGTGATGATGCCGATGCCTTGCGTAGTCCAGTTATCGAACCAGGTTTGCAGCTGCGCGGTTGTGGCGCGCAGCTGTGTGTATGGCTTCCAGTTGGTGGCGGGTGCTTTGGAGCCGTCGGCACGGACTGGGACGACGGAGACGCCGGAGGTGTGGAGTTCGAGGGCGGTGCTGAGGATTGTGGTCATGACAGTGCCTTGATTGCGTCGGTGAGAATCTGTTGCGTGGTCTGCCAGGCGTGGAGGCGTTCTGCCCAGCCGGCGCGGGCGTGGTCGTTTTCGATATATGAGGGATGCCAACCGTCCGCTTCGTGCCACAGTTCGTACGGGCGGTACCAGTCTTTCCACCGGTCAGGTGTCGTGAGAGATTCGGCCCAGGCAGAGATCTCCGCGCGACGCGGGTCGTTGCCGATGAGTGTGCGCAGTTGGTCCCAGGTGACGAGGTTGGCTGGCCAGGTCTCCCAAAAGCCAGCGGCTGGCTTCTCAACACGAGATTGGAATCGGACCCCGGCGATGGTGGTTTGGTATGCCCACGGCCCGGAGGCTCGTGAACCCTTCTCGTCGCGCAGCTTCCAGTACTCGAGGCGCCACACGATTTCGAGCGCTTCGGGCATTACGTCACGAATACAGGTGAGCGCGTCGACGGTCTGCTGGTTTGCCTTGGTTATTGCGGATCGCGTCAATGCGGTGCGTTCTGCGGCGATCTCGGGGAGGAGATCAAAGAGGTCGCTGCCGAACCCTGCGGCATAGGTGGTGTTGCTCATGCGGCCACTGCCTGCGATAGCATGCGAAGCATGGAGCTCGCGAGCGTGTTGATAAATCTTGGGATATTCGTTGCAACGGTGGTGGCTGCCATTATTGCTTGGAAGGGAGTGAATGAATCGATCCAGGCTAGAGATGCGTCGGAAGAACACGAAAAGGCTGCCTTGGCCGCAGCAAAGGACTCGGCCGAGGCTTTGGCAAAGCAAGCGGATCTGGCGGAGAATACTCTCGAATTCGGTCGTCGGGCAGAGCGAATGGAGCTCGCGGAATACATGCGCGAACAATTGGGGAGAACGCGCCATTTGTTCGTTTCTGGCGACGCAAGCGGACATCCGTATCTCGATGGGGCGAAAGCAAGAGCGGGCGCTCTGGACTCGCCGAACGGCGTTGCCCTAGTTGAATGGGTTGAAGATGTAGTCGCACAGGCAGGCTTGCGGTCGGCCGAGATCTCCGGAGACACACTTAAAGAACGGCGGCTATTGTGGCAAGCCATGTTCGCGGTAATAGATGAAACGGTCGGCGCTTGGATGCGGGCACCCGAGGAAGTGGAACTGGCAGGTGTCGATTTTGAACGTGAGCTCAGAGATTGAGCGTTGACGATCCGGGACGGTAATGGCTGAAGGTGCTGTTGTTCCATGTGCCTCCGCCAGGGGTTGAACCTGGTTGTGTCCCGGGTGAGTCGGAGGCTGTCAACGTGACGTGTTGACCGACGGTTAGTTGTCAGTTTCGACGGTGGCGAGGTAGCCGAGTTTTTCGCTGATCTGCTCGGCGAGTTCGTTCGCTTCTTCCTCGTCGGGGATGTCGGGGATGATGAGTCGATAGGTCATAGTTATGGCCTCCCGACGAACACGGGGATGGTGACGCGGGCCTTGAGCTCGTCGACGATCTGGTCCCAGAGCAGGTCGAGGACCTTGTCAATGCCGATCAACTTGACGCCGAGACGAAGGTCTCCGTCGCGGAGGCGGTATCGGAACCGTGCGGTGACCGCAACCTTGACGACTTTGCCTTTCAGTTCGGTGACGCCTTCGAACGGTTGCAGCGCGAGGATCAGTTCGCGGGGGATGACGAGTTCGCCTTTCTGTCCTGCTTTGGCTTTGACGGTTTCGGCGTAGCCGACGCGGGTTTCCCCGTTGTCGAGGCGGTTACTGGAAGAGAATTCGACACCAACACTGGCTTGGAGGGATTGGGCGATTTCGAGGACGTCGCCGCTAGCGGGTGCGACGATGTCATCGACGTGATCTTCGATGAACTCCGCGAACTCCTGCTGGTTGTAGAGGTTGCCGGAGATGCTTGTCCAGTCTTTCCATGCCTGCGTGGTTTGCAGGTCGAGGATGCCGCGGAACTGTTCCTGTCCGAATCGGTCGTCGCCCCACGATGCTGCGTTGATTTTCGCTTCCGCGCCGTCAATGATCACGGTGATCTTCGTGTTCTGCTTGGAGGCGAAGATCTCGCTCGCCGAGTCGGAGTGCCTCTCGGTGAACGCGATCAGAGTGTCGAGTGTTTCGAGGCTTCGTGTGGCGGTGATGCGATCGTGGATGAGTGGTTCGCCGTCGGTGTGTTCGATGCGCACCTTGCCGTCAGCGTCCACGATGGCATAGTCGGTGTCGGGGTTAAGCTCAACCGGGTGTGCGGCGACGCGTGCGAGCTCGGCGATCACGGTGGACGTGTCGGTGAAGCCGTCTGTGTCGATGAGTTCAGGAATGCTGTAGTCGGTCATGGGTTAGTTCTCCTGGGTGTTGATGCCGAGCAGTTCGAACTCGGGCTGGTTGGGGTCGGCTTTAGTGAGTCCCCCGTCGGTCGTGGGGAAGAGAATTGACGGCTTCGCTTCGACCTCAGGTCGCGTGGTGCGAACTTTGTCGGAGACGACGAGCGTGTCGACGCTGCCCTCGAATGGGGAGACGGTGAGCGTGACGGTGAGGGTGCCTTTCTTCCCTGTTGCGGTGACGGCTTGGACGAGGTCGGCAAGGCGTTCATTGAGCTTGGTGTGGAGGGCGGGCCTGGCGCCGAGGAGGCTTGAGAATGGTGCCGCCTCCGTAGTGTTGGTGGTGTTGGTCATGGTTTTCTCCGTGTGTTGTGTTGGGTATGAACCGGGTGGTTCGTGGATCTGCCAGGAGTCGAACCTGGTTCCTCTGTACCTGTTAGCGGCGGCCGCCTCAGTGCTCTATCCGGTGAGCTACAGACCCGTGTGGTCACCCCGCGTCGTGCCGTCGATGCGAGGTGACCGGCTTGTCAGGCTGCGGCGCCACTGAGGTTCGCCCGAATCGCCGCAATGATCGTGTCCGAAAAACCAATCGACGGGTCCGCAGCGATCTGCTGATCTGTGAGACCTGCAGCAATGAGCGCTTTCACTCTCCCGACCACGTCGTCCTGGCTGGCCGCTGCAGGTGCGGCAACAGGTGTAGGTGCAGGTGCGGATGGTGGCACCTGCAACGCTGCGACAGGTTGTGCGACAGGTGCGGGAGCCTGTGGGATCGGCTGAGCCACCGGCACCGCAACAGGGGCCTGGTATGCGTTCACTGGTGCTGGTGTGACCGGTGCGGCGACACCAGCCAAGGGTGATGCTGGTGGCGTGTACGAGGCCTGGTACGGCTTTTTGGGGTTCTGTTTGTTCTTGCTGTTCGGGTCATAACCGATGAAGCTGACCGTCAAGGTGCCGCCGATGGCAATGTCTTTGACGCCGGCATCACGAATGGCTTTCCCGATCGCTTGCTTCATCGCATTACTAGACACGTAGAGGGTGCGGTCGCCGTCATCGTCAGGATCGTCTGGGGTCACACCGTCAACCCGCAACGGAACCAAGACCTGCATTTTTGGTTCGCCTGAGGGCCAGAAGTCGGGTTCGGTGGTGCCGAATTTCATTTGTTGACGTTCGAAGGCTTCACCGGAAACGACACCAATATGGGTTTCGCCGACGGTTTCGAACTTGAGGCCTTTGCTGCCGGAGTCGAAGAGGGACATTATGTTTTCTCGCTTTCTGAGTGTTCGGTTCGATCCATCCCTGCCATTTCGCGGCCAGGGAAGTCTTGTGGTTAGTTGGGTGCTTCGAAGAGGTTTGGTGCAGCTGCTCGTTTCTTTGCTGCTTGCTCGGTTTTGCACCAGTCGCACCACATGTCGTCACATGCCGGGAACAGGGCGAGTGCTGTGTCGATGCCGAGGGCAAGCCGTAACTGGTCGAGCCGGGTTGCCCGGGCGAGCGCATCGGCAGCAACTTGTGGGTCAAACTTCTCGACCCACAAATAGGCTTTGCCGAGTTCCGCCTCCCGGGGCAGGAACGCGATCATGACCTGGTTGACCTGGATCCCCATGTTGGTGAACCCAGCACCATACAGGTGCGCTTGTTTCCGGTATTGGGTGGAGGGTCCGTGCGACCGGTATTTGGTGAGCATGGATGTGCCCACTAGCTTGTGGTCGATGACGGTGCCGGTGTAGGTGTCGAAGAGGTCGGAGTGGCCGGTAATGGGGGTGCCGTTGATCAGACCGACAGTCACTTCTTGTTCGATGTACCACCGCACCATCGGGTCCTCATTCGTGTTGTCAGTGTTGAACCATTCCTCGAGTTGGGAGTGCATGGCGGTTCCGATCGCAGGCTTCCACGGGGTGGTTCCACGGTTTGGTTGGTCGTCACCGTTCAACTTATGAAGGATGCGCCGGTCGCATTCGATGCCGATCTCGGACGGGCCGATCCGTTTCTGCTGGCTGCGAGGGTGTGCGGCAATGTTGTCTTTGATGACGCGCATGTAGTCGGCGGTGATGTCGATGTTGAGAGTCGTGTCGAAGAGCGTCATGACTTCTCGATTCCGAGCACATCAGCAATCTCTGCTTTAGGCGCTGTCCCGAATTCACCGACGGGGCACACCGCGAGATGTAGCAGTGGCGGAACCTGGTCTGGCCGTATGCGGAGAGATGCGAGCGCAATGATGTTAGCGATGCGTTGTTGTTCAGCGAGTGCCAGGGTTGCCTTTACCTGTGCCTCAAGAGCAACCGTGAGCATGGATGCATCCGAAAAACCTTCCTCGGATTGGTACTCGTGAAGCCCATTCTCAATGAGGCGCTTAGCGCTAGCGACAAGCTCTTTATAGGCGCTCATATAGCCGCCTCGTATCCAGTGTCGCCGGGAATGAGACCGTTGGGTGCGTTGTAGCGTTCCTGGAGCTCCGCCCATACCTCTGGATACGCGTTGCGGAGTACTGTGGCGTTGTTGGTGTCGGCTTGTCGCATGGCTGCCTGGAGGAGCGCATAGAAGTTGTAGCGTTGCTTGGCGACTTCGCGGCCTTGCAGATACGCGTGGTGGCCCACTAGAGAGATTGGCGCGCGTTCTGCCGCGTCTGCGCGAAGGAGGTCGGCACTGTCGAGCTCACGGGCGAAGTGTCGGCAATAGGCTTCGCGCCTTCGGAGCCCAAAATGCCATTCCGGTTCGCCAGGGCGGGGGCGGAGCTTCACTTGCGCGTCCATCGCCTGGGATTGCGCCTTGAGGATCACCTCAGTAGCGCGGTCAATGACTGATTCACTCATTACTCGTCCTCCAAGGCGTCGATAATGCGGTCCCATTGATCGCTGACCTGTCGGAGCTGTGCGCGTCCGTTTTCTTCTTGCCGGACTTTGTCACCGAAGTCCACGCGGTCGCAGTACGAGTCGATGGTTTCCGTAATCAAGCCGTTGAGCGTGGCTGGATCGAGGGCATCCAACTCCCACGACGAATTGCCATAGCGTGCGATATAACCGTCGGAACGAGAGTCGGTCAACTTCGCGGGGTTCGGGGGTGGGCTATAGAGGTCGATCTGATCTCGGTTGAGTGCAATCCGCTGCACGGTTGTGTGCGCACCGAAGAGTGCAAGCCGATCCTGAATATCGCGGGTCATGTCGATACCGCTTGGGTCGTGGTCGCCCAGGTGGATGACAACAACATCCTGCGAAGCGTCCTCGTAGTTACGATGCCGCTGCGCAGCGGCGTGCAGCTCGCTCTGTGAGATGTAGCCACGGCATGAGAAGTAGTCGACGCCACGACTGAGCGCCGCACGCTGGACCACGCTTGCTAGAGCTTCCTTCTCGACCCATACCTCGAGGCGGTAGGCTTGCCCCTCCCAGAGATCGAGGTGGTACCGGCTTTCGGTCTTGGCAATAAGATCGGCGGGATCTAGGTATGTTGTCCATCCCATGAGATTCCGTGTGCGGTCGGTGATGTAGTTCCAGTCGAGAAATCCTGCTTTCCTCGCCTTATCGATAGCGGTGCCGAGGTTTTTATAGGACCGCTGGCTGTTGGGCAGGTAGTCGCGTGCGACAAACTGGTAGTAGAGCTGTCTGAGCGTTAAGTCGTATCCCTGACTCGCATACTCAGTGCAGATATCGTTGGCTATCTGAATGATGGCTAACGTTTTGTCGCTTGGGTTCCACTCTTCATAGGCGATGCGACTCATGCTGCTTCCTTGGTGGTGATGATTTGGCCGTTCCCGGATTGCCCGAAGTCCAAATGCACGGTGCCGTCTTTTTCGATGTGGACGGCGGGGTTTGTGCGGCGTCCGAGGTATTGGCGTGCGTGGCGGAGGATCTCGTCCTCGACTTGTGCGGGTGTGGCTGTGTCGGGGATGGGGAGGTCGGGGATTTGACGGGCCCGACCGATCCGGGTGAATCGAACAAGGCGTGCCATGCTCACTTCACCGTCACAAACGGTGCAGATACCGTGTAGAAAGGTTCCAGCGCGGACGGGGCGAACTGTTCCTTCACCACAGCCGTATCCAGCACGGGCTTATATAAGGACGGGTATGCTTCGGGCGTGTATTGGGCCGCGAGCGCTTTATTGTTGAGTGTTTTTCGGGTGCTGACCTGCACCTTGACATCGCCGACTGGGGTGATGCCGGTGCCGAGTTCATCGATGATGAGCCCGTCGATCATCGCCAGGCGTTCTTTGATTTCGGCTTCCTGAGCTTTCAGGTCGATGCGTTCGGCGACAAGGTCTTTGAGGCCCTCCGTGGTGATTGTCATTTCTGTGTTCTCCGTGATTTCGTGATGGATGAGTTGTGTTATTTGGTGAAGGGTGGGGGTGCGCCCTGTAGGAGTTCGGCGAACGTGGCGAGTGTCATGGTGACGTACTGGTCGGCGGGGTTCGCAGAGCCGACCTTTTTGTGTACGACGACGCCGATCGTCGCGTCGTCGTTGCCGCGCTCGATCTCGGCTTCTCGCAACCATTTGGGTAGTTCCATGCGGGTCGTGTTTTTCGCTTCGATGACGACGCGGCCGCCCATGATTGTCTTGACCCCGCTGATGTCGCCGCGGTCTTTTGCCCCGTTCTTGGTGCGTCGTTCGATGCGGTCGTCGGCTAGCGCCATGGACAGGAATTCGGCGACAAGCTTCTCGAAGCTGGAGCCTTTGGCTTTCGCAGATTTGCGGGTGATCGTCATCGGGTTCCGCCGAGGAGTTCGAAGGAAAGGAAATGCAACGGCGTAGCATGAGTGGTGTGGCATTTCAGGCACACCACGGTTTTCCCTGCCGGAAGGGATGCGGCAAGTCGTGCCGTGGCCGCTTCCACTTTGCTGCGACAGGCGTTGCACCCAAGGTGTGTGCACCCCACAGGCAGGTGCATGATCCACACCGCCGGCAGGGTTTCGTGAACTTCACACCTGGGCGTGAAGTCGAGTTCTGTAAGAACCTCGATCTCGTGGGCTTTGGCGGGGTGATCTTTGATGCTCACCGGAGTCCTGCCTTTCGGAGTTGTGCCCGCCTGACCGCGGCGGCGATGCTGTAAACGGTGGCGTGGAGGAGAGTGACGGCCGCAGCGCCGAGAAGAATCAGCGACCAAGCGAGTAGCGGCGTCATGCGACGCTCCGCATCAGTTTCTTGATGCGTTCGTTTCGTCTGCGGGTTTCGGAACGTGACTGGGCAAGGGGTGTGTGCTTCGTGTTCTCGGACACCCAATCGATGTCTTCTTGTGACATGCGCCGGTTGCGGGGAGAGAACTCCCTGTGCGGCCAACGGCCCTTATATACGTTGTCGCGGACGACGTCGTACGGGAGCTGCATGATCTCCGCAACCTGTTGGAGCGTGAAGAACTGTGGATTAGCCGGTTCCTGAGCGACCATCAGGCAGCCGCCTCGTCAAATAGCGGGGACGTCAAGGAGGACGGCGCCATGTCGAAGTGTCGGCTTATCAGGGCGAGCTCATCAACGGTGTATTTGCCCCTGCCGAGGAGGCGACGGTTCAAGGTAGACTTCGAAAGTCCGGTCGCCTCTGCAAGATCCGAAATGCTCTCCCGCCGGATGGCAAGAAGTGCTCGGGTGTTGCGTGAGACGATTCCACTTGGAGTCGGTTCGTAGTTCATGTGAACTAAGGTAGTTTGAATGAACTAGAAATGCAAACTTGACACGCCGTCTTTCCAATGTGGCATAGTTGGAGTCATGTCAAACTCAGAACTCGGCGAACTCGCAATCGAAGTAGCAAACATATTGCGAGGCCTGGTCGCCCGCTACGGGCTACCACAAATGGAGCTTGCGGAGACAGTTGGCGTCTCGCAATCGCAACTTTCTAAGATGCTTCGAGGCGTTCGTCCAATGGATATAGACACCCTTGATGGTCTCGCCGTAGCAATGGGCAGCACTGGGGCGCAGATTCTTGCCGAGGCGGAATTGACAGTGACCCAGGGTGGGCGACGTGATCGGCTCTACTCGACACGGAAAACCTTTGTTGCTGACGGTTTACGACTTGAAAACCCGATCGATTGGAATAGCCCAGACTTTGACGTGTCGCTGGTCGAGCCGCGTCTTCGCACCGCGCGCAATGTCGTACCCCTGGTGCATTCTGTATCTGTCCCGGCAGACGAGCTAATCGAGGACGCAGACGACGCCGAACCAATGCCTGGGCAAGTTGCCGCCCTAGAAGGTATCGACGAGGAAAAGGGCGACGACCACCCAGGGGAGTAAGAATGCGGGAATTGCTGAGCGAAGCCGACCGGCTCGGCGTCAAAGTCATGTACCGCAAACTCGACGGCAAAGACGGATATTACGACCCCCAAGCCGATCAGATACGCATTGACCCTCGACTTTCCTTAGCGCAAAAGCGATCTGCTCTCGCGCATGAGCTCGGCCATGCGTATTACCGACATGACTGTTCGACTGAGATCGCTGAAGCGCAAGCATGGAAACGTGGCTCTGGGCTCGCTGTTCATCCTGACGAGTACATGGCTGCTGCGATGGTGTACGACTCAACGCAGCTGATCGCTCGCGAGCTGGCGTTGACTTCCAAGATTGTGGGTGAGTGGGAGAGGTCGTGGCTACCGCGCCTCATGCGGGCCCCAATTTTCTTGGAACGGTACGGGAGTTATATGATCAACACAGCATCCAGCTAACCCACAGGCGTTCGGCCGTGAATCTTATCGGAGGCAAAAGTGAAGCGCGCGAATGCAGCGTTCGCAATTGCCATTAGTCTTTTGCTTACCGGATGCGCTAATTCAAGCGTCACCGTGAGTTCACCATCAGCGTCTCCAGCGCCGAGTTCCGCTACAGCTGCCTCGAGCATCGCAGGAGGCCTCTGGTCCGATGGTAAGTGCTCGGGAAAGCTCCAGAGTGCATCAATCAACACTTCCTCCAACGGGCTCCTTGAGCTACAAGGGAGAGGCCCCACGGAAGGCGATTTTTTCGCCTTCACCACGATGATCTTTGATGAGTCTGGAGACAACGGCTATGTCCTTCAGATATCTGATGTTTCAGGGGATACCACTATCTCTGCTCAAGACGCGGGGACGGCAAAAGTCGAAAGGTTCACGAACTCTTACATGTTGTCCGATGGAGTTGCATCGTGGCGTTACCCACTTAGCAGTTTTCCGAAACTAACGTCGCTACCTCTCAAGTGGACCACAACAGTTTCGACTGAAGGCAAGGATGTAGGTTCCTGCAAAGGGACATTGAGCGAGTAGACAAAACGCAACGAGGCAAGACCAGCAAATCCCTTGTTGACGGTGTCAACACTTCGACCGTTTTCGACCTGATTCGTGACCATCCATACTGGCGTAAAGCCCCGTAAATACGGGGGTGTCGTGTAGCTGTTTAGTGAAAAATGGGGTTCGAGTCCCCTAAGCTCCACAAATGAGAAGGGGACTCACCATCAGGTGAGTCCCCTTCTTTTTCTTTCCTTTCGTAGAATTCATTGAAGTGCGGCGAACCCCGCAGGGATCCCCCCGCTTGATCCGTTTGCCCGCTATCCACGGGTCGTCCGAGCAGAACCCGACAGCTGATGCTCCAGCTCGCCGCTGAACGGAGCAAAACCCGACAGGTTTCGGGGATTTCTGTCGGGTTCTGCTCCGTTCGGACCGAGGATGCTAGCGGTGCTGTCGGGTTCTGCTCCGCTCAGCAACCAGGTCGCCGATCAAGCGCCGCCGGTCCGCCTGCATCTAGATGGACGCGGTGATGCCTTCGAGCGACCGGTCGAGTGCCGTGAGGACTCGCTCGATGTCGCTGTCCGTGTGCCGAGCGCAGAGGAAGATAAGCCCCCGGGGGGCGGCGAATGCGCCGTATTCCGCCATTCCGTCGAAGACACGACCAACGAGTTCGCGGTCGGACATCATAGAAGCGTCGTAAGAGGTGGGGTTTTCGTCGATCCCTGCAAAGACTTGGAGCGCGGAACCAACGCGGTTCACTATCAGTGGGATGCCCTGTCGCGCGCTTACCGTGGTTATCCCTTCTTCGAGTGCGGATCCGACGTGTTCGAGGGTTTCGTGTAGCTCGGGCATGTGGCTCATCAGTTCGAAGGTTGCAACGCCTGCAGCGAGGCTGATCGGGTTGGCGTTGTATGTCCCGCTGTGGCGAAGCCGGCGTTCAATGAGGGGCGACATTGCGGCCTCGGTTCCTGCGACAGCTGCCAACGTGAAGCCTCCGGCGATGGCCTTTGCGAGCACGGTGATGTCTGGCGTGACGCCGAGATACTCTTGTGCACCACCCGGCGCGACTCGCACACCGGATACGACCTCATCGAAGATCAAAATGATGCCGCGACGAGTGCATTCTGCTCTCACATGTTCCAGATAGCCTGGTGCAGGTCTGAAAGCGCCGAAGTTGAATGGGATGGGTTCCATAATCACTGCGGCTATTTCTTCCCCATGACTGGAGAGCACGCGGTCGAACGCTGCGGAGTCATTCCATTTCGTTACGAGAAGGGTATTGGTCTGATCGGGTTCCCCTGGCGCTCCCGGAGTCTGTTTGACGAGCCCTTCATCGTTGAGAGGAGCGGGGGTCACCCCGTTTGTGCTTGTGTGCATCGGGTCGATCCAGCCGTGGTAATGCCCTTCGAACTTCAGGATCTTCGTTCTGCCTGTCGCCGCCCTGGCGACCCGAAGCGCGGCGTGCACAGCTTCTGACCCACTGTTGGCGAAAATCACGCGGTCCGCGCTTGGAACTGTTGCGATGATTCTTTCTGCAAGCGTCGCAGCGTCGGGATCCTCTGCAGCGAGGAGGATGCTGCGGTCGAGCTTGCGGCGAACTGCATCCACGATTGCGGTCTCACCGTGCCCGATCACGATGGGCCCGAGGCCCATGACGCAGTCGACGTAGTCGTTGCCATCGAGGTCAGTGAGATGTGAGCCGGCTGCTCTCTGGAACGCGAGCGGGGTCTCGCGCACCCGTCCGGTGGAGGTTACTCCGGACGGGATCGAGCGCTCTGCTCGAATGAAGTAGTCGGTGTTCTTTACGTTCGGTTTCTGCGTCATGAAGCGCTCCCATTCTGGCTAGTGATTACGTAGTCATAACTCCGCGAATGTCAGGATAGGTCGCGAATGTGTTCGGGATGTTACGTGCTTGGCAGATTGGTTGTGCTACGACGCACGACAAGGTTTACCGGGTGTATCAGCCGCTGCACATCGAGCTGAGTGTCGGAAGAAGAAGCAATTCGCTTATGCAATGCGTCTACCGCGGAATGAGCAAGCTCCTCATACGGGATGTGAACGGTGGTGAGGGCATAGCTTGGCCATTGGGCGATAGGCACGTCGTCGAACCCGACGACCGCAATGTCGTCCGGAACGCGTAGGCCCTGCGAGAGGACTGCATCCACAGCGCCGCATGCCGTGATGTCGTCGATCGCGAGGATCGCGGTGGGCCGGGCTGCCTCCGGCCTCTCAAGGATGCGCTTGGTGAGCTCGAAGCCGTCTTCGTATGTCGGTGATCCATACACGATGTCACACCCGCCCGCAGCAAGGCCATGCTCCCTCATTACCTGGACAAAGCTGTCCGTGCGCTCGTTCACGGAGCCGAGCGTGTCTGAGGCGCCTACCATCGCGATGCGGCGATGACCGAGGCCTGTCAGGTGTTCTATGAGAAGCCCCATGCCCTGCCGGTTGTCGACTTGGACGCTCCACGCGGTGGGATCGTTGATTTCCCGCAACACGAAAATTGCCGGTTTGCCATATTTCATAAAGCTTTGGTTGAGAGTCGATTCTCGGGAGGCCGCCGAAGCGAAGACGACGCCATCTGACATGCTCAGATAGCTCAGCATGTCCGGGGTCAACTCCCCATCGGCGAGGTCGGACATGACGATGAGCATGCGATAGCCGTAGCGGGAGATCTCTTTGCCGAGCTCTGCGACGAGGATCCCATAGGTCGGATTGATGAAATCCTCGATGACGACGGCGATCTGTCCTGTTGCCCGGCGCAGCAGATGTCTTGCTGCCTCATTTGGGAGGTAGCCGAGGCGTTCCGCTACTTCAAGGATTCGCGCTCGGGTGTCTGGAGCCACATTGTCCAGATTGCGAAACGCGCGCGACACCGTGGATTGGGACAGTCCCGCGGCGGCGGCGACGTCACTACTGCTGACCACATTGACCTCCCACATTCGCTCGGTGACGTGATCGCAACGAGAACTGTCTGGTCTTATTGCGAGTTTACAGCAGCGTAACGGTGCAGACTTTCGTATGAAACCTCCCTCTGGTTTCGTATGCATACGTAGTCAATTGAGAGGAATCAACATGAGCTATCGAAAGTCGTCCGTGTCCGGCGGAAGATTCAAGCGCCGTGCGCTGGTGCGGTTCAGTGTGGCGGTTGCAGGACTATTGACACTTGCTGGATGCTCTGCTGGCGCGGGAGGTGCGTCTGGAGCCGTCGACGACGAGCTCGATATCGCTTGGGCGGCGTCTCCGGCGAGCATCGTTCCCTCGGAAAACACGACCATGGCCACTCGTGATATCGGTCTCAACATCTACGAAGGACTCGTCGCATACGACGCCGACTACCAGATGCAGCCGATGCTCGCTGAATCTTGGGAGGCAGCTCCTGACGGAAAGAGCGTCGCGTTCACTCTGAGAAGCGGGGTGCTGTTTCATGACGGCACAGAGATGACTCCGGAAGACGTTGTGGCGTCTATCGAGTATTGGAGCACCAGGAACGTCTCGGCCATCCAGTATCTCAGTACTCTGAAAACTTCTATTGACGGCAACACCCTAACTTTGAGCACCGATACGGCCGAGCCGATCCTCGATCTGCTCGCGGTCACCGTCCAGCCACTGGCAATCATGCCCGCTTCCGTACTTGAGGGAGTTGGTGAGGGCGAGGCGGTTACCGAGTACATCGGCACGGGGCCGTACAGCTTTGCCGAATGGCAGAAGGACCAATATGTCTCCCTCACGCGGTTTGACGACTATGTAGGGCTGGATACCCCCTCTTCCGGCTATGCAGGGGCCAAGGCTGCCTCTATCGAGAATCTCAAGTTCTGGATCGTCACCGACCCTTCCGCACGAGTGGCCGGTCTGCAGTCGGGAACCTACGATGCCATCGATCAGGTCCAGTCGGATGAACTCAGCCAGCTTTCAGGCGACGACTACGCCACCAACATCGCTATGGGCACCTTCTCCCTGCTCTTCTTCAATCACTCCGAGGGTCCCATGGCCGACGAGTACCTTCGAAAGGCCTTGTACCAAGCGATCGACATGGAGCAGGTGGAGCAAGCGACATTCTCCGATCCGAGCCAGTACGAGCTCGACGGTGCCGTCGCACCGAAGGGGAATGCGTTCTATACCCAGGACGGGCTCGACGGCTGGAATGCGGGCGATCTCGACGCTGCAAAGGAACTGCTGGCCAAGTCCTCATACTCTGGAGACACCATTCGCATCCTCGCCACCGAAGACTATCCGCAGATCTATAACTTTGCGATCGTCGTTCAAGAGACCCTGAAGAGCTTGGGCATCGAATCGGATATCACGACGCAGCCTTGGACCACCTACCTTGAGACTCGCAGCGAACCGGGCAACTGGGACCTGAGCTTCACCACGCTGTACCCGCTCGCGACGTTGCCATCGACGTTTAGCTTCCTCGCATCGACGTACCCAGGGTGGATCGATTCGGCTGAGATTACCGCCGCCATCGAGCAAGTGAATTCGGCCCAAAGCGATGAGGAGAAAACGGCTGCCGCAGCGGCACTCCAGGCCGCCAATTCCGACTACGTCGGGTTCCTCAAGAGCGGCAATGAGGCAACTATTACGGCAGCCGAGTCTAGCCTCACTGGACTTGACTATCTCGCCGGTCCCATTTACTGGAACGCCGCTTTCAGCGAATGACATTGCGAGCACAACGGAGGGAATTCCGATGACGATGGTGAGTAGCAAAGACATCGAATGGCCGACAGTTTCTGGAGGCCCGATCGAGTACAGCGAGTATTCGATGACAGAGTCTCCCTACGCTGGAGGTTGCGCGTGGATCGATGGCGAGTGGATGCCTCTGGATCGTGCGAGCGTTCCGGTGCGTGACTTCGGATTCACCCGTTCGGACAGCACCTACACGGTGGCGTCGGTGTGGCATGGCTACGTGTTGCGGCTTGACGATCATTTGACGCGATTTCTTGACGGTTGCGAATATCTGCAGTTTTCAATTGGGATCACTCGAGACGAGCTGAAGAGTTTGGCTCTGGAGTGCGTCAGTCGATCGCAACTGCGTGAGTGTTACCTTGAGATACTCGTGACGCGTGGCTGGCCCGCCGTGCCCGGCGATCGAAGGATCGAAAACGCCCGGAACCGCCTCCATGTGCTCGCGATGCCTTATCAGTGGGTGTTCTCTCCCGAGGAGCAGATCAATGGCATATCGGTTACAGTTCCGCGTACGGTACGTCGGTCTCCGCTCAATGCAGTCAACCCTCAGGTCAAAAACTTCCAATGGGGAGATCTCACCCAGGGCTTGCTCGCTGCCGCTGCAGCGGGAGAGCGCAGTGCGATCCTGCTCGACGGAGAGGGCCGAGTGGCGGAAGGTCCGGGATTCAATGTGTGCATAGTTGAGAACGGAAGTCTCGTCGCGCCGATCCGCAACTCTCTTCCCGGGATCACCTTAAGCACGGTGTTTGCGATTGCTGGGAAACAAGGAATCGCATCCATGCAGGAAGATATCGCCATTGAGCGGTTGTTGCGAGCCGACGAGGTGATGGCAACCACGACTGCAGGAGGCGTGACGCCCGTCATCGGGATCGACGGTCGCGCGGTCGGCGATGGGTCGCCTGGACCGGTGACTCGACTGCTGCAGAAGGAGTTCTGGAGGATGGTGGGAGAGAAATCGGAATTCACGGAGAGCGTGCGCTACTGATGGTGGAGATGGAAGAAAAGAGCGTCTGCATGGGGTGGCAATCGTGAGAACGGTGCAGATCGTCCTCTTCCGAATCCTCCAAGCCATCCCCACCCTGTTCGTCGTCGGAACCGTCGTATTTATCACCATGCGAATCATCCCCGGGGACCCGGCCCGCGTCGTGCTTGGGGAGAACGCCACAGACGAACAGCTATCCGAGTATCGGGCTGCGAACGGTCTCGACCGGCCGTTGCTTCTGCAGTATGTGCAATGGCTCATAGACATGCTCAGCGGAAACTTCGGCCGGTCCTACGTGCTTGACGAACCGGTTTCGAAGCTCATCGCGGCGCAAGCATTTCCGACGATCGCCAATGCGCTGCTTGCGCTCGCCATCGTGTTGGTGCTCGGGATTCCGATCGGTGTCTACTCGGCTACCAAGGTGGGGTCTTTCCGTGACAAGTTCGTGAGCGGAGCAGCCGCCCTGAGTGGAACTATTCCAAGTTTCGTGATGTCGCTGCTACTCATTGCGGTGTTCGCAGTCGCGCTTAAGGCGCTTCCCTCCGGTGGGTTCGCTGCAACTGGTGCGGGGTTCGCCGAGACGGTGAGTCACATGATCCTGCCTGCCACTGCCCTCGCCCTCACCCAACTGGGATACATGGTTCGAATGGTTCGATCGAGCGTTATCGACGAACTCTCACAAAGTTACGTGCTCGCACAGCGTGCACGGGGATATGGGGTGATGAAGTCGGTGCGACGCGCTCTTCGTAATGCCGCAGTGCCACTCTTGACCGTTTCCGGGCAGTCGTTGGGCCTGATGGTCGCCGGATCGGTGATCATCGAGACCGTTTTCACGATTTCGGGTTTGGGTCAATTGACGATCAACGCAATCAGTCGCAGTGACTTCGCGCTGCTTGCCGGTGTGGTCATGTTCATCTCGGTCATCGTGATCTCGATCAACCTTGTTGTCGATATCGCCTGTTCGATTCTCGATCCACGGCTTCGGAGGGCGCAATGAGCAGCACGACAACTGGAGCGAATGCCGGTGCCCCAGATCTGAATGTCAAGGGTCTTGTCGGCGCAGATATGTCGAAAGCTGGGCAAAGACGGCCCCTAAGGGTTTTCCTCGATCAGCCGGGGATCCTGATCGGAGCATTCGTCCTCATCCTCGTGGTGCTGCTTGCGGTGGTCGGCCCGATGATCAGCGGATACGACGCCTATACGATCGATCCAGCAAGTCGGTATCAGGCACCTTCAGCAGCTCACTGGTTCGGAACAGACTCGTTCGGCCGCGACGTGTTCACTCGCGTGGCGCTCGGCGGTGTCAACTCGCTGACCATCGGCGCACTGGTGACCGTGATTTCCGTGCTCGTCGGTACGGTTGTCGGTTTATACAGCCCGAGCAACCGCGTGATCGACGCAATCTTCATGAGGGTGACGGACGGTTTGATCTCCTTCCCTGCGATTCTGCTTGCCATGATCATCACTCTCGCGCTCGGACAGTCGACCGTGAATGTGGCAGTGGCGCTGTCCTTCGTCTTCGCCCCGACGGTGGCCCGGGTGGTGCGCTCGCGGGTGCTCGTCGAGCGAGAGCTGTCTTATGTGGAAGTGCTGAGATCCCAGGGCGCCCCGACAACGCGCATCCTGTGGGCGAACATCCTGCCAAACGTGCTTGCCCTGCTCATAGTGCAGGGCACCTACATCTTCGGCGAAGCGGTGATCATCGAGGCAGGGCTGAGTTTCGTCGGTGCGGGAGTTCCGCAGCCCGAGCCGAGTTGGGGAAGCCTTGTATATGACGGGAGAAGTGTGTTGCAGACCGCATGGTGGTTGACTGCGGCCCCCGGAAGTATCTTGGCCCTGACCGTCCTTGCCACAGCCCTTATCGGAGACGGAATCCGTGATGCCTACGATCCATCTTTCCTCCCTGCCGGTGTCGTGCTCCGATTCCGACGCTGGGCGAAAAAGCGCGCGAAGGGAGGCAATCGATGATTGAGTCGCTTTCGGAACAACTTCTCCGCGTACGGGACTTGAGAATTTGGCTCAACACCGTCGATGGCCCCGTTGAGGTAGTGAAGGGGATCTCGCTGGATGTCCTTGCTGGAGAGTGCGTGGCACTTGTCGGCGAATCGGGATCTGGAAAGTCCATCACTGCCCGCTCACTGCTCGGGTTGCTGCCGCGGGAGAACTCCTCTGTGGAGGGGGAGATCACGTTGCGTGGTGGCCCGGAAAACGTGGTAACTGCGACTGAGGCGCAACTCCGGAAAATGCGTGGCAGGGCGGTGTCCATGGTGTCGCAGGACCCGATGACCTCCCTCGACCCGGTGGCACGGATCCAACGACAGCTACGTGACACGATCCGGTTGCGCGAGCCGAGGTTGAGCGGGGAACAAGTCCGTCAACGCGCACTGGATATGCTCCGCGAAGTTGGCATATCAGATCCAGAGCGCGTGCTCGTGGCATGGCCACAGCAGCTTTCGGGTGGCCTGCGTCAACGGGTCACCATTGCCTTGGCTCTTGTGGCGCAACCTGCCCTTCTAATCGCAGACGAACCGACCACGGCGCTTGATGTCACTGTTCAGGCGCAGGTTTTGCGCATGCTCACGCGGCTCCGTAGCGAGCTTGGCATGGGATTGTTGATCATTACGCATGACATGAGCGTCGTCCGGTCTGTGGCGGATCGCGTTGCGGTGATGTCGCACGGTGAGATCGTCGAATTTGGGGAAGCACGACAGGTTCTCGACTCACCCCAGCATCCATATACGCGGGGCCTCGTCGCTTCAACAGTGACGATGTCGACGGTGCGCGACCGGCCGCTGCGAACCGTAGCCAGTTTTGTTGAAGACACTGCAGCAGCCGAAGATGGAGCAATACGATGACTCTCGAAACAACCATTGCCCCTGCACTAGCTGTTACGCGACTTCGAGTTGAATTCCCGGGGAAAGGCGGTTCGTTCGTTGCGGTAGACGACGTCTCGTTCGCCGTGGAGAAGGGGACGACCTTCGGCATTGTCGGTGAATCCGGATCTGGTAAGAGCACGACGGTGCGCGCCATTCTGGGGTTGGTCGCCTCAACTGGTGAGATAGCGGTCGATGGGGAGTCTGTCTTCAGCCGTGGGCGGGTACTGAAGCCTGTCATGCGGCGCACTATGCAGATGGTGTTCCAGGACCCGTTCACCTCGCTGAACCCGCGCAGAAGGGTGGGAGATATTCTCGCCGAATCGATGCGGATTGCGGGAGAGCGTTCGAAGACGACGATTCAGCAACGAATCTCTACGGTGATTGAACGGGTCGGGATGGAATCTGACTCGTTACGGAAGTATCCAGGCGCCTTTTCTGGCGGACAGCGCCAGCGGATCGGCATCGCGCGTGCGCTGCTCATGTCTCCCGAGATCCTGCTGCTTGACGAACCGACATCCGCACTGGACGTCTCGGTACAAGCCCAAGTGCTCAACCTGCTTCGCGAACTTCAGCGCGAACTCGGGCTGACCTATCTTTTTATTTCGCACGACCTCGCTGTGGTCCGGTATTTGTGCGATCGAGTGGCTGTGATGCAGAAGGGCAGTTTGGTTGAAGAAGGCACTTCCGAGGAGGTGTTCGAGCATCCCCAAGAAGAGTTCACGAGGGAACTCGTGGCCTCGGTCGAGGAACGGTGAGAGAGGTGGGAAAGATGTCGGAACTGCAGGAGATGTCAATTATGGAGCTTTCGTCGGCATATGCACGACGCGAGCTTTCTCCGGTGGAGGTGCTAGAGGAGACTCTCGAGACAGCGCATCGGGCCGCAGAAGCATTTAACGCCTTCGTCTACTTTGACGAGAGTGGTGCGCGAGCTTCAGCATTGGCGTCAGAACGCCGGTGGGCTGCAGGCGAGGCGCTGGGCATTCTCGACGGGATCCCTATCCCTATCAAAGACACGCATGAAGTGAACGGCTGGCCGCTTCCGCGATTCGGTTCTTTTCTCACAGACGGCACTGGGGTTGGTGTGCGGGATGCTCCGATCGTCTCGCATCTGCGAACAGCCGGTGCAGCCCTCTTTGCTCGTACTCTCGCCTGCGAATTCGGCTGGAAGGGCATCGGAGATTCACCTCTGTACGGAGCAGCGCGGAATCCGTGGAATCCGGCTCACACGCCGGGCGGGTCGAGCGCCGGGGCCGCGGTATCGGTGGCGTCCGGGGTGACGCGTATCGCACAGGGCGGAGACGGCGGGGGCTCGATCCGGATGCCGGCGAACTTCTGTGGGCTTTTCGGCCTGAAAGTGACCGCACACCGGATCGCCAGCCTGTATCCGAGTATGGGTGTCCTTCCCAATCAGGGGATTCTCACTGCGACCGCCGCAGAGACGGCCGCCGTGTATGACGTGATTACCGCGCCGTACCCGAGCGATTCTTTCCAGTTGCCGTTTCAGCCGATAGGGGATGCCGAACCACAGGTCGCGGGTTTACGCATCGGATTGAGCCTGGATCTCGGATTTGCGGGAATCGACCCCGAAGTTTCGGCCGCGGTGAGCAGAGCAGCCGAAATGCTCAGCTCGGCCGGTGCGGAGATCGTTCCACTCACGATCGATTTGCGCGAGTACCGCAGGGCGTTGGATGTGATCTGGTCTGCCGGATTCCGGTCCCAGATCGGTGCGTTGAATGACGAGCAGCGTGCGGTGATGGATCCTGGGCTTGTCGAGGTGGTCGATCGGCTCGATGAGTTTGGCATCATGGATCTGCAACGGGCCCATGAGGATCAGGCCCGGCTTTCCGACGCGTTGCGGGTCTTCGAACAGGACGTGGACTTGATCCTCAGCGCGACGTCATTGGTCTTGCCGCCGGCGATCGGGGAAGACTACCCGGAGCGAGATGGATTCGCGAGTTGGTTCGACTGGGCGGGGCCGACGTGGATCGGGAACCTCTCCCGGCGTCCTGCGGCAAATATCCCTTTTGCCTTTTCTGAGGAGGGCCTTCCCATTGGCGTACAACTGATGGGGCCGCTATTCGGGGAACGTCAGATTCTCGATGCATCGATGGCGTTGGAGAACCTCTCTGGGTTCGCAGCGACCCCGAAGCCGTGGGTTTGAACGCGAAGCACTTCGGGGCTGAATAGTCGTCGCCCGAGCAATCACTTCTGAGCCGAGCAAAACCCGACACCCGCCGCGACGCTTCCCGGCTGAACGGAGCAAAACCCGACAGTTTTCGGCGAATTCTGTCGGGTTTTGCTCCGTCGAGGATGGAGAGAACGGCCCCGGTGCCGGGTTTTGCTCGGTTCGCGGAGATGGGCGGGTTGAGCGTTCATCGAAGACCGTTTCCAAGGATGTGTTGAACAACTGTGGGAGTCTGGCACAGCCACTCGCTAAATATGGGATATTTCAAGCTTTATTGTGTGTGTGATCAGTGGAATTGTGTCCGAAACTTCTGAGAAATGTGGTGAGCGTATAACCTGACTATTCACAGCAGTTTCGAAGAAAGGAAGGAGAGAGAGCATGCATACACATATCTCGAAGGTGGTGGGCGCGATGGTGGCGATCGGGTTTCCTTGCGTTGCACAGGCCGTGCCTGCGTCCGCTTCTGCTACGAAGAATTTCGGATCGAGGGACTGTGCGTCCACATGGGTGATTGAGACCTCCACGTATTCCACTGGAACAACCGTACATACTCAAATTGGAACGACAACAAAAGTAAAAACCTTTAGCAACGGTGGTGATATAATACGTCGCTACTATTCTGCTGGATTGAACTCCGTGAGCGCGAGTTCGGCGACCACGACAGGCACATTCAGCTCAGGCACATCCAAGAATTACGTGACTTGCACGAATTGATTCTGATCTGATCCGAAATCAATAGGTTGGTGGTGGCCGGCCGGTCACCACCAATTGTGAAAGGTGCGTGGTAGCGAAATGTCGCGTTTTGCCTGTCTGGCGATGGTGTTTGTATGTGCGGGTCTTCTGGCAGGGTGCGCGTCTTCGAGCGCAGCGCCTTCCGTGAGTGCGTCTCTAGCGCCGCCGACCTCGGAAGCAGAGGCATTGCAACGCAATTACGAGTGCCTGACGGAGAAGGGCTGGGATGTGGCCGTGCGGGATGGTGGCATTGAGGCAGAGTTTCCGAACGATCAGGGTGATCAGTATCAGCAGTATTTGGAGGATTCCAACGAATGCGGAGCAGTGACGGGAACGGATGGGAGCCGGGAACTCACGGAGGCGGATTATGAGAAGCTCTATCAGGATCGTCTAGCGGTTCGGGAGTGTTTGGTGAGCAAGGACTATCCCGTGGGCGATGTGCCCTCGTATCAGGCGTTCAAGGATTCATACGGAGCCGATAGTACGTGGGATCCATATGGCCAGGTCAGTGTCGACCAGGGCCCTGCCGCCGTTGAGGCTTGCCCTCAGACTGCTTCGGTGTACTGAAAGATGGCGCAAAACTTGACCGCAGGGCGCGGTAGGAGTGTCGCCCGCTGGGCGGCTGGGGTGGTCGTCGTGCTCGCTGTCGGTGTTGTCGCTGGATGGGCTGGCCACGAGGTGCTGATGCCAGCGTCCGGCGGGACAGCTTCAGAGGTGTCTTCGACATACGCGACGGTTGCGGAGGGCGAAGTTGGGTCGTCGATGTCGTTGAAGGTGTCGTCGTCGTGGCCCTCCCACGCGTCTGGGGTGAATAAGGCAGCAGGTACGGTCACTTCGGTAGAAGTATCGGCGGGCGACCATGTGTCGGCAGGTGACGAGCTGTTTACTGTGGATCTGCGCCCGGTGGTGGTCGCAAAGGGGGCCGTGCCTGCATTCCGATCACTGCAGCAGGGTGACTCTGGTGCGGATGTGCGACAACTGCAACAGTTGTTGAAAAAGCTCGGGATGTATTCGCAGAGCGTGAACGGCGCGTTCGACGCTGGGGTGACTCGGGCGGTGAAAATATGGCAATCACAGCTGGGGGTTGATGCCGATGGAGTAGTGCAGGCTGGAGATGTGCTTTACCTTTCGTCGCTCCCCGCGCGGGTGACCCTCGATGCGGGTGTAGTGCGTACGGGCGCGCAACTGGTTGGCGGCGAGCGGGTGGTGCGCACCCTGGCGTCGGCGCCGACATTCGTACTGAACGTGACGGCAACGCAAGCATCGCGCATCGCCGAGGGAGCCGACTTGCAGATCACGAGCCCTCAAGGCGACGTCTGGACAGCGTTCGCCGGAACGCAAACGCTTCTTGACGATGGCGCAACAGTGTCGGTCGCGTTATCGGGCAAAGATGACACTTCGGTGTGCGGCAATGATTGTGACCAGCTGTCGGCCTCCGGGTCGACAGCGTTGGACTCGACGATCGTGACCGTGCCCAAGACCACCGGATTGGTGGTGCCGAGTGCAGCATTGATGACTTCGGCCTCCGGCACCGTGCAGGTGGTGGACTCAGAAGGAAACAGCCTGCCAGCGACGGTCAGCGCCACGGCAAATGGCATGAGCGTGATCTCCGGGGAGGGGATTCGGGCTGGTCTGAGCGTGCGGGTTCCGGTTCAGTGAGTGCCGCGCTGCTGGAGGCGGTCGGAGCAGGATTCTCTTACGAGGCGGATCGGCCTATTCTGCAAGGCTGGTCGGCGTCGTTTGCGGCTGGCGAAATGGTCGCGCTCACCGGTCCCTCGGGCCGGGGCAAGTCGACCCTGCTGTACTTGCTCGGACTCATGCTGCGACCACAGGAGGGGCATATCCTGGTCGAGGGCGAGCCGGCCTCTATCCTTCCTGACGCTCGGCGCTCCCGACTACGGGCCAAGCGTTTCGGATTCGTGTTCCAGGATGCTGCCCTTGATGCCACGCGAAGCGTCCTCGAGAACGTCACCGAGACCGCCCTGTACCGGGGCGAAGATCCACGACGTGCCCGCGGCCGTGCCCAGGCGTTGCTGGATCGTTTCGGGGTGCAAGTGCGCGCCACAGCGCGCCCTGGGCAGGTCTCCGGAGGCCAAGCGCAACGCATCGCCCTGTGCCGAGCACTGCTGCACGAGCCCCGCATCCTGCTCGCGGACGAACCCACCGGCAACCTCGACGTGGACTCCACCCGCGTCGTCTTCGACGCGTTGCGCGATCACGCGGATACTGGCGCCGCCGTCATTATCGTCACCCATGACCCCGCCCTTGCGTCTGCCTGTGACCGGAGTATCCGACTATGAATGTCTTGCGCCGGGTGCGGGTGTTGCTCAGGGAGGCTCTCCAATCGGCTGTCTCGCAACCAGTCGTCTCCTTAGCTGCAATCGTGATGATCGCCGGGATGTGCAGCACTGTTATGCTCACCAACGGTCGCACCAACGCGGCTCAGCAAGATGTGCTTTCCACCATCGACCAGGTCGGCACACGTTCCATCGTCGCCGAGATGAAGGACGAGGCAGGCGTCGACACCAGTGTGCTGACCCGCCTCGAACAGCTGGATGCCGTCGCCTGGTCTGGCGCATTCAGCAGCGCCGTTGACTCCCGCAATCAGGGGCTCGGCGAGGCTGGCACGAACGTCGCCGTGCGTACTCTGTGGGCCGCCGATCCTGGAGAACTCGACATCCACGACACCAGCCCCGTCGACAATGCCGTATGGGCCACTCCGAAAGCCCAGGCGAGCCTCGGCCTTCAGACGGCCTCCGGTGGTCTTCTAGCCAAAGATGGATCTGAGTACAGCGTTGTCGGGACCATTGTGCCCCCCGCATACCTCGACTCCTATGAACCTCTTCTGCTTTATCCACAAGCCGTTCCGGGTACTCCTCAGAAAATCGCCAGCTTTGTCGTTATCGCCAAACAGGCAGATCAGGTTGCCGCCCTCGCCACTACCATCACGAGTCTGCTCGGCGCCGTCGATCCTTCGAAAGTCAACGTCACCACCAGCGCGCAGCTTGCAGAACTCCGTGGACTCGTCGAGGGCCAACTTGGTGGCTTCAATACCAGCCTCGTTCTGCTTGTCTTCGCGCTCACCGCCGTGCTTGTCGCCGTGATCTTGTACGCACTTGTCATCATGCGTCGCAAAGATTTTGGTCGTCGCAGAGCCCTTGGTGCCACTCGCGGCACCATCATCGCCCTCCTGCTTATTCAGACGGGCATCACTGCTATCATCGGAGCCGTTCTCGGTTGTGCCGGTGCGCTCGTATACTTGGCCATCACCGGTGACCCGTTGCCCGGCCCCACTTTTGTACTCGCCACCGGAATACTCGCTGTGCTTATCGCTACCGTCGCCGCACTCGTCCCTGCTATTGCTGCCTCTCGCAGAGACCCCATCCACGAACTCCGAGTTCCGTGACTCGAGAGGCCACCTAGCCCGCGTCGCCGCGTGCAGGAGAGGTTGGTCGTTCTATGTGCGGCTAGGCGTGTCATTTCTGGCCGATACGGGGTTTTGTGAGGCGGGCTCAGCCGCTACTGCGACCATACCGGTGCATGGCCATAGGCGCGTCCGCGGTTCACGCACGGCCGACGAGGGCCAGTTCGTTGCTTTGTGGTGCTCCGTCGAGGGCGGAGAGAACGGCCCCGGTGTCGGGTTTTGCTCGGCTCGCGTTCGCCGTGCCCTAAAACTCACGCTGCGCTGCGAGCGCGAGCTGAAGATATGTTTCGCCAAGGCTGCGGCCCGCGGCGCGAACGGATAGGGGGACAAGGCTTGTCTCGGTAAGTCCGGGCAGAACGTTCGCCTCGAGGAACCAGGGCACTCCAGCGCCATCCACAATGAGATCGACTCGGCTGATGTGCCGCAGGCCAAGGGCTTCGTGCGCACGGAGTGCAGCGTCGATTGCAGCGGCCTCGTGAGTTTCGCTCAACCGGGCGGGGCAAAAGAAGTCGGTCTCCCCCGCGTTGTAGCGCGCCTCAAAACTGTAGACGCCTGAGACCGGGATGATCTCGATGACAGGAAGAGCGATTGGCCCACTGCCGTCATCGATGATGGGCACGGCTATCTCGGTACCGACGATGCGCTGCTCGATCAGGGCGACGTCACAATACGTGTAGGCATCGACGAGCGCACGGGGAAGCTGGTCGAGGTCATCCACCATTGTCACGCCCATCGCCGATCCGCCTCGGGCAGGTTTGACGACTAGGGGAAGCGCCAGATGGTCGCCCAGATAGCGGATTACGCTGTTCGCATCCAGCTCCCGAAAGGTCTCGCGTGGCAGGGTGACGCTCAACGGGGTCGCGATGCCGGCCCGGGCGATCAGCGTCTTGGCGACCGGTTTGTCCCAGGCCAGCCGCGTGGCCCCGCCGAGCGCGCCCACAAATGGGATGCCTGCGAGACTGAGAATGTCGCGCAACGCGCCGTCCTCACCACTCGCCCCATGCAGGGCAGGCCAGATGACGTCCGGCCGATCGGCGATCAGGGAGGCGAGAAGTCGACTGTCGGGCTCGGCTTCGGCAACCTCGACGCCGATAGACCGAAGCGCGTCGGCTACGCGCGCGCCCGAGCGCAACGAAACGTCGCGTTCATGCGAAATGCCACCTGCCAGAACGAGAACGCGTGGCAGAGGAGGAGCGGTAGTCATCGATGACTCAATTCAGGTTGGGTGGTGGGCTAGAGACATGACGAGACTGTTTCGTCGGTATTCGTACAGGTGCGGTGGGATGGAACGTCTCGAGCAGGCTCAACTCGTTGCCGACAACCTTCGCCAAGCGTTGAACGCCGACCCGAATCTCGGCAGGTGTCGGATAACAGAACGAGAGCCGAATCTCTGAATGCCCGTCCCCATCCGCATAAAAGGCTGTTCCCGGGGTGTATGCCACCAGTTCGCGCACCGCGAGGGGAAGCATGGCTTTCGAATCCATTCCCGGTGCGAGGGTGAGCCACACATAGAAGCCGCCGTTGGGGATAGTCCAACTCAGGTTAGGCAGGTTTTCGCCGAGGGCATCCAGCATCGCGTCTCGGCGCTCGCGGTACAAGCCGCGGAAGATGTTGATCTGGCCTTTCCAGTCGGAGTGTGCCAGATAGTCGGAGATGACCATTTGGCTGAAGGATGAGGGCGAAAGCACTGCCGATTCCTGGGCGAGGATCAGCTTTTCGCGGATGCCGTGCGGGGCAAGAATCCAGCCGACGCGGAACCCGGGAGCGAGGGTTTTTGAAAACGAGCCAAGGTACAGAATGCCCGCATCGTCGATGCTGCGAATCGCGTCTGGCGGTGGAGCGTCGAAATATAACAGCCCATAGGGGTTGTCTTCGACAAGGAGAATGCCGTGCCGTTTTGTGATTTCGAGGATCTCTGGTCGGCGCGATGCTGAGAGCGTTACGCCGGCAGGGTTATGGAAGTCGGGGATCGTGTACAAGAACTTGATTGTCTTGCCTTCTGCGGTGACCCGGTCGATGGTGTCTTGGAGTGCTTGAGGGTTGAGGCCGTCGTGGTCGAATGGCACGTGCACGATGTCGGCCTGATACGAGCGGAACACCCCGATGGCTCCCACGTAGCTTGGTCCCTCGGCCAGAATCACGTCCCCTGGATCGATGAAGAGCTTGGCAACGAGATCGAGCCCTTGCTGCGATCCGGTTGTGATGACAACGTCATCGGCGTTCGCAGCGATTCCTTCGAGAGCCATCACTTCGGTGATGTGTTCCCGCAATCCCGGATCGCCTTGTCCTGACCCGTATTGCAATGCCATCGCCCCGGAATGCGACATGACGCGGCCGACGGCCTGCTGGATGACGTCGTCGCCAAGGGCGGTCACGAACGGCATCCCCCCGGCCAGCGACACCACTTCGGGGCGGGACGCGACGGCGAACAGGGAGCGCACTTCGGAAGCACTCAACCCGGAGGCGCGCCCTGCATAGAGCGACATCCATGGGTCAAGTCTGATTTCTGTTGACTCGGTCAACTTCTTCATCACAGCACTCCCATATCTCAACTCGCCGCCATCCACTCGTCATAGGATGCCGCGGGTTGTGGATAAATCCTAGCCACGCGCGCGCAAATCGCCAGACATCCACTCGACACCAACTGGTCTTGCTCAGAAAAAAGGGCCCCCAGCAGCGCTGGAGGCCCAAAATAGGAGAAGTGGGAAACGAGAACTAGCTGGCTTCGACGGTTCCGGTCGCGAAGTACGGCTCAAGCTCTGACACGAAAACGGCTTCCGGCCGAGTGCCTACGAACTCTTTGACAACATCTCCGCCGTTGAAGACCTTGAATGCCGGGATTCCGGTAATGCGGTAGTGCTCGGCAGTTGCAGGGTTTTCGTCGACATTGATTTTGACAACTTGGATCTTGTCGCCATGCGTCTCGTCAATGGATTCGAGGATGGGGCCCATCCGCAGACAGGGCTGGCACCAGCTCGCCCAGAAGTCGAGCAAGACGGGCTTGTCTGATTCGAGAACATCGGCGCGGAAAGTTGCATCGGTGGTGTGTTTGACGGTCATTTTGTGGTCCCTTCGACGGGTGAGGTTGGTGTATTAGGAGGCGACTGCGACAGGAGCGACTGCCTCGATATTCGCGAGGTAGTGTTCAGCGTCGAGGGCTGCGACACAGCCAGAGCCGGCTGCCGTGATTGCCTGACGGTAGGTGGGGTCGAGCACGTCACCTGCGGCGAAAACTCCCGGAAGCGTCGTGCGCGAGGTGCGCCCATCTACGGCGATGAACCCGGTTGGGGTGAGTTCGATCTGATCTTTGACGAGTTCGGTGCGTGGGTCGTTGCCGATGGCAACGAAAAGCCCGTCCAGGTCGATGGTGCGGGTCTCGCCGGTCACCGTATCTCGCAAAACCGCGCCAGAAACCGCGTCATCGCCGACGAGTTCGGTCACCTCGGCGTTCCAGATGAACGAGATTTTGGGGTTTGCGAACGCGCGCTCCTGCATGATCTTGGATGCGCGCAACGTGTCGCGGCGATGGATCACGGTGACGGTGTCTGCGAAACGGGTAAGGAAAGTCGCCTCCTCCATCGCCGAGTCGCCACCGCCGACCACTGCGACGTTCTTGTTGCGGAAGAAGAAACCATCACAGGTTGCACAGGCGGAAAGCCCATGCCCCATGAGCCGGTCTTCTCCAGCGACCCCAAGCATGCGATAGGCACTTCCCGTCGAAAGGATGACGGCTCGAGCCTCGACGACCTCGCCAGAGGCGAGCGTTACCTTCTTGATGTCACCAGAAAGCTCAAGATTCGTGACGTCGTCATAGACGATCTCGGCGCCGAATTTTTCCGCCTGCTCTTGCAGGTTGGTGATCAGCTCTGGCCCAAGGATTCCACCAGGAAAGCCCGGAAAGTTCTCGACCTCGGTGGTCTTCATCAACTCGCCACCGGCATCCACAGATCCGGCGATGACGAGCGGAGACAAATCCGCCCGCGCCGAATAGATCGCTGCTGTGTATCCAGCAGGTCCTGATCCAACAATAACTACGTCGCGCATTGGTCTCCAATCGGCTTACTGAGGCTACAACCGATTGTATTCGGAGGACATTCCCGTTGAACAGGTCTTCTTCTGCCTACTTCTTGCGCAACCGCGCAGCTACTAGCGCGACGACTCCATCGAGTTCGTGCACGCGCAGGATTTTCAGCACGATCGCGTACACGACGATCATCACCGGGGCAACTATGGCCATGGTCACGAGCGCACCGATGATCGTCGCGTTGCCGAACCCGCCGGGTCGATACGTGCCGAAGAGCACACACAGCGCAGCCCCAACGGCCCCGGCCACGATGGCCGCCAATAGTAACCGCACATGCGTGCGCACAATCCGGTGTCCGCCAGGCGGCCCGATCCGTCTGCGCAAGACGACGAACCCGAGCACCGCATCCACCCACATGGCTATCGTTGCGACCGCGCTGACACCGACGACAACCAAATGCGGGTCCAGGGTCATGCTCAGCAGAAAACCGGGAATGCGGATCGCAGCCGAAACAACGTTGATAAGCAATACGCTTCGCGTGTCATCGATCGCGTACAGTGCCCTCATTGCGAGAAAGTAGAAGCTGTACACGACAAGCCCAACCGCCATTGTGATGAGAATGCGGGCGAGCGATTGAGTCAGACCGAAGTCTCCAGTGCTGAAGAGGCGGACTAGAGGGAAAGAAAGCACGAGCAGGAGCGCGGTGCACAGCATACTCGCGACGCCGATCAGACGAGAGCTGTGCGAAAAGTCGGAACGAAACGCCACCAGATTTCGTTCCGCCCAGTGCTCGCTGAAGCGGGTGAAATACACGGTCGCGATCGACACTGCGATGATGGCGTGAGGCAAGGCGAACAAGAGGAACACAGTGGCGATCCCGGTATTGCCGACAAGCGCGACGTCGCCGGCCTCCCGACCCGCCACGGCAAAGGTGAGCACATTGGATTGCACCAATCCGACGATGGCCTCAACGACAACGTTGCCGAGGATCCATCCTGCGGCGACGAACGTCGTGGCAAGGCCGACCCCGCGAAATGTGAAGTCGAGCCTGAAGCGAATCCCGGCTTTGCGCCAGAACACGAAGAGGATCAGTGCCTGTGCTGCGACGCCGAGCGTAGCTGAGCCAGCAAGCACACCGATTCGACCGGCGTCCCATTGATCGAGCGGAACAAGGCCCGAACCATCGGCGCCGAACAGAAGCAGGAAGGCGCTGAGCCCTGCAATGGCAACGACATTGTTGAGTGCCGGTGCCCAGGTGTATGGGCCGAAAACGCTTCGTGCATTGAGCACGCCGCCCAAGAGTGCATACAGCCCATAGAAGAAGATCTGTGGCAAACAGATGTAGGCCATCGCGACGGCCAAGGCCACCCGATCGGCCGGCCAGTCGCGTGTGTACAAGCCGATCAGGAGAGGGGATGCGAGGGTGATCAACGCCGCGGATGTGGTGAAGAGCAGGATGGCAAGGGTGGATATCCGGTTGATATACGCGGTGCCTTTGTCCGCTGCCTTGGTTGCCTGCACGATCTGCGGCACAAGCACGGCGGTGAGGATTCCGCCGGCAGTGAGCTGATACATGGTATTCGGCAGTTGGTTGGCGACGCTGAATGCGTCGGCGACGTTCGTCGATGAGCCGATGGTTGCGACAAGCAACAGGCTGCGAACAAAGCCGAGGGCGCGGGAGACGAGTGTTCCTGCAGCGAGAGTGGCGCTTGCGCGTGCGGAGCTTGTGTTTGGGGTGAGTGCGCTCAGAGGTTCTTCGCTCGAGTCGCCCGTGGTGGCCGACATCAATCCGCCCTAGGGGGTGAGGAACGGTGCGGCCCTGTATGTTTTGCTCGGTTCGGTGTCGGCTCTGGCTGCGGTTCGGACCCAGGCTGCGGTTCGTGCCTTGGATCTGAGGGCTCCATATTTCGCATAGTGCTTGGCGCAGAGCCGTCTGCAGAACCTGTTTCGGTCTCTGAGACGGCTATCTCCGCGCCGCTCCGTTTGCGTCGGATGCCGCGGAACAATCCGAAACCGAACAGCAAAGCGACAACACTTGCCAATGCGATCGCCGTGATCGATTCCCATTCAGCGCTGACGGTCATCTTTCGGCTGACGGAGGCTCCCAGGGCATTGCCATGAGTATCCTCAAGCTGCATGCTGAGGGTGACGTTGCCGTTCGCGACCGCCTTAACAGGCACATAGATCTGCGCCGTCGTTTTTGCGTCGATCGTGATGGGGGCGGCTTCAGTGATGACCAATCGGCCGCTTGAGGTGTGGACGGTGACCCCTACTGTGACCGGGTATTGCAAGTTGTTGACAACGGGGATGGGGAGTATCGACTCGTTGGATGCGAGGCGTACTGACGCCTGTGGGGCCAAGTAGACGGCGGAGGCGACGACATCGGCTGAATTCGTTGCCGTTGTTACTGCGTTGGCCCATTCGGCCGGATTGCTATCCCAGTCGGTTGAGGCGAGGCTGAGCAGGGTTCGGCTAAGCGTGGTGTCGAGAGTCGATCCACCGTCGCCATCGACGAGGTTTGCGATGGCGTTGCCTTGCTTGGTCGTAGTCACAAGTGGGGTGAGGATGCTTGCATCGAGCGGCGAGACTGCTCGGCCGACGAGTTTGGCAACGCGAGTGCTTTCTGTTTGTGCGGAAGGAATGGCGGTTGAAACCGTCGCCCAGGTGGTGCTGGTGAACGCGGCTACGAGATCGCGTAGGTGCGACTCTGGCGTGAACCAATCGGGGTTGAGGACCACAAGACGGTCTACGGTCGCGCTTGTCGAGAGCGCTCTGAGCGCGAGTGCCGCGTCAATCGCAACACCGCCGTCTTGCACAGCAAGCGTCATGGCCGCGGTCAGGTCCGAGTCGGTGACGATCACGCTCATGTCTTTTATCGAGTAGTTCTGGCTCCATGACATCTTTTTGATGCGGGACGATGGCATTGTTATCGCCGAAAAATTGGACTGGGAATAGAGTTCGACCGCATCTTTGGTGAGCGAAGTGCCGCTGCTCCAGACGGTGTCTGCTCCCGCCCAATCGGAAACGGACGCCTCCGGTTGCGGGAGCGAGGTGAGCCCAGCGGAGGCGAGGGTTGGTCCATCCGCCGCTCCGAAGAGCGATGGCACGACGGAATGCCTTGCCATAAGCTCGGCGAGCCAGCGAGCCGGCGGCGAATCGTCGTCGAGAGTGGCGATCGAACTGACAAGTTTGGGGTCGATGGCAAGAATCACTGGTACACCCGCGACGCTGCTTGCAAGGTTGGTGAGTACCCCCCCTGGCGACGTCCATTTGGTGAGTTCCGCGTCGGTATAGAGTTCTGCGGCAGTGGCGGGAGCTTTGATCGGAACGATGATGCGGGTTGCCCCCACCTCGCCGGTCAGATTCCACGGCAGAGCACCGAGAACCGTCTGGGTCGACCCGTCCGAATAGCGTGCGGTCACTGAGAAGGGCACGAACCCACGCAACTGCCCTAAGTCGTCAAGCGACAGCTGTGCTCCCGTTGCCTTCAGTCGAATGGTCGTGTCTGTGTCTGTGTCGATATCTGGCACTGTGAAGGTGTCGACATGGAGGTCACCACCCCAATCGGGTGCCGCCGCTCCCCCGGACAGCCAGGTGGAGACCAAATCGCTTTCCTGTAACACGATGTGCCGAAGGTCAAGAGAGAGGGTCGCGTCCTCGATGGCATTGGAGCCTGCCGTAAGAGTGACTGGAATCGTGACTCCTGCCCCAGGCCCAGAACTCGTTCCGCTGAAGTCTGCGGCGAGCTGCGATGTCGAGGCAATAGGGTCGTCGGCGAATGCCGGTGTTATTCCGGCGCCGACACAGATGAGCACTGTCGCGGCGGCGGTCGCGATTGCACGCCGTCTTCGCATGAAACTCCTGTAGGTGGCTCGCCGAGGTCTGCACTCAGCCTACCCGTCGCCGCTATGGGCGGCGAGGCGATATGGCATGCTGTGTGCTGTGACAAGTCGAATTGAGGACGCCCTGCGCCACCTGCACGAAATGACGGAGAACCCCGTTTTCGATCTGCTTGGTGAGGCGTTTGCTGCAGCTGGGCATGAGCTTTCTTTGGTGGGTGGATCGGTGCGGGACGCGTTCCTTGGCCGCCCGAACGCCGATCTCGACTTCACGACATCTGCAACACCCGATCAGACCCTGGCCATTGTTTCTCCTCTTGCTTCGGCACATTGGGACATCGGCAGGCAGTTCGGCACGATCGGTGCTCGCATCAATGGGGCACAGGTCGAGATCACTACCTATCGTTCTGATCGTTATGACCACACCACTCGCAAACCCGAGGTCGATTTCGGAGACAATCTCGAAGACGACCTTCGGCGTCGCGACTTCACGGTGAACGCGATGGCGCTCAGGCTTCCGTCTCGCACTCTTGTCGACCCTTTTGGGGGGCTCGGTGACGTGATCGCAGGGGTGTTGCGCACGCCGGCTCCCGCAACCGAGTCGTTTGCCGACGATCCACTTCGCATGATGCGGGCTGTTCGGTTTGTGGCTCAGCTTGGGTTCGAATTGGACAGCGAGGCGTTTGGGGCCGCGACCTCGATGGCCGATACCGTCTCGATGGTGTCGGCCGAGCGCATCCAGGCCGAACTGACGAAGCTTCTTCTGGCCCCTCATCCAGAAGCGGGTCTCGACCTGCTTGTGGAATCCGGCCTGGCGGATCGCGTTCTGCCCGAGCTCTCGGCTTTGCGCCTCGAGGTGGATGAGCACCATCACCACAAAGACGTCTACCGTCATACGCTCACCGTCCTCCGGCAGGCGATCGAGCAGGAGAAGGACGGACCAGACTTGATTCTGCGTCTCGCTGCGGTGTTGCACGACGTCGGCAAGCCCAAGACTCGACGGTTTGAGGCCCACGGCAAGGTGACTTTTTATCAGCACGATGTTGTCGGGGCAAAGTTGGCGAAGAAGCGTCTCGCCGCGTTGCGCTACGACAATGACACCATCGCTGCAGTGGCGCGGCTGATCGAACTGCATCTGCGGTTTTTCGGTTATTCCGAGGGGTTGTGGACGGATTCGGCAGTGCGTCGATATGTGCGCGACGCAGGGCCGCTGCTCGACCGGTTGCACAAGCTGGTTCGAGCCGATGTGACAACCAGGAACAAGGCGAAGGCCAAGCGACTCAGCGACGCCTACGACGACATTGAATACCGGATCGCGTATCTTGCTGAGAAAGAGGAGATCGCCGCGATTCGCCCCGATCTCGACGGGGTCGAGATTATGCGCTTGCTCGACATCCCACCCGTACCGCTCGTCGGCCGCGCGCATGATTTCCTGCTGGAGTTACGCCTTGATGAGGGCCCGCTCGGTGCTGATGAGGCCGAACGCCGGCTCCGCGCCTGGTTCGCCGAACAGTCGTAACCCGTATCCGTACCCCTGATGGGATCAGCCTTTTCGTCAACCGAGCAAAACCCGACAACGAGAACTGGCAGGCCACTCTGAACCGAGCAAAACCCGACAGTTTCGGGCAAGTTTTGTCGGGTTTTGCTCGGCTCAGGGAGGGCGGGTAGCTGGGGCTGTCGGGTTTTGCTCGGTTCGGCGGCTAGGCCAGCGTGACAGTGATCCTCCGCGCGATTTCGGCCGCGCGCTCGCGGGCTTCTTCCACCGAGGCACCGCGCGCAAGCGCAACGGCCACCCGGCGTTCCCCATCCACTCGCGGCTTGCCGAATAGACGCACTTGTGCGGTTGGTACTGCGAGGGCTTCACTTAGTCCCGAAAATACCGGCACCCCTTGCCCACTGGCCTTGATGGGTACGGATGCTGCCGCGCCAGGGAACCGCTCGGGCTGCGCAACGGGGAGCCCAAGAATCGCCCGGACGTGAAGGGCGAATTCGGACAGGTCCTGCGAGACGAGGGTAACCAGGCCTGTGTCGTGCGGCCGAGGAGAAACTTCGGAGAAGATGACCCGGCCGCCAGAGACGAACAGTTCTACCCCAAACAATCCCCAGCCGCCAAGCGCCGAGGTGACCATCTCGGCGACTCGGTTCGCTTCCGCGCGCACGGCATCGTCGAGAGGTGAGCCTTGCCACGACTCGGCATAGTCGCCGTCGACTTGAATGTGTTCGATCGGGTCGGCAAAGACCGTTCCGCCGATATGCCGCACCGTCAAGATCGTGAGCTCTCTGTCGAAGCTGACGAAGCCCTCGACGATGACGCGAATCGATTGCCCGGTGGATCCACGTGCCCCATCTTGCGCCGCCTGCCAGGCTACGTCGACGTCGGCCTCGGTGCGTACTACCGATTGTCCTTTGCCTGAGGAACTCATCACAGGTTTGACCACACAGGGCATGCCGATTGCGGCAACCGCATCTCGGTATTCCTCGATGGTTCCGGCGAACCGATACGGCGATGTCTCGAGGCCGAGCTCTTCTGCCGCAAGCCTGCGAATTCCTTCGCGATTCATGGTCAGCTGGGTGGCGCGGGCCGTGGGGACGACGCGGGTGGGATACGTCTTCTCGAACCATGCGAGTGTTTCGGTGTGGATGGCCTCGACCTCAGGAATCACGATGTCGGGATGCTCGGTGGTGAGGACGTGGGAGAGCTGCTCCGGGTCGAGCATTGAGATCACATGGCTGCGGTGGGCGACCTGCATCGCAGGCGCGTCTGCATACCGGTCGACAGCAATGGTCTCGATGCCGAGACGTTGCAGCTCGATGGCCACCTCTTTGCCCAGTTCGCCGCCGCCGAGAAGCAGCGCGCGCCGTGCAGAGGCGCCCAGTGGTGTTCCGATGGTTTCTGCGTCAGGATTCACCCATCCATTCTTGCAGTCCAGTCGCCTCGAACCTCCAGAAATGCCTGTCCCTACCCGATATCGTGTGCTTCTGCTAGTCTTGCTTGGTTGCTCCGCCATGCCGGAGCGAGACTGATAACCCTCCTGCTACGGAAAGTCCGTAGCCGTTTAGTCCGAAGGAGGTGGGTGAACTTTGTCTCAAATCAAGTACGAAATCATGATTATCATCGATCCGTCGATCGATGAGCGCACCGTCGCACCAACTCTCGACAAGTTTCTCGCTGTTGTTCCCAAAGAAGGCGGAACCATCGAGAAGATCGATATCTGGGGTCGTCGCAAGTTCGCGTATCCCATCAAAAAGCAGGCAGAAGGCACGTACGCCGTCGTCAACATCGAGTCCGAGCCGGCAACGGTTCAGGAACTCGATCGTTTGCTGAACCTCTCTGAAGCGATTCTGCGCACCAAGGTGTTGCGTTTCGAAGAGGCCGTTGTAGACCTTCGCGCCGAGAAGCGTGCCGCCTACTTGGCGCAGAAGGCCGCGTCGGAAGGCGCCGAGAAGGTTGCCGCCGCCACCTAGAAGGTCGCTGTGGCATCTGAGAAGGTCGCCGAAAAGGCTGGGGCATAACCCATGGCAGGCGAAACCGTTATCACGGTGGTTGGCAACCTCACTGCCGACCCAGAGATTCGGTATACCCAGAGCGGCGTTGCCGTTGCCAGCTTCACTATCGCATCCACGCCCCGCACCTATGATCGCGCGTCAGGCGAATGGAAAGACGGCGAGGCGCTGTTTCTTCGTGGCACCGTCTGGCGCGATTTCGCCGAGCATGTCTCGAAGTCGTTGACGAAGGGGATGCGCGTTATCGCATCGGGTTCTCTTCGCCAGCGCAGCTACGAGACTCGCGAAGGCGAGAAGCGCACCTCATACGAGCTCGACATTGACGAGATCGGCCCATCGCTTCGGTACGCCACTGCATCGGTGACTCGCACGAGCAGCTCAGGCGCTCGCGGAGGATCGACCGGCTCAGGTGCGTCTGTTGCTGGCGGCGCTGCCTCGTCGGGCGATGTGTGGTCGAGCCCGGCAGCAACGGCCGAGCCGTCGCGCGACGTCTGGAACACTCCAGGCGCGGGTGCAGACGACACCCCGTTCTGATTCACATCAGCAGATAAAGCTTTCATTTCTACTAAGGAGTATTCACTATGGCTGGAAAGGGAAATCCCCGCGCAAAGGGGCCTAACCGGAACCTGAAAAATGCGAAGACCGCGCCCGTCAAGGCGATCAAGGTCGGCGTCATCGATTACAAGGATGTTGCGACTCTTCGCAAGTTCGTTTCTGAGCGTGGCAAAATCCGCGCACGCCGCATCACCGGCGTATCTGTCCAGGAGCAGCGGCTCATCGCCCGCGCTGTCAAGAATGCCCGTGAGATGGCATTGCTCCCCTACGCCGGCTCTGGCCGCTAAAGAGAGGCGCAAATATTATGTCGAAGATTATTCTCAACCATGAGGTTTCTGGGTTGGGCGGCGCCGGTGACGTTGTAGACGTCAAGCCGGGTTACGCACGCAATTACTTGATTCCCCAGGGCCTTGCCGTGGCATGGACCCGCGGTGGCGAAAAGGGCATTGACTCGATTCGTGCGGCTCGTGCGGCTCGTGCACTCGCAACCGCTGAGGAAGCGCTCACGCTCAAGGCGCGTCTCGAAGGCACCACTGTTCCCGTTCTGGTCAAGGCAGGGGCGAGCGGTCGTCTCTTCGGTGCCGTCAAGCCCGTTGACATCGCTGATGCGGTGGCAGCAGCGGGCCTCGGCTCCGTCGACAAGCGCAAGATCGAGCTGTCCTCATCGATCCGTTCCACGGGCACTTACCAGGCGACGATTCGTGTATACGAAGACATCGTTGCCACTGTTGCCCTTGAGGTGGTTGCACAGAAGTAGGTCTATTCTGACTCGGAGTGGGGCTCAGCGCCGGAAGGCGTTGGCCCCACTTTTTGTTGCATTAGGGGGTATCCTCCGCTTCGAGTTTTCCACACCATAGTTCACGTCTGTTTGCCCGGAGTTAACTTTCAAGTAGTGGTCGAAGAGACTTGACTGTTCACAAGCATAATCACAAAAAGCCCAGTTCAAATCGGCAGTTTGGAAAATATGCGACTGTTGTCAACAGAGTTATGCACAAGTTGTTCACACAAACGAGCGGAAACTCACCGTTTTATCCACAGGTCACTCCACAGGCGGGATGGCGCATCCGCTACTACGCAAATAGAGTTCGTGAGGGTTTGGGTCTCGCTAGAGATCGCAGCAATAGAGCGCGTTCGTGAGTGAGATGTCGGTAGTTCGTGATAGTCCTAAGTGACCCACTTCAGTTGCACGCGTGATGTGTGTGCTCGTCGGACGTAAAGAGAGGTTGCCACTGTGTCCATTGCTCACCTTGGCACCGTGTCAGACAGCCGAACGAGTGAACGTACTCCTCCCTATGACATGCTCGCGGAGCAGTCGGCGATCGGCGGCATGCTACTCAGCAAAGACGCTGTTGCAGATGTGATCGAAGAGGTTGACGCTGACGACTTCTACGTGCCAAAGCATGGGATAGTTTTCGGCGCGATTGTGGACCTCTTCTCTCGGGGTGAGCCGACCGACGTCATCACGGTCTCCGACGAGCTCACCAAGACGGGCCAGGCGGCTCGAGCCGGAGGCGCCGAATACTTGCACAGCCTGACGGCAATGGTGCCAACCGCAGCCAATGCGGGTTATTACGCGGGTATCGTCAAAGAGAAGGCTTTGTTGAGGCGTCTCGTCGAAGTGGGCACCCGCATAGCACAAATGGGTTATGCAAGCGAGGGAGAGGTCGAAGACCTGCTCAACGCCGCGCAAGCGGAGGTGTATGCCGTCTCTGCGACGAAGACTACGCAAGACTACCTGCCACTTGGTGTCGCGGCCGAGGCGGCCGTCAAAGAGATCGAGGCAGCCCAAGGCCATGGTGGGGTGCTCACCGGAGTGCCGACGGGCATCACCGAGCTCGACAAGCTCACGAACGGCCTGCATCCCGGTCAGCTCATCATCGTGGCTGCACGTCCCGGTCTCGGCAAGTCGACGCTCGCTCTCGACTTTGCGAGGGCAGCATCCATCGAAGGTCGCAAACCTACCATCTTGTTCTCCCTGGAGATGGGTAAGACCGAGATTGCGATGCGACTACTGTCCGCCGAATCTCAGATCGCGCTCGACAAGATGCACAAGGGCGATGTCACACGCGAGCAGTGGACCTCCATCGCCAGCACCCAGGCGCGCGTGAACGACGCTCCGTTCTACATCGACGATTCGCCGAACATGACTCTTCCCGAGATCCGTGCGAAGTGCCGAAGGCTCAAGCAACAGGTTGGGCTTGAAATGGTCATCATCGATTACCTCCAGCTGATGACGTCGGGCAAGCGCGTTGAAAGCAGACAACAGGAGGTCAGTGAGTTCTCGCGGTCCTTGAAGTTGCTTGCAAAAGAGCTCGAGGTTCCGGTTGTGGCACTCTCACAGCTGAACCGTAATCCCGATCAACGTACAGACAAACTGCCCGCCATTTCCGATCTGCGTGAATCGGGATCGCTTGAACAGGATGCCGATATCGTCATTCTGTTGCACCGACCCCCAGGCAGCTTTGAGGCAGGCGACCCCCGGGCAGGCGAGGCAGATATCATCGTGGCGAAGAACCGCAACGGGCCCCAAGATACGATTCCGGTCGCGTTCCAGGGCCGTTATTCTCGATTCGTGAACCTGATTAGTGCGCCGCAGGCGTATGCCCCGCCTCCGCCGCCAAGTGATCGATGACAGCGCCCGCCGCATGGCCAATGCTTGTCCTGGCCGCGCTCGATGCCGTCGTGGCGGGAGCAATCACGTTCTCGCCCAACCACTCGCTCGCCACGGGTGCGATTGTCGTCGCCAGTTGGGCCGCTGCAACGTCGATCATTCGACTGGTCACTATGATCACGCAGCGAGGTCGGCAGGCCCTCGCGCAAGGGGCATTCGCCCTCGTCACGGCCGGTGTTGTCGTGGCTGCGGTCATTCAGGTAATGCAAGGGTCGTCGGCGCTGGCGTTTGCCACAACACTTGCCATCGCGGCGGGCCTGCAGGCGCTGATCGCCGTTGTGGCAACCTGGAGCCTGCCTCGAACTCAGATGTATCGACGTGACGCTCTTCTCTATGCCGGAATTAGCCTCGTGTTTGCGATCATTGTGATGGTGCTTCCCCGCGAATCGATACACCTTGTTGGTTCGTTTGGGCTGTACCTGGCCGTTACTGCCGTCTTTCGGGCAATCGCAGGATTCAGCTACCTATCTCTCTCACGACAGGCGAGAATGGACTCTCGAGAGAGGGCCTAAAGCCACTATGGACGTCAAACTCAACGCCGCCAAGACGCGCATCCGCGAACCGTTGCTGCTTTCCGCAGCGGTCTCGTTGTTCGCCGGGCTTGTCGCCATGCTTGCCACCCGGCAGTTGGGATTGAGCCTGGTCGTCCTTGGTGTTGCTTTCATCCTCTGTGTCGTTCTTTTTGTCATTTTTCTGCTCGTCATCCCTAACGGCGACAAGCAGGAGAAGCCAAACGAGACCTTCGTCCCCGTGTTGATGAGAAACAGCGCGCCGGATACCGAGGTTCAAGCGAGCAAGGGTGGCTCACCCGCTCCCGAATCCTCCGAACCGCATGCCGGCGACAGCGATCGGCTGTCCGGCAATTAGTCGCGCGGCTCGGAGAAGATTCCAGGCCCACTGTGCGTCTGACTATTTCAGCAGCCAACCGGCAGAGCCGTCGGCGGTGCCTAGACGCTTGTTAGCGGTCCCCTAGCGACCGCGCAACGATTGCCTCTTCTGGCAGCAGTTCCGAAGCATTCATTGCGATCCCGATCTGAAGGCCACGTACGGACGAAAATACGAGTTCACCAGCGTGGTCGATGACGAATGGCTTAGCCGAGAGGTTGACCGCAAGCATCCATCCGGGCCAGCGCAGGATAGTCACCGTTCCGTTCCGAAATGACTCCGCCCGCAAGTCACCAAAACGCACCGAGTGTGGGCGGATGGTGTCGCGCCGAAGAGCGAGCAGCGTGCGATACAAGGCACGCAATGTGCGGCGGGATGGATCAGCCAGCTCGCTGCGGTCTAGCCGACTGCGAAAAAAAGTTTCTGGATCTTGCGGATTGGGGACTATCGTTTCATCCCATCCCATGCGCTCGAACTCGGCGATGCGGCCGCGAGCCACTTTCTCACCGAGGTCAAGCTCAGGATGCGAGGTGAAAAACTGCCATGGAGTGCGGGCACCCCACTCCTCGCCCATAAACAGCATCGGCGTGAACGGGGACGCGATCGTTACGGTCGCCGCAATGGCGAGCCGCTCGTCAGAGACCAAAGCGGTGAGACGATCGCCGGCAGCGCGATTGCCGATCTGGTCATGGTTCTGAGCTGCGATCACCAGGTGCGATGTCGACTCCGCAGGGTCGATATGCCTGCCATGAAAGTTGCCACGAAATGACGACCACGTGCCATCGTGAAAGAAGCCAAGCGAGAGCACCTTCGCCAGCGCCCCCACCTCAGCGAAGTCGGCATAGTATCCGGTGGTCTCGCCGCTCAGAGCCACATGCAGGGCGTGATGGAAATCGTCGCTCCACTGCCCGGCCAAACCATAGCCACCGGCATCACGATCCTTGAACATGATGGGGTCATTCAGATCCGACTCGGCAATTATGGTCGCCGCGAAGCCCCGCTCGGCCGCAATGTCGTCGGCGAGTGCACCGATTTGGGCAAGAAGATGCGGCCTGCGCATATCGTGCAGCGCGTGTACGGCGTCGAGGCGAAGCCCATCCACGTGAAAGTCGCGAAGCCACATGGCCACGTTGTCGAGAATGTACCGCCGCACCTCTTCCTCATCGAGGTTGACGCTCTCTCCCCACGTGTTCGATAAACCTGAGCGCAAATATGGCGCAAACTGCGGCAAGTAGTTTCCCGATGGGCCGAGGTGGTTGTAGACGACATCCTGGATCACGGCGAGGCCGCGAGCGTGTGCCGCATCCACGAACCGGCGATATCCGGTCGGCCCGCCATACACCTCGGCGACGGCAAACCAGGCAACCCCGTCGTAGCCCCAGTTCCAGTCGCCGTTGAAGGCGTTCACTGGCAACGGTTCGATGGCTGTGACACCGAGGTCGACCAGTTCATCGAGGTACGCGATTGCCGAGTCGAGGGTGCCTGCACCGCCTGGCCCGTTGCCCTGGCTGAACGTTCCGACGTGCAGCTCGTAGATGGATGCACTGGTTGCCGATGCGCCCTGCCAGGCTTGGTCTGTCCATGCGAATGCGGCGGGATCATCCACGGCGCTCAGGCCGTGTACCCCGTCGGGAAGTCGGCGGCTGCGCGGGTCGGGCAGCACGGTGCCGTGTTCGTCGAGGACGAACCCGTAGCGTTGCCCCACCTCCAGGCGCGGTCCATGCCACCATCCGCCTGAGCCAGCCGCAAGCGGTCGGGTCTCACCGTCGATGACTGCAGCGACCCGCGTGGCGGCAGGGGCCCAGACTTTCAGCGTCGAGTTGGCGACGTTGATGCTTTCGCCTTTGCTGGAGGGATCGCCGGTTGGGAGCGGGTGGTCGCTGCCCGTCATGCGGACTCCTTCACGAGTAACGCCACGGGGTAGGTGTCCAAGATGATGGTCAGCTGAACGGGTTGTTGATCGATTGCCTGCACGATGCGCGCTGTGAATACGTCGCGATAGCGTCCGGCTGCGAGCAGCACACCGACTTCTCCACGGTAGCCGCCAGCATTACGTGTGCTGGCAACGACAACTGCGCCGCCCCGGTCGACGGCGATCGCGCACTCGACGGAGCCGGCCTCATCCCTCGTTTGCGTCAAGCCTTGAGCAAGATAGTCGGGTCTCGGTGTCACGTCGGCAGTCCGAGCGTCAATCAGGGGCAGAGGTCGGTACTCGGTGAACAACTCCTGATGATTGCGTCGAAGCCGCAACGCTCGTGACGTGACATACAGTTTGGCAGCACCCGACGCATCCACTGGGGGCAGCGCACCCGCATTGAGTGCGGCGAGAACGCGAGCGCGCTCGCCGAAGTCGACTGGGCGGCGGTTGTCGGGGTCGACAAGCGAGTCTTCCCAGAACTCGCTGCCCTGGTAGACGTCGGAAACACCGGGAGCCGTGATCTGCAGCACCTTGGCCGCGAGGCCATTGGCCCAGCCTGCCTCGGCGAACTGGCCGACTGTCGTGGTCACGTCGTTGGCAACCTCGGGGTCGTCGAACAGCGCGTCGATGAGCGTATGCATGCGGGTTTCGAACTCGAGGTCGGGCGCGTGCCAGCTGGTTTGGGTACCTGCTTCGCGTGCCGCCTTCTCGGCGTAGCCGTGTAGTGCTTGGCGTTCACGAGGCCAGCTGCCGACAATCGACTGCCATAACAGGTTCTCGAAAGGCAGGTCGCCGAGTGGATGTTTTGCGTGCTGCCGTTGGAGGAAATTCTTCCAGATGGTGGGAAGCAGCGAGATGGCGTTGATGCGCGCGCGTGTGTCTTCGCCGCGCTTGGTGTCGTGGGTCGATAGTGCGGTCATCGAATGGGGCGTGGATGCGAGGCGCACCTGCTGGGCCCGGTGGTAGCTATCGGTTGGCACAGCGAACTGACTGGGGTCTGCGCCCACCTCGGTCAGCGATGCAAGGGCGCCGGTTCGGTAGAACGCGGTGTCTTCTACCCCTTTCGCCATCACCATGCCCGAGGTTTGTTGGAATCGAATGGCGACGGCGAGACTTGGGTCGCTCAGCGCTTGGGCGAGGCGACCAATTGCGTTCCGTAACTCAGGATGGCGCGCTTGCGCGTCATCCACCGCGCGCTTCAGGTGTTCGTGACCGTATGGCAGGTAGCTGCGGTAAACGGGAAAGCAGGTGAGCAGCTCGGCCATGGCATCGGTGAGTTCGGCGTCTCCGGTTGGGTCATCTGCACCGGACTCGGCACGATAGTCGCGCACCAGTCTGGCCACCTCTGAGCCGAGGA
>JAATGV010000001.1 GCA_015654475.1 Actinomycetales bacterium
AGCGATCTGCTGCATGATGATGGTCTTGCCGGCCTTGGGCGGCGCGACGATCAGGCCGCGCTGGCCCTTGCCGATCGGCGAAACGAGATCGATGATGCGGGCAGAGACCTTGTTCTGCTCGGTCTCGAGACGGAACCGCTCGTTCGGGTAGAGGGGGGTGAGCTTTCCGAATTCGACCCGCGCCTTCGCCTCTTCGACGGTCTGGCTATTGACCGAGTCGATTTTGACGAGCGCGTTGAACTTCTGCCTGCCCTGGTTCTCGCCCTCGTTCGGCTGGCGAATGGCGCCGATGACGGCATCGCCTTTGCGCAGGCCATACTTCTTGACCTGACCGAGCGAAACATACACATCGCTTGTGCCAGGCAGGTAGCCGCTGGTGCGCACGAACGCATAGTTGTCGAGAACATCGAGGATGCCAGCGATGGGCACGAGAACGTCGTTCTCGGTGATCTCCGGCTCAATGTCGTCGCGCTGGTTGTTGCCGGGGCGACGTTTGCGGTTGCGATCGCGATCGCGGTACCGGCTGTTGCGATCGTTGTTGTTACGATCGCCACGGTCGTTGTTGTTGCGGTCGTTGTTGTTGCGGTTGCGGTTGTTCTGCTGACCGCCCTGACGTTCGTTGCCGCCCGTGCCAGAAGTCGACGCGGTATCCGAACCGTCGTTCGACGACCCCGACTTCGCGAGATCCGACTTTGACGCATCCAGCTTCGCCAGGTCAGACTTGACGGCCTCGGCAATGCTCGATGAATCGGTCTTCGCCGGCTCGGCCGCCTTGGCGGGCTCAGCAGACTTCGTTGTTTCAGCCGCCTTCGCGGGTTCAGTTGCCGATTCTGCAGATACCGAACCGGCGTCCGCAGGAGCAGCTTCGGCCTGTACCGCCGTTGTCTTCCTCCGGCTGTTGGTGCGCTTCGGTGCAGCGGCCGGCTCAGCGGTAGCAGGCTCGGCTGCGCCCGAATCGCCACTTGCCGCAGCAACCGCTGTCGGCTCGGCGGGCGTCTCAGCAGCCTGGGTCACGGTTGCGGTTGTAGCTCTGCGAGGAGCACGACGCGTGGTCTTTTTGGGGGCGACCTCGTCAGTTGCTTGGGTGGCCACCTTATCGAGGCTTGCGGCGAGCTTCTGCAACTCGGCCGATTTACGGGCGGCCTCTTCGCCCGAAGTGTTCTCAGTTGACTCTTGAGTGTTCACGTCTGTCACGACGGTAGCTTTCCTTTCCCCACATCCAATAGTGGAGATTCTGGTGCGATGCATGTCAGCGTCTCACTCGCTGCATTGCCTTGCTGATTCCGCATCGACCCCGTTGCCGCTCCCCTGGGCCCTCAGGCACAGACAAACGGGAGAGATTCGTTGAGTAATTGATGCAGCTGGTCTGAAACTCAATAACGAGCGACCTAACGGATATCCACTGTAGCACCTTTAGTGTCAATCTTCAGTTCACGAGCGACCCACCGTGTCGCAGTACCCGACGGAACCATCGCGGATGCGGCAGCTGCTGCATCCGCCCCGTCGCAAAGAGCGAGCACCGTCGCCCCTGCCCCGGAGATCACGGCGGCAAAACCAGCGGCACGCAAATCTGCGACAAGGTCGGCGCTTGGCCGCATGATTGCGGCGCGATACGGCTGGTGAAGCTTGTCTTCCGTTGCAGCAAAGAGCATGTTCGGATCGGCTGAGATCGCGTGCACGAATACGGCTGCCCTCGCCACGTTCGCGAGCGCATCGGGCTTCGGATACGTCTGCGGCACTAGAGTGCGTGCCACGGCGGTTGGGGACGCGAAGTCTGGTGTGAATGCCACCGCATGAACACGTTCATGCACCCTCGGTTGCACCATCATGGGGCGACCATCCTGCATCCAAGACACCGTGAACCCGCCGAAAATGGCCGGAGCTGCGTTATCAGGATGCCCCTCGTATTCCGTTGCCAGCGCGAACACATCGTCAAGAGTGATGTCAACGATTCCCGAGAGCAGCGCCCGTGCCGCCGAGATTCCCGCGACAATGGCAGCGGCCGAAGAGCCAAGACCGCTCGAATGTGGGATGACGTTGTGACACACCAGCCGCAGGCCGGGCAGAGGCTGCCCATAGTGTGCGAAGACACGAGCGATCGTCGCGGCCACCAGATTGCGCTCGTCGGTCGGCACGTGTCCGGCCCCGATCCCCGCGACCTCGACAACCACGCCCGGCTGCTCGGTTCTCTCGACAGAGAGCTCGTCGAAAAGCTCAAGCGCGAGGCCGAACGTGTCATACCCTGGCCCAAGGTTGGCGCTCGTGGCCGGCACGCGCACACAAATTGTGCGACTGCCGGGCGTCGCTTGGGTCACGCTCTGCTCGCCAAGCCAAGCGCGTCGGCGATCTCGTCGACGTCTGACGACATCTGGGTTGGTGTTGTCTCGACGCCGTCAAGGCCGTGGAGCGCCCACTGCGGGTCTTTCAAGCCGTGTCCCGTCACGGTGAGCACGATAGTCGAGCCGCCGGGGACCAGTCCTGCCTCGTGGCGGTTGAGCAAGCCTGCAACACTGATCGCGCTTGCCGGCTCGACGAAGATGCCGACCTCGGCCGAGAGGATGCGGTGCGCTTCCAGAATCTTCTCATCGCTGATAGCGCCGATATAGCCGCCGGAGACATCGCGGGCTTCGATAGCTTGCGCCCACGACGCAGGATTGCCGATGCGGATCGCGGTCGCGACAGTATCGGGATTCTCGATAGCGTGCCCGAGAACAATCGGCGAGGCGCCCTCTGCCTGGAAACCCCACATCATGGGCAACTTCGAGATCTCGCCTGCTTCTTGAGCCTCGCGATACCCCTTGAAATAGGCGGTGATGTTGCCGGCATTCCCGACAGGAAGAACATGGATGTCCGGGGCACGGTCGAGAACATCGATGACCTCGAACGCGGCCGTCTTCTGGCCTTCGATGCGATCCGGGTTGACCGAGTTGACCAAGTGCACCGGGTAACGCTCGGAGAGTTGCCGAGCCACAGTAAGGCACACGTCGAAGTTGCCGTCGATCTGCAGGATGTGCGCGTTGTGGGCGACGGCCTGGCTGAGCTTGCCCATCGCGATCTTTCCATCCGGAACAAGCACGGCCGCGCGGATGCCTGCCGCAGTGGCGTAGGCGGCCGCCGATGCCGACGTATTGCCCGTGGACGCGCAGATGACCGCCTTTGCTCCGCGCTCCATCGCCTTCGAAATGGCCATTGTCATGCCACGGTCTTTGAACGATCCGGTGGGATTCATGCCCTCATACTTGACGTAGACCTCTGCGCCGACACGACGCGAAAGCGCTGGGGCGGGGATCAGCGGCGTACCGCCCTCGCCAAGGGTGATGATCGGCGTGTGCTCCGAAACCGGAAGTCGATCGAAATACTCGCGGATGACACCGCGCCACTGCTTGGCCATCAGGCTCCCTCAACTCTCAACACTGCGGTCACTGCTCGAACGGACTCGCAGGTCGCGAGCCCATTCACCGTATCGCGAAGGCTGCCCTCGCGCCCCGAATGTGTTTCCACAATCAGCGTAGCGCCCCCCTCTGACACCGTGTTCTGGGATTGGCTCACTGCCCGCACCGACACCCCATGCGCCGAGATGACCTCCGCAACGGTCGCAAGCACGCCTGGCCGATCATCCACCTCGAGCGTGATCTGGTAACGGACCAAAACATCGTCGATAGGGGAAATGCCCAAATGCGCGTCGAATGTGATGAACTGGGCCGGCGCGCCAGTGCGGATGCGTTTGGCCGCAAGCACAAAGTCGCCGAGCACCGCCGAACTCGTCTCGACTCCCCCGGCACCCGCCCCATAAAACATCAGGTCTCCAGCGGCCTCCGCCTCGACGAAGACAGCGTTCTTGCCGCCCCGCACAGCGGCGAGCGGGTGGTCGCGCGGAATCAATGCTGGGTACACCCGAACGTTCACCGTCTCCGTGCCGGACTCACTTGTCAGCCGCTCGGCGATGGCAAGCAGTTTCACCACATACCCGGCAGCCTTGGCCGCCGCGATCTGATTTGACGTGACAGCGCCGATGCCCTCGCGGTACACCGCGTCGGCCGGCACATGCGTGTGGAACGCGAGACCGGCCAGAATGGTGGCCTTAGACGCGGCATCATATCCATCGACATCAGCAGACGGATCGGCCTCAAGGTAACCGAGCTCGCTCGCCTCCGTGAGGGCCTGCTCCATGCTGATGCCCCGACTATCGATCTGGTCGAGGATGTAATTGGTGCTGCCGTTGACGATGCCCATCACGCGGGTGATCTTGTCGCCGACGAGCGAGTCTTGCAACGGGCGAAGGATCGGGATGGCCGCCGCGACGGCCGCCTCATAATATGTTTCGGCATTGCCCTTCTGCCCCACCGCGAAGAGTTCGGTCTGGTGCTCCGACAGCAACGCCTTGTTGCCGGTGATCACGTCCTTGCCTGAGCTGAGTGCACGCTCGATGTAAGTTTTTGCCGGCTCGATGCCGCCGATGAGCTCGATCACGATGTCGGAGGCGTCGATGACTGCATTCGCATCAGTGGTGAGCAGGTCGCGGGGAATCGCGGGGTCGCGTTGCGCGGTGAGGTTGCGAACCGCGACTCCGACGATCTCGTAGCTGCCGCCGATGCGCTGTTCGAGCTCTGCCTTGCGCTCGATGAGCTGACGCACCGTCTGACTGCCCACCGTGCCTGCGCCAAGCACGCCGACGCGAAGGGTCTTCTGCTGCTCATTGCTCACAGGTGGTGCTCCTCAGTGGTTGATCTTGTGGGGAATGTTTTGGGTGTTTCGGGATGGTTCGGGCTGGGTTCGAGGCGTGGATGCGTGCGCCTCATCACGCCACGGGCGTGCGGTCATGCCTCACCATAGGCCGCTGAGATCCCTGCGTCGCGCGACAACAGGTCGGCGATGGTCTCGCGGCGGATGAGGACGCGGGCCGTGCCCTCGTCAATGGCGACGACCGCCGGCCGAGGCAGCATGTTGTAGTTGCTCGAAAGCGAGAACGTGTAGCCGCCGGTGGCAGCAACGGCGATGAGGTCGCCTGGCGCGACGTCGGCAGGCAGATACACGTCCCGCACCACGATGTCGCCTGTCTCGCAATGTTTGCCGACAACGCGGCTCAGCGTTGCGGGAGCATCCGAGTTCCGCGATGCGAGCAACGCCGAGTAGTCCGCTCCATAGAGTTCAGGACGAGGGTTGTCACTCATACCGCCATCGACCGCAACATAAAGGCGTGTGATCTCACCGGTCGCATCCACAGGCACCCGTTTGACCGAACCGACCGTGTATAACGTGAACCCGGCTCGGCCGACGATAAAACGCCCCGGTTCGATGGCAATGTCTGGTACAGGCACGCCGTGGCGCGCGGCCGCCGCCGCGACAGCCTCCGCGAAATCTTGCGCAATCGCGTCGATGGATCGAGGTGAGTCGGCCGACGTGTAGGCGATGCCGAATCCGCCGCCCAAGTTGAGCGTTGACAGTCCCGTCGTCGGAGCGATCTCGGCGATCAACGCGAACAAGGCGTTGATTGCCTGAACGAAGCCATCCGTATCAAATATCTGCGACCCGATGTGCGAATGCAGCCCAATAAAATCGAGCGAGCCAGCGGCCTCGGCCGCGCGCAGCAGCCCAACCGCCTTTGCGAGATCGGTGGCAGGCACCCCAAACTTCTGGTCGAATCCCGCCGTTTGCAGAAACTCGTGTGTATGCGCGGACACGCCGGTCACGACCCGCAGTTGCACTCGTTGCCGAACGCCTGCACGCACGGCAGCCGCGGCCACGCGATCCACCTCATCGGCGCTATCGATGATGATCGTCGAGACACCATGAGTAATGGCGAGGTCGAGTTCTTCGTCGCTCTTGTTGTTGCCATGCAGTTCAAGATGCGGGCCGGGCACGCCGGCGGCGAGTGCGATGCTGAGTTCGCCGATGGTCGAAACGTCGACGCTGAGGCCCTCGGCTACCAGCCAGCGCAGTACGTCGGCGGTAAGCAGCGCCTTGCTCGCGTAGTTGATGCGCGCGCGCGCACCGAGCGGTGCAAAGTTGCTCGCGAACGCGTCACGAACGGCTCGCGCCTGAGCGATGACCGTCGCCTTATCAAGCACCCAGAGAGGGCTGCCCTGTTCGGCGGCCAGTGCGTCTGTGGCGACGCCCGCGACCGTGACGACACCGCGGTGGTCGCGCACGCATCCATCGGGCCATAGTTGTTCGTCGATCGCGTTGACGTCGACGGGCGGCGTCAGCCAGTCGGGGGCGTGGGCTTCACGGGTAACGGGGTTGGCGGACATGGGTTCTAGTCTTCCAGGCCGAGGCCACATTCGCGAACGAGGCCGCGACCCCCCCCCCGCGGTGCATGTGCAACTTCGCGGATAGTTTTGGCGACCCGCCGGTTTTCGTGGCCTATGTTGTTCTCTCGAACCAAACGACGGCCAAAGTTGCACGATAAAGATCCGACCTCGGGCGAAGACACGGTCGGGGCAGGCGCCCCCGAAAACTTCTTCCCGCGCGTGGATAACGCCAAAACTCCCTGCACAGCAGAGGCTACATGCGGTCTGGCGCCGAAACTCCTAGGAGTTCAAGGCCGTTCCGCAGGACCTGCCCAGTGGCATCGTTGAGCCACAGCCGCGACTGATGCACGGGCTCGATCGCGCCATCGCTCAGTGGGATCACACGGCAATTGTCGTACCAGCGGTGGAAGTCGGCCGCCAAATCTTCGAGGTAGCGCGCAATCCTGTGCGGTTCGCGCAGTTCGGCCGCACGCGTGACCGTGTCTGGATACTGCCCGAGCCGGGCGATGAGCGCCTCCTCGGTCGGATGGTCGAGCGTCGCCGGCTCAAAGACTGCGCGGGTGACCCCGGCGACCGCGGCATTGCGGGCAACGCTCGCCGTGCGGGCATGCGCGTACTGCACGTAGAACACGGGATTGTCATTGGTGCGGCTGCGCAGCGCCTCGCCTTCAAGAGACAGCGGCGAGTCGGCGGGAAACCGGGCAAGCCAATACCGCAACGCGTCGGATCCGATCCATTCAAGAAGGTCGTCGAGTTCGACAATGTTGCCGGCACGCTTCGACAGTTTCGCGCCATTCAGGTTGACGAGCTGCCCGATCAGCACGGTGAGGTTCTTGTCCGGGTCATCGCCCGCGGCAGCCGAAAGCGCCTTGAGCCGGCCGACATAGCCGTGGTGATCGGCGCCGAGCAGGTAGATGAGCTCTTCGTATCCGCGAGCGCGCTTGGACAGGTAGTAGGCGGCGTCTGCGGCGAAATAGGTGGGCACATCGTTCGAACGGACAAAGACCCGATCTTTGTCGTCGCCGAAGGCCGTCGTGCGCACCCACGTCGCATCGTTCTCGTCGTATACGTTGCCTTGGGCACGCAAAGTGTCGAGCGCTTGGTCGATAGCCGAGCGCCCAGACTCCGGGTCGGCGGCATGCAGGGTGCGTTCTGAGAACCACACGTCGAAGTGCACATTGAAATTGGCTAGTGAACGCTTTATTTCGGCAAGTTGGATCTGGTAGCCGCCTTCGCGCGCAATCGGCATGGCCTCGTCTGCAGGAAGAGTCGCCACCTCCGGATGCTCGGCAAGCACGGCTTTGGCAAGCTCGCCGATGTAGGCACCCGGGTATCCGCCTTCGGGCGTTGGCTCACCTTTCGCGGCCGCCAACACGGAATAGCCGAAACGATCCATCTGGGCACCCGCGTCGTTGATGTAATACTCTTCGACAACATTCGCGCCAGTGGCACGCAATAACCGGGCGATGGAGTCGCCAAGAGCCGCCCAGCGGGTGTGACCGAGGTGGAGGGGGCCGGTGGGGTTGGCCGAGACGAACTCCAGGTTGATGGATCGGCCGGCCAGCTTCCTGCCTGTGCCATATGCGGCTGCGGCGTCGACAATGTCTTTGACGACGCTGCCTGCTGCCGATGCGTCGATACGGAGATTGACGAAGCCTGGCCCGGCGATCTCAGCGGAAGTGATTCCGGGAACCTCTGCGAGCCTGGCGACAAGCGTCTCGGCGACATCGCGTGGCTTCAAGCCAGATCGGCCCGCCAACTGCATGGCAACGTTGGTAGCCCAGTCGCCGTGGTCCCGGCTTTTGGGACGATCGACGCGCGGCTCCTCAGGCAGAACAAGGTCAGGCGGCAGGATGCCATCGGCCTGCATTCCGCGCAGAACGTTGGCAATGTGGTGGGAAAGCTCGGTGGGAGTCACGGCCTTCGATCCTACCCTGTCGCTAATGGTAACCTTGGATGTCGCGCGCCCATAGCTCAGCTGGATAGAGCGTTGGTTTCCGGTACCAGAGGTCGCAGGTTCGAATCCTGTTGGGCGCACAAAGTTTGTTGGTTACGTGCCTGGTGGGCACAAAGCTCGTTGGTTGCGCCCCTACTGAGCACAAAGCTTCTTGGTCGTGCGCCTAACAGGCATATAAATATCCAAGCCCGTCGATCTAAGCCCGAGCTCTTCCCATTGCACCGTCACCGCAACTGTGGCAGGACACGGCCTCCGATTCGACTTCGGCTTAAAGTGGCAAAGCCTCGGGTATTGCGGGGTCGGGTTACGGGAATGTGGCGGAAACGGACGTTTCGCAGCACACGATCTGACTGTCAATGCGCGTAACGTTGAGTGATGCACTTCGACGGGAGATCACGGTGAACAGCACACTCACATGCTGGAACGATCGGACCACCATCCTCGTAGCGCGTCCCACAACGGTAACGATTCAGGAGTCTCAACCATGAACCGGATCCTCATCATCGACGGTTCCAGCCGTGCTGACCGCTCCATGTCGGAAGAGGCTAACCGTCTCGGTCGTGGCGTGGCGATCACCTCAGGGAAACCGCAGCGCCCCAGCAGCGGGCGGAAGCCCGGTCGTTGCGACTTCGCGGCATCCACGGCTGAACAACTGGGCAACCACAAGTGGTCACGGCGACTGTCGGCGTGCGCCGAGTGAGCATGCACGTGACGAGTAACCCAGCCGTCGCCGCGCCCATGCGGCTTGTTGATCGCGTGCGGGCATATGTGGCTCTCACGAAGCCTCGAATCATCGAGCTTCTCCTCGTAACGACTCTGCCGGGGATGATCCTGGCAGCAGACGGCTGGCCGTCCTGGCCAGTGCTCATCATGACCATGGTGGGCGGCGCCTGTGCAGCAGCCGCGGCGAGCGTGATGAACTGTATCTACGACCGGGACATCGATGCGGTGATGGTTCGGACCCAGGCGCGTCCACTGGTGACCGGCGCGGTCTCTGTTCCAGCGGCCTGGGTGTTCGCGGGGGTACTTACTCTGTTCAGCATCGGTCTCCTGGCGTGGGGCACTACTCTGTTGGCCGCTGCGATGGCGGCGGCGTCGATTGCCTGGTACGGCCTGCTGTACACCCGGGTCTTCAAACGACATACTCGCCATAACACGGTCCTCGGCGGATTCCCCGGCGCAGCGCCGGTCCTGATCGGGTACGCGGCCGTTGCCGGCACTTTGTCACTCGCGTCATTCGCTTTCTTCGCGGTGGTCTTCTGCTGGCAGATGCCGCACTTCTGGTCTCTTGCGACGAAACATCGGGAAGACTACAAACGCGCGGGGGTACCAATGCTCCCGGTTGTCGTTCCGGTTCGCGGTGTCGCGCTGCGCAGCCTGTTGTGGACGTATGCGACGGTGGTGGTGTCATTCACCTTGCCTCTCACAGATGACCGTATCGGTGCCCTGTATCTCGTTGTGTGCAGTCTTGGCGGGCTGTGGCTGCTTTTCGAGGCTCACATGTTTCTTCGCCGCGCGAGCAGCACGCCCGATGATCCGCATCCTATGCGGCTCTTCCATACGACTGTTGCGTACATGTGCCTGCTTCCGATTGGGATCGTCCTCAGCGTGATGCTTTAGCGCCTGCGTTCGTAGCGCTTAGGGCACAGAGTTCGAAGGAGAGTGTCAAATGCCACACGGTGATGAGCCAGATGAGCAGGAAGTGTTGAATCGGATCGGCCAGGGCCTGGTCTATTCCGAGTCGGACGCAGCGTTCAAGAACCCGCAACGACGAGCCGACCTCATCTTCCAATACAACCAAACGCCGCCAAGCGAGGAGGCCAAGCAGGCGGAACTTCTTGTCGCGATCTTTGGGTCTGTTGGTGAGCGCGCGATACTCAACCCGCCTTTCAGCGCAGCCTTTGGCGGGAACGTCCATGTTGGAGACGACTTTTATGGCAACGTGAATCTCGCCTTCGTGGATGACGTGGAGATTCGCATCGGCAATGGCGTCATGATTGCCCCGAATGTGACGCTGACCACGACTGGACATCCGGTGCATCCGGCACGTCGTTTCGATCATTCGCGATTCTCTGAACCAATCACGATCGAGGATAGGGTCTGGATCGGCAGCAACGCGGTCATTCTGCCTGGGGTCCACATCGGGTATGGGTCTGTGATTGGCGCGGGAAGTGTGGTGAGTCACGACATCCCGGAGATGGTTGTCGCGGTCGGGGTGCCATGCCGTGTGCTGCGTCCGATCACAGATGCAGACCTCCGTACTCGAACTGCGGCGGGGCAGTAGGCACTGGTAACTGCGTACTCGGCACTCTCCGTCAACGGAGCAGAACCCGACACCCGTTCCGGAACTCCTTCGGTGAACGGAGCAAAAGCCGACAGATTTGGCCAAAATCTGTCGGCTTTTGCTCCGTTGAGAGGGAGGGTGTAGCTGTCGGTGTCGGGTTTTGCTCGGTTGAGGGGAGGTTGAGGGGAGGTTGAGGGGAGCACGACGGAGGTTGCTTGGCCCGCCCGGGGCGCGCGGGGGATCGCTGTCCTGCGCGGGCCAAACAACCGGCTTACGTCGGTGGTGCGCCGTCTATGCGGTGCATCACCTTTCTCGGCGCCATGTACTTTGCGCCGCTTTGTCAGCGCTGTTTACATGGTGCATCACTTTCTCAGTGCTGCCGGTGCCGACGACGTGTCGCGAGTATGAGCACTAGACCAGCGAGCAGCAGTGCTACAGCGGCGGCAATACCGGCACTGACCAGTAGACCACCGGCACTGGTGTTGATCAGGGGGTCACCTGTGTCCGACCCGCTTGGGTTCGGCACGACCGTGCTACTGCCGTCTTCGTCGTCTGGACTGGGGGTCACTGATTCCGAGGGGTCTAATACTGGGTCCGAGGGATCAACCACAGGCTTGGATGGGCTGGGCGTGGGAGACGATACTGCGGCCGCGACCACATCGACTGTGACTGTCACCGTGGTGGCCTGACCGAGGTCGTCGAGGATTTGTACGGTGAACGAGTCTGTGCCCCAGTAGCCTGCCGCCGGCCGGTAGACGACCTGGCTGCTCGCGCTTCTGGCAGCACCGTCCACGACTTCGGCCGTGCCGTGGGATGGGTCACTGATCTGGCCGATGACCAGGTTGGTTCCGGTCGTCTTGGCGATGACGTCTATTTTTACCGCGGCGTCTTGGTTGGTTGTGGTGCGGATGTCTTCTCCGGTTGGCGCCGCCTGCACGGTGACGGTGATCGTCGCCGTGCCGGTTTGGCTGAGTTCGTCGGTCACTGTGTAGGCGAATGCATCCGTTCCGGTGAAACCTGTTGCTGGCGTGTAGGTGATCGACCCATCGGAACCGACTTCAGCGGTGCCGTGCTCTGGGTCTGCACTTGTCACAGTCATGCCCGGCGCGAGACCGTCCAGCACGCCCACGGTAATCGGCAGTTGCTCGCCTGTACGTACCTCATGGTCTGCGGGAGCCGGTGGGGCCAGGACCGTCACTGTCACGGTGCCCTCGTCAGTCTGGTCGAGGTCATCGGTGATCGTGTAGGTGAACGTGTCCGCCCCGCTGAAACCGGCGTGCGGTGTGTAGGTGACGGTTCCGTCACCGTTGTCGGCGACGGAGCCGTTGGAGGCGTCGCCAACGGCCGTGACGGATATCCCTTCTCCTTGGTCGTTGCCGATCAGGTTGACGTCAACCGGGCGGTCCATGGCGGTGGTTGCGGAGTCGGCCACCGCGACGGGGCCGTCAATGACTTGGATGCTGACCAGCGCGTCGCTGGATTGGCCGAGGTGGTCGGTCAGGGTGTAGGTGAATGCGTCAGCACCGACGTAGCCTGCGGACGGGGTGTAGGTGATCGTGCCGTTGTCCCCGACCACTGCCACGCCGTGCCCGGGGGCGCCGGTAACCGTGACGATGGTGTTTGCCGGATTGGGCACGGTGTCATTGGCGAGCACGTCGACGACGACCGGAGTGGCAGCGCCGGTGCGAATCGATGGGTCGTCGACGGCAACGGGCGGTGCATGAACGGTCACGGTCACGGTGCCCACCGCAGTCTGACCGAGGTCATCGGTCACCGTATAGGTGAATGAGTCGGTGCCCACGAAGCCATTGGCCGGCGTGTATGTGACGACACCATCATCCAGAACGGCGGTTCCGCTGGCTGGTGCTGTTACGGACGTGACCGCGGCGGCGGTTCCGCCGATGTGTTCGGTCAGGTCGACTTCTACAGGCATCTCTTTGCCTGTCTCGGTTGTGACGATCTCAGCGGTGGGCGGGCTTTGCACGGTGACGGTCACTGTGCCTGTGGTGGTCTGGTCGAGGCTGTCGGTCACCGTATAGGTGAATGAGTCGGCGCCTGTGAAGCCGTCGGCTGGCGTGTATGTCACTACTCCGTCGACCAGTTCAGCTGTTCCGTGCGTCGGATCAGAGACCGCTGTGACGGCGGCGTCGAGACCCGAGGCCTCATCTGCCAGGTTGCGGCTGATAGCGGTGTCTTGGGCGGTGCGCAAGGCAACGTCTGGTGCCACTGGGCCGTTTTGAACTGTGACCGTGATGGTCGCGGTGGATTCTTGACCGAGATCGTCGGTCAGCGTGTAGCTGAAGCTCTCGGTGCCGGTGAACCCGTTTGCTGGCGTGTAGCTGATCGTCTTGTCGGCGCCGACAACGACCGCTCCCCCGTGATTCGGGGTGTCGACCGTGACCGATGCGATCTTGTCTACGCCTGCTGGCGCGGTGGCCTCGGTGATGACGGTGAAGGACGTGGTCTGGTCACGCGCAATGGTGCGGGACAGGTTGGCTGCGGCTGGCGTCGGCTGCACTGTGACGGTCACGGTGCCGGTGGCGGTCTGGCCGAGGTCGTCGGTCACGGTGTAGGTGAACGAGTCGGTTCCCGTGTATCCGTCGTCAGGCGTATACGTCGCGACATCGTCATCAAGCTCAACCGTTCCATGTGCTGGATCAGATGTGGCCGTAACAGCCGAGTCGACACCGTCAATATGACTGGCGAGATCGACATCTACAGCAGCATCCACACCGGTGGTCACCGCGACCGCCTCAGTGGTCGGCGGGGCCTGGAAAGTGAGGTTGACCACAGCGGATGAGATTCCACCGATGGCGTCGACGATCTGGTACCTGAATGTGTCGGTGCCGCTGGCTCCCTCGGACGGTGTGAAGTACGCCTTACCATCGCGGATGACTGCGGTGCCCATCTCCGGGTTCGGAGCGGTGACGATCTGGTCGAGGCTGACTTTGCCTGCTGGGGTGTCGTTTGCCAGCAGATTCAGCTGCCGTTCGCCACCCGTGATTGCCACAGTGTAGGCGTCGGCGACCGCGACAGGGTGTGCCAACACTGTGACCGTGACGGTCGCGGTGTCGGTGGCCCTGGTCTTGTCTGTGGCGGTGTAGCCGAACGTGTCAGTGCCGACGAAGTCGGCGGCGGGAGTGTAGACGAGCTTGCCGTCCACCTCTGCGACTGTGCCGTGCTGACCCTGTTGGTACGCCTTGACGTGTACGTCGCCATTGGGGTCGCGTGCGTCGTTGGCGAGCACGTCAATGGTGACGGCATCGCCAGAGTGGGTGGATGCCGTGTCGTTTTCGGCGGCGGTCGGTGGCGTGAGCGGTTCGAAGAATCCGAGGTTCACGTCGGCGGCCGCGGTGTCGAGAGGCAGCGTGATTTCTTGCTGGGTTTCGCCGGGCAGCAGACCGTCAAGCACCGCGCCTGAGGCGGTCACATCATAGCGACCTGAATGCAACCCATCCACAGAATAAGTGCCATCGGCACCCGTTGGAACCTCGATGGGCTCTTCGAGCGCGATGTCGTCGCCGTGACCTGGTCCGCCGTTGTCTGCGCCGTCAGCACCGAAGGAATACCCGTCGACGGTCACGGTTACGGGGGTGAGGCCTTCGTCGCCTTCGCTGAGATCGAACGAGTAGTCCGCGTCGTGGTAGACGGTCCCTGAGAGGCTTGAGGCCTGGGAGCGCACCGTAGCCGGAGACACGTCTTTGAGCGACCCAGCGCTCGCGGTCGTTACGCCCGACGTCACCGAGTTGGTGATGCTTGTGGTGGTGAGCAGCCCGTGCGGCGTCACGTCGAGAGAGATGGATCCCACTGAGTTGGGTGCGAGTTCTGGGGTCTGGATGCGCAGTGCCGTCGTGTGCTCGGGCTTCTCACTCGTCCACGTGATGCCGGTAGCGCCCGACGGGTCGGAGTCTAGCGCGGCCAGAACATCCGCAGGCTCGTCCGCGGTGTAGCTGATGCTGACAGATGGGTCGGCGGTCACCTTGTCGAGCGTGATGCTGGCTAGATCTGTGGTGCCGTTGCGGTCGCCTGAGTATGGCAGCACGTCGACGAATGAGCCGAACCCGGCGGAGGTTCCGAGTGTGTTGGACCATCCGAGGGTGTAGCTGAACGAGTCGCCTGGCTGCGCGACAGCGGTCGAGGCACTCTTCATGACGGCAAACTCGGCCGCCGCGTTCAGGCCGAGCACATCACTCGATCTGCGAGCTGACGCAAGGCTTAGATCGGATGGGGACTGGATGACCGAGGTCACAGTGAGTTCGGTCGGCGTCGGTGTGGTGATCGGCACGTTCACCTTGAACGAGAATGCAGGAGGCGGATCAGCCACCGTGCGTTCGCCGAGCTGCCACTCCATAGTGGCGCCGGTCTCGCCCGCGTCCATTGTGCACGGCACGCCGTCCGCGCCGGGGTTGCCCGGCGTGATGGTGACCGGAGGGGTGCTCGGCACAACTGAGTTGGACACGTAGCAGACACCGGCGGGCAGGGTCGTGGTGAGTACTATGTTGCGCGCGCTAGCGGAATCGGAACCGGCGGGCACGGAGACAGTCGGCGTGACCGTCACAGTGCGCTGTGCGCCCGGCTTGGCCAGGTCGACATCCCAGGATGTGGTGGCTCGAACTGACGCCTCAGCGGCAACAACCCGCGTGCCAAGACCGGTGTTGGCGTTCGTCTCTGGGATGTAGGTCGACTTTTTGGAGAGCTCGTCCGAGGTGAGTTGCCAGAATGTGGGGATAGGCGTTCCCACAGCAATCGACGAATCCACCCTGACAAAAGATACGGCGAAGTAGGACGTGACCCCCATGAGCGCATCAGGGTAGGCCATTCGCACTGCGTTGACCGCGCTTGGCCCACCTGCCGCTTCGAGGCTGTCGAACCAGTGCATGTCGCCATCGCCCACCTTGCCGCATTCGACATCGCGCCGGTCGGCATCGGTCGAGACATCGAGAACCCCATACTGCACGGCTGTCGGCGTTCGCCCTCCTGTGCCGGGAGCAATAGTCGGGTCAAGACGAGTCAAGGACTGATCCCACACCCCGCATACCGTCAGATTGTGTAGATCGACACCAGCACCACCGTTGTTTGTCAGAAGAAAGCCTTGCCGATATTTCGACCCCGGATATGCCGCTCCATCTCCCTTCGCCGTCGTCGATGCGTTCTCCCAAACGGGTACTGTGTTGGAGACTGCCGAGGTGCCTGGTGCCCACGTGCGCGCGCCAATGCTGAAGGAATTGTCCGTCCTTCGATCAACGCTTGTCGCGATTGAGTTGACGCCCGAGCTGAACGGCCCAGCTGGTTGACCCTTGGTATAACCCTCACCATAGTTCGACTGCCCGGAGACGGACAGCGGATCAAAGCCCGTGAGCCGCGAGGTGAACGACGTCGCGGCGTCAACGGGAAAGTTGCTGGCAGGCACTCGTATGTACACGACGTACACCCCAACCCAAGCCATGTCCGAACTCAGTACAGCCCCGTCAATCGTTCTCGTGGGGTAGGAGCGTAGGTCGGAGATCATGTTAGTTACAGTCACGGTAATCGGCGTGTCCGCTCCGCCCGGTTGTGCGCAGGTGGCCACACCCGAATCCGGGACTGCGTTCTCCGCAGTGTACGTGCCGGAGATCTTCGGTGCTGGTTGGAGAGATGTAATGCGACCAGCCTGACATGAACTGAGGATTACTCCCGAGGTCGTTGCCAGAGACTCAATCTGAAAGCTGAAGCTGGCGGCCGCGGCCTCGCGCCCCACAAAGCCCTTGACTGCATCCTTGGGAACGACAATGTCAACGCCCACGGGAATGTTGAATGCCGTTACTTCCCTGTCATCATTGAGCACGGGCGTTGCCGTAGCTGAGCGCAGCATCGTATCGAACTTCGGTGCCGCAGACAGATACACGGTCGCCTGGTTCGACGTGCGAGTGCCGTCGGTGACGCTGGTCACCAGGGCTACGCCCTGCCCGCCCAAGCCGGTAGTCATTGCCGTCACTGGGTAAGACCCCTGGCCCGACGAGACGGGGAGCGTGCACGCGAGTGTGCGACCGTCGGACGAGATGGCGCCTGCGCCCTCGACACAACCGGCAGCGGAGGCCACCACCCAGTTCATGCCGGCGGGAAGAACCTGGGTGAATGTCGTGTTGCCGCTGGTGGCAGCGGACCACACCCAGCGGTAGGCGACCGAGTCGCGCGACCGGACGATGTCGTTGTCTGGCCCGGAGTCGTTGCCCGGCTCGTCGTCGGCATCGAACGGAACCGGCGACGCCGTGCCCGTTGACAACACGTCCAGCGACAATGTCGACAGGGACGCCCGCTCGGGTGCCGCAAAGGCGGTCTGCGCAAGCGGCAGAAGCGTGACCACGAGGCCCACGACGAGCACGCCAGCAAGCACCTTCCATGCTCTGGAAGGTGCGCTCAAAAATTTCCCCATGTCATTCCCCCGGTACATCAAGATAAAGACCCCAAGACGCTCAACTCAGATGTGAGCAGTCTCCTGATGCAAATATACCGCACCCCCGTGATCGGGGCAACTTGAGCAGGTGTGAGCAGCTCAGTGCTTACAGGCGACCCCCAGAATTCCGAAAAAAGTTCGTGACATTCCGGCCGCGAGACGCGTCTTAACTATGTCGCTGGTTCGAAGCGACCCGCATCCAATGCGGAATATGACTTGTAAGGAGTCCAGCATGGCAACCGTAACGAACGCAACACAGCCAGACACACAGCAGGGGAAGGCAACTGCGCCAGCCGACTTTGGCGGTAAGACCACGATCGACAACAGCGTCATCGCAAAAATCGCCGGAATCGCGGCCCGCGAAGTCAGCGGCGTCTACGCCCTCGGTGGCGGGGCCGCCCGAATGGTCGGGGCAATCCGAGATGCGTTGAACACCACGGATCTGTCGCAAGGCATCAGCGTCGAGGTCGGCGAGAAGCAGGTCGCCGTTGACGTGACGATCGTGGCGGATTACCCAATCGCGCTGCAGAAAGTCGCCAACGACGTACGCTCATCCATCTACCGCGCCATGGAAGACCTTGTGGGCATGGAAGTCACCGAAGTCAATGTGACTGTCAACGACGTGCACATTCCCTCTGACGACGACACCACCGAGGATCCACAGCCGCAGGAAGCGCGAGTTCAGTGAGCACCACATTGATCGGTGCCGCGGCAGGCACCGTGCTCGCATTGACATGGGTCACGCTCGGGTTCTGGGCGTTCCTGCTCGTCGCCGTCGCAATGCTCATCGGGGCAGCCGTCGGCCGTATCGTCGATGGCCGCCTGGATGTGCGGGCGCTTGCAGACGCCTTCCGCGGGCGGCGCTCGTCGTCATGATCGCCGACAACCGCACCGAAACCGGCAGCCGGCCGCTGGCAGGGCGAACCATCTTGAGTGCACGAGCCCTACAGCATCTGGCCGTCGGAGTGGCCCGCGACGCCGCCCGGGTCAGCGCCAAAGACGTGTCCGTCACGCTGGCCGACCACGAGGGTGCTCTGATCGCCTCAGTGACCGTGCCAGTCGTGTTCGGCCCAGTTGCGAATCAGTCGCTCGACGTGCAAGGGGCGCACCTTCGGAGGGCAATGATAGCCGGGCTAGAGGACTATGCAGGTCGTCGAGTGACATCGGTGAACGTCCGATTCTCAGGGGTACGAAATATTAAGGAAAGGAGAGTGTCATGACTGCTGATGCGCTGGTTTACCGGCGGGTATTGCGTCGTGAGACCCACTCCGCCCGCACCGTGCCTGCAGTGATCCTCGCTGCGGTCCTTGCCCTATTACTGCTCGCGGCCCTTGTGGGCGGAGCATGGCTGCTCATCGACCAAGGGATGCGAGAATCCGCGGCTACGGCGATGCAGGATGCCGTATCGGCGATCGACGTGGCCTCGACCGCGACCATCACCGGTGCAGTGCTTGTGGTGATCGCCGTGATTCTGATCCTGTGTGCCCTGTTGCCAGGGCGGCGGGCACGTCACGGGCGAGTGGCAGACAGAATGGCTGTGCTCGTCGATGACGGGGTGCTCGCGGACGCGACCGCCAGCCACGTCGCCACGCAATGCGGCATCGACCGATCCCAAGTGTCAGCCACAGTCGGCCGGCGCTCCGTGTGGGTACGTGTGACACCGACAAGCGGACTGCCCGTGGACCAACAGATCGTATACGATGCGGCCTCAGAAGTGCTTTCGGGTGCAGGATTCGACGCTGCAGTGAAAGTGACCATCGCCCGCCGAGGGGTGGTGTCATGAACGCCACCAACCGCGTCCTCAACAGAGCGCTACTTTTCATCGTCGGCATCATGCTTGCCGCAGTCGGTGCCGCAGCAATGCTCACCGCTGTTCGCCCGCCATGGGCGCAAGCAGCAGTGGCCGCCATCGCCGAATGGGTCGACAAGGCCGGTTCGGCTCTCGCCAGCTGGGGCCTCGACCTTTCCGGCGCCACCGTGACACTCACTGCGGCGTGGATCGCGCTCGGTGTGATCCTGGTGCTGCTCATCCTGCTGATCGTGTTCATCGCAACCCGCGGAGGAGGAAAGACCACGACTGTGCTGCAAGTGGACGCCGAGGACGGCACCGCACGAGTAGACCGGAATGTCGCAGACGCCGTGCTGGCCGGCACGCTACGCCGTCGGCCCGACGTGCTCTCCGCACACACCAGTTCGTACAGGGTCAAAGGCAAGCCCGCTATCAAACTCACCGTCGCGACGCGGCAGAACACACCCCTGCCACGCATCCTGCAAGCCACCGAAGACGCGGTCGCCGATTGGGACGCACTCGCCGGATCCGAGATACCGGTGGTGCTGCACCTGACTGGGCGAAGCCGGCTCGAACAGTGGCGCTCAGCTACACGGGTGCAGTAGCCCCCGTGGAAGAACGAGAGCAGAAAGGAGACAAAGCATATGCGTAAGAACCTCGCAATCGTCGTGATCCTTGTCGTCGCGTCCTACCTTGTCGGTGTGGAGTCCGCGAAGTCTCGTGGCAAGAACTACGAGGACCTCCGACACCAGATCGAACGAGTGTGGAAAACCTCAAAAGCGAAGAAGCCGCGGCGAAGGCGGTAGCCAACGCACAAGTTTACTGATCAGGCGCAAAGCCGCCTGTTCGGCACATGTCCTGACAGTGCAGTTTGCACGCAGGGACAACGGTCTTCGACCCCCGAAGACCTGACGAGAAAGGAAAGAACGCTATGAGCGAAGAGAACAAGATCAAGGCAGCAGCCGACAAAGTGACCGGCAAAGTCAAGGAAGCCGCCGGCCACATCACCAACAACGACAAGCTCGTTGCTGAAGGCAAGGCTGAACAGGCCAAGGGCCATATCAAGGATGCGGCGGAAGACGTCAAGGACGCATTCAAGAAGTAAATGCAAGGGGCGCGGGGCGGGCCGGAGCTACACGGCCCGCCCCAAACTCGGCTCAACAATCTGAACTCAACAAGATCAACAAGATCAACGGAAGGATACCCTCATGGGTTTTTTCAGTTTTCTCCTCCTAGGCCTCATCGCCGGCGCAATCGCGAAACTCATCATCCCAGGCGACCAAGCCGGTGGATGGTTCGCCACTCTCCTGCTCGGCGTGATCGGAGCAATGCTTGGCGGATGGCTTGGCGGGATCATCTTCAACGTCAACTTGGAGTCCTTCTTCTCCCTGTCGACGTGGCTGCTCTCCATCGGTGGATCGGTAATCGTGCTGCTCATCTATGGTCTGATCACAGGGCGACGCGCCAAGTAACGGCATTCGGAGGCAGTGTTTTGGCTCCAACGACAAAATTCTCTCCCCGCAAGGGGAAGGTATGAGAGGATGGGCACAATGCGCGGCAATTTTGCCGAACGTTGGCCCTCGCTGGAGAGGGCCCCTCGAGTGAGGGGTACGGGGTATGGATGGTGACCGGTTCAACGAAGCGTTGGAATCTGCTGACGATCGCATCGTCGCAGGCCGCGCTGCTGACGGTGACACTGCCGCCTTCGCCGTGCTGGTGCGCAGGTACACGCCAATGATGCGCGCCTACACACATCGAATCCTCTCCGGCAGCGCCGAGGTGGACGACGTGGTGCAAGAATCGTTCATTACCGCCTGGCAGCGTCTACCCGAGTTAGATGACCCAGGTAAAGTGAAGAGCTGGCTGATGCGAATCTCCAGTCGCAAATCCATCGATCGCGCCCGCGCACACCGACCCCACACCGATATCGACAACATCGACGCCCCAGCCCCAGCCCACAACACGCCACCCCAGCTCGCGGAAACACAAGCTGGGGTGGCTGCGCTCGGTGCTGCCCTTCAGGAGCTTCCCGACGCCCAACGGGCGTGCTGGGTGCTTCGAGAACTCGGTGAATACGGATACGACGAGATCGCGCAAGAACTCGACTTGCCCACCTCCACAGTGCGAGGGCTGCTCGCCCGCGCGAGAAAACACATCCTCGTCCAGATGGAGCAGTGGCGATGACCGACAAACACGACACTCCCTCCGTGCAAAACCTCAAACTCGAGCCAGAAGACCTCGACGGACACACCCTTGAGGAGCTCACCGACTACCTCGCTGCCGGCCGCACGCCGCCCAACGCATCCATCGACGCATCCCCTGGATGCCAAATCGTGCTGGACGCCCTCGAACGGCTTCATGCGCTCACTCCGCAACTACTCGTCGAAGACGCCCAAGCGAAACCAGTCGATGAAGGGTGGGTACAAAAAATCCTCGCAGGCATCGCCCTCGATGCGAGAGCCGGACGCCGTATCCCCATTCCCACTCCCCTGCCACGCGCAGACCTCGGAATCACCGAAGGCGCCGTCCGCGGCCTGATCAGAGGCGCAGAAAGGGCGGTACCCGGCGCGGTCGTCGGCAGATGCCGCCTCGAAGGCGAAGTCACGCAGGAAGGGGCGCCCATCCATATCCTTATCGACGCGAGCGTTGCCTATGGCGAACCCATCCCAGACGTTGCACAACGGCTACGCGCGGAAATCGCAGAACGACTGAGCGCCCACACACGGCTCAACATCACCGAAATCGATATCACGGTGTACGACATCCAAAAACTCCCCACACCCGTCGAAGATGACGGTGAGGATAAATAAAGAATGAAAGCGAGGATAGATGAGGGGAAGCGATGAATAGTACAGACGATACGAGCCTGGCAGCAGACATCGAGGCCGCCACACGCGAAGTCCTCGGAGTAGCGGACGTGTACAGGGCAAGCCGCAGCAAGATGTCGCACATCATTGAGGCTGGGAGTCAACTGCTCGGCGTGCGCGACGAGGACGCACCACTTGTCACCGTGGTGCGCGGTACCCGCGCTGGCGCCGCCAAAGGCAAAGGAAGCCTTCAGATAGAGATCTCCGTCAGCATGTATGCAGACCGAAGCGCCGCCGAAAGCGCCGGGCGCATCCACCAATCCATCACCAGCCTGCTCGCGTCTCGCGGCGAACCCGACGCCGACATCCACATCACTGTCGTTCACTTAGACGAATCCACACAATGAAAGGACCGAGCACATGAACGCCACGCACGTCGGCATCGTCTGGAATCCCTCCAAGACCAGTAAGGAAGACCTCGAAACCGCTCTCAAGGATTCGATCGGTGACTCGGCACCACAAGTGTCGTGGTTCGAGACCAGCGAAGACGACCCCGGCCGCGAAGCCACTCAACGCGCACTCGACGCGAGCGCCGATCTCGTGCTCGCCGCCGGCGGCGACGGCACAGTCCGCGCCGTCGCCGAACATCTCGCCAAGGCCGAGGCCGATGCAGAACTAGGAATCATCCCCCTCGGCACAGGGAACCTCCTCGCCCGCAACCTCGACATCCCGCTCAACGACCTGCCTGCCGCGTTCGCACACGCCCTCGACGGCAAAGCACACCCGATCGACCTCGGCTGGGCCGAGATAGCGCGGCCCGACGGCACCGAACGCCACGCATTCGCGGTAATGGCAGGATTCGGCATCGACGCGCACATGATCACCGAGACCAACGACGACCTCAAAGACAAGGCAGGATGGCTCGCCTACGTCGAGTCGCTCGGCCGCGCCGTATCCGCAAGCGAAATCATCACTATCCATCTCTCGATTCCAGGACAAGACGCCGTGGAGGAGCAAGCTCACACCCTCATCGTCGGCAACTGCGGCACACTTCAAGGCGGAGTAACGCTACTGCCCGACGCCGACCCGGCAGACGGCGAACTCGATCTGTTGATCCTCAACGCAGACGGGATCGGCGGGTGGATGGACACGCTACGGAACATGGTGTGGGACAACGGCATCAAGCGGCTGTTCGGCACCAACGACACCGCAGAGAGCAGCGACAGCACCACCCACCAACGGATCACCGCGCTCACGATCGAACTCGACGAGCCGCGGGTATTCGAAGTCGACGGCGACGACCTCGGTGAGACAACCCGAATCGAGATCAGCATTCAGCCTGCCGCCATCCTCGTCCGCTAACCCATTCGCCATTCTCGGCGCCGGCCGCGCTCTCGCGTCACGCGGCCGCGCTATAGTGCGCATAGCGCCACCATAGGGGCGGCGCTGTCCGACGAAAGCGAAATCTTAGTGAACACCTCAGCATCAGCGCCAAGCTCTGCTCCAGCAACCGAATCGCCATCCACTCCACAGCAACCACAGCACCCGCGCAGCATCGCCGTATTCTGCGGCTCAGCTTCCGGCACGCGTCCGCAATACGCCGCAGCGGCAAACGCCCTCGGCACACTGCTGGCACAGCGCGACATCCGTCTCGTATACGGCGGCGGTCAAGTCGGCATGATGGGTCTTGTCGCCGACGCGGCGCTCGCTTCCGGTGGCGCCGTCACCGGCGTGATCCCCACGGCGCTGTTCGACAAAGAACTCGGACACGCCGGCGTCAGCGACCTGCGGGTGGTCGAGACAATGCACGAACGCAAACTCGTCATGAGCAATGAGGCCGATGCGTTCATCGCGCTACCCGGCGGACCAGGCACGCTCGAAGAGATCACCGAACAGTGGACATGGGCACAACTCGGCTACCACAACAAGCCATGCGCGCTCGTCAACGTCGAAGGCTACTTCGACACCCTCGTCGCACAAATTCGCCACATGGTCGACGAAGGCTTCGTGAGCGAGGCACACGCTCGCATGGTCATCGTCGAGACGACACCCGAGCGAGCATTGCACGCGATCGAGAATTATCACGCCCCGGCAAGCAAATGGGCGGGCCGCTCAATCACGATGCGCTAGATCGAAAGAACGACGCGCTCAGGGGAGGCGCGACGCGCAGGGCCGAAGGCTCAGTCGATACGCGATTCAGACGCCCGCGCGATGTTTTCAGCGCAATCACGGCCGCGCGATGTTCCTTGTGTCAAGAGATCGCGAACTGAACAGCACTTACAGCGAGCGACACGCGACGACACCGCCACGCCATTACGCAGTGAGCTGACCGCGCTTGCGGCCCAACACCTTGACCGCCTCGACCAGCGCGAAGACGACCAACCCCATGACAATGGGGAGAGCCCATCCCATGAACCCAAGGGCCGCCGAGCCGAACAAAGTGTGCATCACCGGCACATACACGAAGATCACCTGAAATACGACGAGCACGCCAACTGCAGCCCAGATCACCCAGTTGCCTTCAAAAACCCGGAAAGTGAAACTCGACGATGACAAGAACCGGCAGTTGAACAAGTAAAACAGTTGCCCGAACGCGAGCGTCTGCACGGCGATGGTCTGGCTCTCGGCAAGCCCTGCGCCCTGTCCCTGCGCAAAGAAGAACGTGAACAAAGTCGCCCCGGCAATGAGCAACGACACCACCAACACATGTGCGAGGGCAAACCCAGGCAGAATCGATCCGCCCGGTTTGCGAGGCATCCGGGCCATGATGTCCGGCTCGGCAGGTTCGTATGCGAGGGCGAGTGAGAGCGTAATGGCGGTGACCATGTTGATCCACAGCACCTGAGTCGGCTGCAAAGGCAAAGTGAACCCGAACAGCACTGCTAGCAAGATCACGAGCGACTGCGCGCCATTCGTCGGCAACAGAAACACGACAGATTTGCGCAAGTTGTCGTAGATTCGCCGGCCCTCTTCGACCGCGCGTTCGATCGACGCGAAGTTGTCGTCGGCAAGCACAATCTCGGCGGCCTCCTTTGTCGCCTCGGTGCCCTTGATACCCATCGCGACCCCGACATCCGCCTTGCGCAGTGCGGGTGCATCATTGACACCGTCACCCGTCATCGAGACAACCTCGCCCTTGGCCTGCAGCGCGGAGACGATGCGGATCTTATGCTCGGGGCTGGTGCGTGCAAACACGTTCACGCCCTGCACCACGGCCTTCAGCTTCTCCTGGCTCATCTCCGCCAACTCTGCGCCGGTCAGAACCGCCACATCCCCTTCGCCGACAATGCCCATCTGGCGGGCAATCGCGACCGCGGTTCCCGCGTGGTCACCGGTGATCATCTTCACGCCGATGCCGGCAGCGTGACACTTTGCGATCGCCTCAATGGCTTCGGGCCGCGGCGGATCAATGATGCCGACCAGCCCGCGAAAAGTAAGGCCGGCCGCGATGTCCTTGTCTTTGAGCTTGTGCGCACCTGCGCCGGCCGGAAGCGATGCTGCCGCCAAAACGCGGAGACCCTGATCGCTCAACTCGTCGATCTTCTGTTGCCAATAGTCGCGTTCGAGCGGCTTGACTTTTCCATTCGGGCTGAGCTGCTGGATGCTGCGGTCCAGAAGGCGGTCTGGCGCACCTTTGACGAGAATCACCATCTCTCCCGTTGCCGACTTGCTCAACGTAGCCATGTACTTGTTCGCGGAGTCGAACGGCAGAACGGCGACGCGCTCGTACTCGTCTGCGGCAAAACCCGCCTTTACGCCGAGGGTGCGCAACGCCCCTTCGGTCGGCTCACCGACGATAGTCCACCGACCTTCGTCGTTCTGGGCAAGCTGGGCATCGTTGCACACGGCCATCGACTCGATGACCGCGCGCAAATCCGGAAAACCGTTCAAGGTGATCTCAGCGCCGGTCAGCGAAATGTCCCCCACAGGCTCATAGCCAGTCCCCGAGACGTCGAACGAGCGCTTGCCCGTCACGACGACGGTCGCCGTCATCTCATTCTTGGTGAGGGTTCCCGTCTTATCCGAGCAGATCGTCGTGACTGAGCCGAGCGTCTCGACTGCGGTGAGCTGCCGAGTTATGGCATTGCGTTTCGCCATCGACTGCACCCCAAGCGCGAGCGTGATCGTCACAAGAGCGGGCAGGCCCTCAGGAATCGCAGCGACAGCGAAACCGATCGCCGCGGAGACAATCTCATCGACATCGAACTCGTGCACGTACCGCCCGATGAGCACCATCACCGCGGCCATGCCCAAGATCGCCACCGAGAGCTGTGTGCCGAATTTGCGCAACTGCTTCGTCAACGGCGTCTCAAGGCTGTCAACGTTCGAAATCATCGTCTGAATCGCGCCGATCTCGGTGCCAGACCCCGTGGCCGTGACCACTCCCTCAGCCTGACCCGCGGTGACGATGGTGCCGGAGAACAGCATGGAAGTGCGATCGCCAATCCCTGCATCGGCATCCACCGCCTTCACCGACTTCGATGCAGGCACAGACTCGCCAGTCAGCGCGGCCTCTTCGACGCGCAACGAAGTGGAAGTGATGAGACGAATATCGGCAGGAACCTTGGCACCAGGGCCAACCCGCACGATGTCGCCAGGCACAACACTGTCTGCGGCAATCGTGGCCCAACTGCCATCGCGCAGCACCTGCGCATCCGCCGAAAGCATGTTGCGGATGCCATCGATCGCCTTCTCGGCGCGACCCTCCTGCAGAAAACCGATCACCGAATTGATAATGGCGACCGCGATGATGATGGCGAAATCGATCCACTCGCCAAGCAGCGCCTTCAAGACAGCCGAACCGAGCAAGATATAGATGAGGATGTCATTGAAGAAACTCAAGAAAGCGAGCACCGGATTACGCTTCTTAGGCTCGGGCAGCTTGTTCGGGCCGAAACGTTCGAGTCGCACCTGCGCGTCGGCGCTACTCAGGCCGCCAGCATCGGCAGAAAGCTCGGCAAGTACGTCTGTGGGTGAGAGTGAATGGGGGCTCGCCATGTCACCTATCTTTCCATGCCGGCCGCGGCTCGCCGACCAACCTCCGCGATGTTGCCGATCGACAAGCCTCAGAACGCCGGCCGACCGCCGCTAACGGCCACGGCACGAGCCGAGAGAAGCGCACCCCGCTCCGCCGATTCCTGAACGCTGCGGCCCGAGACAAGAGCAGCCATGAAACCAGCAGCATAGGCATCCCCCGCGCCAGTCGGATCGACCACAGCCGCGGCGGGAGCGGCCTCGACCTCGAACACCCCTTCCCCGGCAGCGACAAGGCTGCCATGCGAGCCCAGCGTCATCGCCACTGTGTCGAAATGCTCCCGAAGGGCGCGAAGCGCCCAAGAAGTGTGGCCCGCGCCCGTCAGTTCCAGTGCCTCATCGGCATTCGGGAAGACAACATCCGCTCCAGCGATCGCGTCCAGAAACCGAGCGGCGCCATACTTCCCGATACCGCTTGCCGAAGCCGGGTCGACCGAAACCATCAGCCCGCGTTCGTGCGCATCGGCGACCAGAGACGCGACCTCCGCGCCACTCTCGCCATCGGACCCGAACAACGAATACCCGGTCAGGTGCAGCGCTGCCGCACCGTCAAGGATGTGGCGGTCGACAAGCCGAGGAAACATCGCGGCATTCGCACCACGATCAGTCAGCATGTCACGCCTCCCCTCCACAGCATCGAGGATGAGCACGATGCGGCCCGTCGGAAGCAACGCGTCGCGAAGCAGCCGTGCATCCACGCCATAGCCGGAAAAAATCCGCTTATGCTGCTCGGCATCCTCGGCAGCGACCCGGCCGACGAAAGTGACATCCACCAACCCGGTCTCCGCCATCCAGCACGCCGCATTCGACGCCGATCCACCCGGCCGCACCACAATCGATGACGGCGTGTCGGTGTCTGGAGAAATCGGGCCAGAAGGGGTGACGAGGATATCGTCGATGACGTCGCCGACGACAACGATCCGCGGGCGCCCCACCGGCGCACCAGCAAATTCGCCGAACGTCAGATCAGGCATCGCTCTCGGCCGACCAGGCTGTGGCGATCTCGGCCGCGAGCCGCACATTGTTGCGTGCGATATTCAGATTGATTTCGAGGCTCACACCACCCGACGCCTCGACGATGTACGAAAGCAGGAACGGAGTCACGGCCTTGCCGCGCAGCCCCCGCTTGTCGGCCTCGGCGAGCGCCTCCGTGAGGATCGCGTCATGCGTGACCGGGTCCCACTGCTCGGCCTCGGGCAGTGGGTTGGCAACGAGGATTCCCGAACCCGTGCCGATCTCGGCATTAGCCCTCATGATCGCGGCAATCTCGTCAGCCGACTCAACCCGCCAGTCGATGTCGTAGCCTGAACTCGTCAACCAGAAGCTCGGGAACGTCGAGGTACGATAGCCGACCACCGGCACACTGAGCGTCTCGAGCCGCTCAAGCGTTGCCGCGATATCAAGAATCGACTTGACCCCTGCCGAGACGACGGCAACAGGCGCTGAGGCGAGAATGCTCAAGTCAGCTGACTCGTCGAACGACTCCGATGCATGCCTGTGCACCCCGCCAAGGCCACCCGTCGCGAACACGCGGACGCCGGCTTTGGCAGCGAGATAGGCAGTAGATGCGACCGTCGTGGCGCCGCTTCGGCCGAGCGCCGCGAGAATGGAAAGGTCGCGAACGCTGGCCTTGAACATCTCCTCTTCAGCAATGCGACGCACCCCCTCATCGTCGAGGCCAACATGCGGCACCCCATCGAGCACCGCGACGGTGGCCGGCACCACATCGCGCGAACGCAGAATCTCTTCGAACTCTTTGGCCGCCTCCCCGTTGCGCGGCCGCGGCAATCCATGAGAAATGATGGTGGATTCGAGCGCCACGACAGGCTTTCCCGCTGCGAGGGCGCGCTGAACTTCTGCGGAGACAATGATGTTGGTGTTGGGCATAACGACTTTCGATCAGGTGCCGCGTCTGCCCCTGAGCATGGTGCTCGGCGGGCTGCGCCGGCATCGTGTGTACGGCGCACCCATTTTAGCAACGGGGTTGGGCGTTGCAGCGAGCCTTCGCCGAGGGCTGCGCCGGGCCGTCGCGATGCGGGGACGCTGCGATGCGGAGGACGGTGCGATGCGGGGGACGCGCGGACACTCACGATACTGACATGATTGAGTGGATACGGCCCCGTGCGGCCAGAAGTGAGGATGCAGCGTGACCAGTGTGACATTTCCCAATGGTTTTCTGTGGGGTGTTGCCACTGCGGCATACCAGGTCGAAGGCGCAGCCCGCGAGGATGGCAAAGGCGAATCCATCTGGGATCGATTCACGCGGGTTCCCGGCGCGATTCTTGGCGGAGACACCGGCGACGTAGCCTGCGATCAGTATCACCGATACCGGGACGACGTCGCTCTCATGGCCGAGCTTGGCGCACAGTCATACCGATTCTCTGTCTCATGGCCACGGATCCTGCCGAACGGGCGTCTCACCGGCGCCGGCCCCAATCCCGCGGGCGTCGACTACTACTCTCGCCTGGTCGACTCCATCCTTGAGAAAGGCATCCTGCCCTGGCTCACCCTGTACCACTGGGACCTGCCCCAAGCGCTCCAGGATGACGGCGGCTGGCTAAATCGCGACACGGCGTACCGTTTTGCCGACTACGCCGCAACCTTGCACGAAGCAATCGGCGACCGCGTACACCATTGGACCACGTTCAACGAGCCATGGGTATCGGCATTCCTGGGCCACGTCGCCGGCGTCCACGCCCCCGGTCAGCAGTCGGCCGCAGCCGGGCTCGTCGCGACCCACCACCTGCTACTCGCCCACGGCCTTGCAACCGAGGCAATCAGGGCAGCTGCCCCCACCGACCAGATCGGCATCACCCTCAACCACACGTTCCCCTACCCCAAGGATCCTTCGAACCCTGACGACGTTGCCGCAGCCGAGTCGCTCAACGGGCAACACAACCGTATCTTCCTAGACCCGCTCTTCCGTGGCGAATACCCGGCCACCTTGTGGGAAGATCTCCACTCGGTCGGCATCGACACCGCACTCTCGAACGTGATTCGCGAAGGTGACCTGACACGCATCAGCGCACCCTTCGACTTCCTCGGCATCAACTACTACACAGACGACCTGGTTACGACCCCAGGAAAGGACACGATCTCGGGTATTCCCGAATCCCCCGGGCGTTCCCCCTACCCCGCTCCCGACCGGTTCGGCATCGTCCCCCGTTCGCTGCCAACCACCGAGATGGGCTGGTACATCCATCCACAAGGCCTCACCGACCTCCTCGTCTGGCTCGACGCAGAATACACGCGACCCTCAGGCACTGCGCTGTATGTGACCGAGAACGGGTCGGCGTTTCGCGACGTGGTGAGTGCCGACGGGTCGGTCGACGATCCGCAACGCGTAGCCTACCTTCGCGACCATTTGCAGGCAATCCTGGACGCCATCGCGGCCGGAGCAGACGTACGCGGGTATTTCGGCTGGTCGCTTTTCGACAACTTCGAGTGGTCCTACGGATATTCGAGACGCTTCGGCCTTGTGCGCGTCGACTATGAGACCCAAAAACGCACGGTGAAGACAAGCGGCCGGCTGTTTGCCCAGATCGTGCGTGAGAACGCCATTCCTGAGCTCGACGCCGACTCATAGACCGAAAGGTGCGGGCCGGGCCTTGGCCCGAGCTTCGTGGGTTCGCCCTGTGGCCGGGCCGAGCCCGGCCTGTTTGGCTCGACCTAGCCCTGCCTGGCCTGATCCCGATCCCGCTTTCTTGCACCCGTTCTCCTGATCCTGATCCCGCTTTTGTGTCCCCGTCGTTCTGATCCTGTTTTCCTGCACCCGTATTCCTGATCCTGTCACCCTGTACCTGCTTTACTGTGGGCTGATTTGTCCGGCCGATATTCTTGCGCACACCCACTTTCCCGTATTCCTCGCGTACATCTGCTTTCATTTCTTGACCACACTCCCCCGTACCGGCGTTCCTACACCTGTCTTCTTGCACCCCTCGCGTGCGTCCCCCCATTGCTTGCGCCTACTCTGCTGCAGACGCCCCCACGCGAACGCCCAAACGTGGCAACTGACATCCGACGCTCCCACCCCGGCCGCACCACATCCGCCACACCCGTACGCGGCTTTTTCTGCAGACGCCCCCACTCGAACGCGTAACTTCTCGCGTTGGAGCGCGGTCGGGCCCGGAAATACGGGCAACACGACGAGCACCTGCCGCATGTGAGGGTTTCGGATGGGGGCGTCTGTATTCCGTGAGGAGGAGGCTGCCGTTTGCGACCGTCACGTAGATGATGCAGGCGACCTGCATCTTGCAGAATGGCGGGTGGGGGCGTCTGCAGAAACAGGGCGCGGATAAGCGGGTGAGCAGTGCGGGTGCCTGCGGAACTAGGCTCATAAGTATCGGAGCGTTGCGGCTAGGGATGCATTTGCATTGATCTGTCCGGTTCAACCCAGCTCAGTTCAGTTCGGTTCAACTCATTCAGCTCAGGTCGTTCAGGTGGGCCAAACTCAGTTCGTTCAGTCCAGTCAGCTCAGGTTGTTCGGCTCGTTCAGAGCGTTCAGGTGGGTCCAGCCCTGTTCAGCAGCCCTGTTCTGCCCAGCCTGACTCAGTTCAATTTGTCAGCCATGGGGCCGGGGCTCACCGAATCATCTTGGGCACGAGCATGGCGACGCCTACGCACCGCGAAATCGATGAGTGCGCCGATAAGCAGACCACCAACTACACCGACGCAGGCATTCAGAAGCGGCCCGCCGTTGATCCATCGACCTGCAAGCAGACCGATGAGAATTGAATACGCAGACCACACAGCAGCGGAGAAACCGCCGACCACAGCGAACCGTCGATACGGATAGGCGAGAGTGCCGGCCGCCATATTCACCGCCACCCGGCCGACCGGGATATAGCGTGCCGAAAAAATGATGCTGCTGCCACGGACCGCGAGCGCCCGCTCCGCATGCACGAACATCGCACGCACCCGAGGGCGCTGGCAGAAGCGAAACCGGGTGACATCGATCCACTTGCCGATTCCATAGGCAGCCTGGTCGCCAAGCCAGGCAGCAACAAGACCGACAACGAAAATCGCCCACAGCGGTGGCGCGGCATGACCCGCAACAGCGAAAGTGGTCAGAGCGATGATCAGCGACTCAGACGGCAAAGGAGGGAAAAAACCGTCGATGACGGTGAATACGAAGAGGATGGGCAACATCCACATCGAGCCCGAGATGGCAAGGACGATGGTCTCAATTTCTGCCATGAACACAGGATATGGCGCGACTACCTCCCCGCGGCATCCGCCGAATGGACGATATTCCCCGAGCTTCAGGCGCCGAATTTCGGCTTCAGATGTAGAGCGACGGGTCTTCGAATGGATCGATGTCCGGCTTGGTCTGCGACGAACGCGGCCGCACCGTGGCAGGGATTCCCACGGCAATCGAGTCGGGAGGCACATCTTTGACAACCACGGCGTTGGCACCGATGATGCTGCGCGCACCGATAGTCACGGGACCGAGAATCTTCGCCCCAGCACCGACGGTGACGTTGTCTTCGAGCGTCGGATGCCGCTTGACGGGTGCTGAGTTGCGACCACCGAGAGTGACCCCGTGGTAGATCATGCAATCGTCACCCACTTCGGCGGTTTCTCCGATCACGACGCCCATGCCATGGTCGATGAAGAACCGCCTGCCGATCGTCGCAGCAGGATGGATTTCGATGCCCGTCAGAAACCGGGAGAACTGTGAGATCGCGCGCGCGAGGCCCTTGAGGCCAGGCACCGCCCACACCCGATGAGCGAATCGATACCACCACACCGCATGCAAGCCGGAATAGGTCAGGAACAGAAGAACAGAACTGCGCGCCGCCGGATCGTGACTGCGCGCCGCCCGGATGTCTTCGCTCAGACGCGTCACATGACTCCTGTCGGTGTTGCTTATTGTGATTGATCCAGACTAGTCGATCCGACCCAACGCCAACGCGCCCCGCTAAGCGTCCGACACAGCTAGACGTCGCGACCGGCCGGCCGCATCCTGATGCTCGCCAGGCATCCTGCACACACATATGCGGAACTGCGCGCAACCTATGATGGTCGCGCGCAGTTCCGCATAGCATTCGAAAAGTGCGCACTTATCGACGTCGAGCCTACGATCAGCCGATCGCATACGGCTCGCGTGCCGACTTAGTCGATCAAGTCCTCATACAACGGTGTCGAGATGTACCGCTCACCGAAGTCGGGGATGATGACCACGATGTTCTTGCCTGCCGCCTCCGGACGTGCCGCGATCTGCAACGCGCCCGCAACCGCGGCACCCGACGACGGGCCACCGAGAATTCCCTCGAGTGCAGCGATATCGCGAGCAGTCTGCTTCGCCGTTTCGTAGTCGATATCGAGAACCTCGTCGTAAACCGTCTGGTCAAGCACATCTGCGATGAAGTTGGGGCTGATGCCCTGGATCTTGTGGGGCCCAGCCGCGCCTCCGTTGAGCAGTGGCGATTCAGCCGCCTCAACGGCGACGATCTTCACATCCGGGTTGCGCTGCTTGAGCACCTGACCGACACCAGTGATCGTGCCACCAGTGCCGATGCCTGCGACGAAGTAGTCGACCTGGCCCGCAGTATCCGCCCAGATTTCTTCGGCCGTCGTCTTACGGTGCACCTCTGGGTTTGCAGCATTGGTGAACTGGCTGGCAAGGATCGCATTCGGGGTGTTCGCGACGATCTCTTTCGCCTTGGCAACCGACTCCTTCACGCCACCGGCAGCTGGGGTAAGCACGAGTTCGGCGCCGTATGCACGCAACACGACGCGGCGCTCCTTGCTTGCGGACTCCGGCAAGGTGATGATCACCTTGTAGCCGCGAGCCGCGCCGACGAGAGCGAGCGCGACGCCAGTGTTGCCGCTTGTCGCCTCGACAATGGTTCCACCCGGCTTAAGTTCGCCCGAAGCCTCAGCGGCGTCGACAATCGACACGCCGATGCGGTCTTTGACACTTGACGCAGGGTTATAGAACTCGAGTTTTGCGAGCACGTTTGCCGTCGAATCGCCCACCACTCGATTGAGGCGCACCAGCGGGGTGCGACCAACGATCTCGGTGACATTCTGGTAGATCTTGGACTCTGTGTTCGCGAACGTTTCGACTGACATCAGATTCGCCGCCTTTTCGTATGTGGATATCTGAAAACCTGATGCGCCCTACTGTAGTTACTTCACCTTGCTTTTTCCCTCAGCGTTACGAAAGTTGACACCAATCCTGAGACCGGCCGCAGACCACGACCGCAATAGACTGTTCTTCGGCGTGCTGGGGTCGCGCAGTCGGGAGGCGAATGGATGAAGGCACTTCGGTCTCCCCAACTCTCGGCCGGCCTGCTTCTCACCGCCGCCGTGATCGGCATCGTTCTCGCAAACACGGCTGTCTCAGACAACTTCCTCGGCCTCATCGATACGCACATCGGACCCGCATCCATCGGCCTTCACATGTCCATCGGTCATTGGATCATGGATGCGCTGCTGTCCGTCTTCTTCTTCGTCGTCGCTGCCGAACTGCGCCATGAGGTGCGATTCGGTTCGCTGAGCAACGTCCGCACCGCAGTGGTGCCGGTTCTTGCCTCCGTTGGCGGCGTTGTCGCGCCGCTGACAATCTACCTGCTGATCACTGCCGGCTCGGGCTTTGAATACGGCTGGCCCGTGCCGACCGCGACGGATATCGCCTTCGCTCTCGGAGTATTGGCGATCTTCGGCAAATGGATTCCGGCCAAGATTCGCACCTTTTTGCTCACTGTTGCCGTCGTCGACGATGTCATCGCCATCCTCCTCATCGCCGTGCTGTTCACTCGTGACGCTCGGCCCCTCTTCGCGTTGCTCGCGGTGGTTCCGCTCGTTCTGTTCGCCTTGGTGTCCCACACGGCACTCGTGCGCAGGCTGGGCGGGGCTCTGCTGCTCGTCGTATTGGCCCTCTGCACCTGGTGGCTGGTCTATCTGTCGGGCATCCACGCAACTATCGCCGGGGTCGCCCTTGGACTCGTGATGGCGGATGCGATCGCCGATAAAACGCGGCACGCACTCGAACCTTTCGTGAACGGCGGGGTGCTTCCGCTGTTCGCGCTCGTCGCGGCGGCAGTAGTCTTCCCATCGTCGGGCTTTGACGGCCTTACCGTCGCCTTCTGGGGAATCGTGATCGCTCTGCCTGTTGGCAAGGTGATCGGGATTGCGGGCGCAGGATGGCTGGCCGGGCGCGTGTTGGCGCCGCCGGGCGAGCGTCTGGACGTTGCCGACCTGCTGACCGTCGGGGTCGCCGGCGCGATCGGATTCACGATGTCACTGTTGCTCGGCGAACTCGCGTTTGCCGGCCACGACGATGTGGGCGACCAAGGCGTACTGGCAGTGCTTGCCGCATCCGTGATTGCGATCGTGGCCGCATCCCTCGTGGTGGGCACGCGTAACATCCACTACCGGAACCTGAAGCGTTGAGACGTTGAGCTACCGTTACGGCGGGAACTGGCGGCGACAGATGCGCGATAGCTGGGGCGCCCGAATCCTGCCGGCTGCCGCTTCGGCCACGCGGGGCTCGGGGCTCGGGGCTCGGGGCTCGGGGCTCGGGGCTCGGGGCTCGGGGCTCGGGGCTCGGGGCTCGGGGCTCGGGGCAGGCTACTTTTCGGCGCGCTTCTTCTTCAACGACTTCTGCATGAGCACAGTGCCCACCCAACGGTCGAACTTATAGCCGACCTTGCCGAGCCGCCCGACCTCTTTGAAACCCAGCTTCTGGTGCATGCGGATGGATGCCTCGGCCCCTCGGTCGGCAATCACCGCGACGATTTCCCGGATTCCGCGCTCGCGGCATTCATCCATCAGCGCATTCATGAGTCGCGGGCCAAGGCGTAGACCGACCGCCGCTGGACGCAGGTAGATGGAGTTCTCGACGGTGTGCTTATAGGCGGCGCGTTGGTTCCACGGCGAAACGTACGCGAAGCCGAGAATCTGATTGTTCGGCGATACCGCTACCAGAAATGGCAGGTCGAGCTTGGTCAAGTATGCGAATTTGTCCACCCACTCTGCGAGCGGCTTCGGCGCGTCGTCGAACGAGACAACGGTGTTTTCGACGTAATGCCGGTAAATCTGGGCGACATCGCCCATGTCGGCCTCGGTAGCGAGCCGGATGCTGATCTCGCCGATCTCCTCAACGCGCTTTTTCCGCAGATGGCGTGGCAGTTTGCGACCAGGGTCATATTCTTCGGGAAGCATGTGCCCATGCTACTGGCAGCGCAGCCCGTCCCCCATCCTGAACCGAGCAAAACCCGACAGCCCTGTCCGACAACCACTCCTCAACGGAGCAAAACCCGACAAAATCGCGCCGAAACTGTCGGGTTTTGCTCCGTTGAGGGCTGGGCACGAGAGCAGGCTGTCGGGTTTTGCTCGGTTCAGACAGGGTTAGACGAGCTCCCATGAGACTGGCGCGCCGCCTTGGGCCACAAGTGCCTCGTTGGCCCGACTGAACGGGCGCGAGCCGAAGAAGCCGCGACTCGCCGACAACGGCGATGGGTGCACCGACTCGATCACAGGCACACCAGGCAGAAAAGGCTTAGCCGATGCAGCATCCTTGCCCCACAGAATCGCCACAAGAGGTACGTCGCGAGCCGCGAGCGCCCGAATCGCGCACTCCGTCACCGCCTCCCACCCGATACCGCGATGGCTTGCGGGAGAACCGGGGCGCACAGTCAGCACGCGATTGAGCAGCAGCACCCCATTGCGCGTCCACGGTGTCAGATCCCCGGAGCCCGGAACCGCCACCCCAAGGTCGTCGTGCAGTTCGCGATAAATGTTCTGCAGCGACTTCGGGATCGGGCGCACGTCGGGCGAAACCGAAAACGCCAACCCCACAGGGTGGCCGGGAGTCGGATACGGGTCCTGCCCGAGAATGAGCACGCGAATCGAGTCGAATGGGATGGTGAACGCCCGCAAAACGGCGGAACCTGCGGGCAGGTATGGACGCCCTGCGGCGACCTCCGCGCGCAGCCATTCACCGATTGCGGCGACCTGAGGCGCGACAGGCGCCAATGCGGCAGCCCAACCTGGATCAACAAGGTCTGCCAGTGGATGTGCCATGGAACTACTCGCCGTAACGCCCCGTTACCGGCTTCTTGGACGACCAAGGGAAAGCGATCCACTTGCTTGTATGCCGAAGCACGTAGTCCGGCTCGAACACGGTGGTCGGTTTGGCGTACAGGCAGGCGGTGCGCACCTCTGCACCGGTGTCGCGGAGGATCGCGACAGTCAATTCGAGGGTCTTACCCGAGTCGGCGACGTCGTCCGCGACGAGCACCTTTTTGTCACGCAACGCCGAGGTGTCGAGCAACGGCGGCAGCACGACGGGTTCGGGCAACGTTTCGGCGATGTCACTGTAAAACTCGACGTTGAGGCTTCCGCATACCTTTGTGCCGAGGGCGTATGAGATGGCACCGGCAGGGATAAGGCCCCCGCGGGCGACCGCAATAATGACATCCGGTATCCACCCGCTGTCAGCAATCTGCTTGGCGAGTTCTCGGGAGGATGCCCCGAAGTCTTCCCAAGTAAAAACTTCACGTTCGATAAGGGCCGGTTTGCTCGCACTGGTCATGCGCTCGAATCTACCCCGAATTGTCGCGCGATGTGTCGCGACGACAAGACCGAAACATCCCCTTTACATGCAACCCCTAGTCTTCAACGATGAATAAGCGCGTTGCATCGGTGACTGGCGGCCTCATTGGAGCACTGGCGTTTGTCGAGGTCACCAGCGGCATCCTGCAGGGCTACTACGTGCCGCTCTACAGCGATATCGTGCGCCACCTCGGCCTGGCGAGCGATGCCGACTTCAATATTTTCGAAGGCGCACAGCTGCTGCTTTCGGCACTGGTCGTACCCATTCTCGCCAAGCTCGGCGACATGTTCGGGCATAAACGCATCCTGCTCATTTCGACCGCGCTGACCGCCCTCGCCTCATGGGGTGTCGTCGCTGCTTCAGGATTCGTCGCCTTTTTCATCGCCTGGACGTTGCAAGGCTTTTACACGGTGTGGCTTCCGCTTGAGATCGCCCTCATCTTCGATCGCGGACGCAAGTCAGGGTCTGCAGCTTCGCAGACGCGCGGTGCCGCGGCCTTCCTCGTGGTCGCACTCGAGTCTGGTGCCATCGTCGGAGCCGTCGGTGCAGGAATCGTCTTTTCCGCGCTGGGCGGCAATGAGAACATCGCTGCTGCAATAGCGCCGACTCTCATGGTTCCGGCGATCGCGGTCTCGCTCGCGTTTTTCGCCATCCTGTTCTTCGTGCGAGAGTCGACGCCTTTGCCGGGCCGTTCGCTCGACGGCTTCGGCTTCGCGCTGCTGAGTTTGGCGCTGCTGTTCATCACCTCCGGGCTATCGTTCCTGAAATTCAACCCGCTCAACACGTGGTGGGTGTGGGCACTCATCGTGGCAGGCATCGCGATGGTCTGGCCGTTCGTGCGGCATTGTCTGCGCCGTGACGACCCGGCGATCGATATTCGCGTGCTTCGCCAACCCACCATGTGGCCCGTGCAGTTATGCGCGTTCCTGGTCGGCATCAGCCTTCTCGGAGCCCAAACACCGCTATCCACCTTTGCGGGAACCGATCCGGCACAGAACGGATTCGGCCTTGGCCTCGCCGCGGGTGCGCGTTCCATCCTGATCGGGGTGTATCTGCTCTCGATGATCACGGGCGCGCTGCTTTTCCCGCTGATCTCGCGGCTCACTACGCCACGACGGGCGTTGATCATCGCCGCGTTCTTCGTTGCCGCAGGCTACGGGTTGCTGATCTTCTCGCACGCGACAACCGTGCAGGTATTCACGAACATGGTGATTGCGGGCCTTGGATCCGGGGTGCTGATGGGCGCGATGCCTTCCGCCGCTGCCGCTGCCGCGCCCGTCGGTCAGACCGGGATCGCCTCAGCGATGACGAACACGACCAAGACCATCGGCGGGTCATTCGCCTCATCGGTGTTCGCGATCGTGCTGCCAATCGGCGCGGTGCAGGTGGCCGGAAACACCGCAGCCGGCCTTGGCGGTTACATGATCGTGTGGACGATTTGTGCCGCTGGCGCACTGATCGCGGCCTTCCTGCTGTTCATCGTTCCTAAGGTCGCGTTCACAGATGAGGCTGTCGCGACCGAGGCACCGACAGGCGTCTAGAGCGACCGCCCGTAACGCCGTCGGGCAGGGTGGTCGCGCCGACCGAGGCATGCATGCCGATAGGTAATGCCCCGCAAACTGCCACGAGTGTTGCACTTCGTGACAACGACCGTTGACCTGCCTAACCCGCCCTCCTTAGGCTCTCGCCAAAGCACGAAGCACTCCCCCAGCCTTTTCCCCACCCAAGGAGATCCACCGTGAGCACAGATCCAAGCACCTGGTCATTCGAAACCCGCCAAATTCATTCGGGCGCGGCGCCCGATCCCACCACCAACGCGCGGGCAACGCCGATCTACCAGACAACCTCGTATGTCTTCAATAGCGCAGACCACGCAGCCAACCTGTTCGCGCTTGCTGAGTTCGGCAACATCTACACCCGCATCCAGAACCCCACCCAAGACGTGGTCGAGCAACGCGTTGCCGCTCTTGAAGGCGGGACGGCGGCCCTCCTGGTCGCCTCCGGCCAGGCCGCCGAGACGTACGCGATCCTCAACATCGCGCAGGCAGGCGATCATCTCGTCTCGTCATCGTCGATCTACGGCGGAACATACAATCTGCTCAAATACACGCTCGCCAAGCTCGGCATCGAGACCACCTTCGTCGAGGATCAGGACGATCTCGATGAATGGCGACGAGCGGTGCGGCCCAACACCAAGTTGTTCTTCGCCGAGACCATCGGCAACCCGCAGGTCAACGTTCTCGATATCGAGGCCGTATCCGGGGTCGCTCACGAGGCCGGCGTGCCACTGATCGTCGACAACACAGTCGCGACACCGTACCTGATCCAGCCGATCAAGTGGGGCGCGGACATCGTCGTGCACTCGGCGACCAAGTATCTGGGCGGTCACGGTACGACCATCGGCGGGATCATCGTCGATGGGGGCACGTTCCCGTGGAGCGCGCATGCAGACAAGTTCCCCGGTCTCACCACACCCGATCCTTCGTATCACGGCGTGAACTATGTCGAGGCACTCGGCGACGGGATCGCATTCATCATCAAGGCCCGCGTTCAGTTGCTGAGGGATCTTGGCGGCGCCATTTCCCCGCAATCCGCCTGGAACCTGATCCAAGGCATCGAGACGCTCAGCCTGCGGGTCGAGCGGCACGTACAGAACGCCGTAGACCTCGCGGCATGGCTCGAGCGCCACCCCGACGTTGTCAGCATCAACTATGCAGGGCTCTCGTCGAGCAAATGGTATGCGGCTGGGCAGAAATATGCTCCGCGCGGCGTCTCCGGAGTGGTCTCGTTCGAGATCACTGGCGGACTTGAGGCCGGCAAACGATTCGTCGAGTCTGTGTCGCTCTTCTCGCACCTGGTGAACATCGGCGATGTGCGCAGCTTGATCGCGCATCCGGCATCCACAACGCACTCGCAGCTCTCCGCCGAAGACCAGTTGACGACCGGCGTGACTCCCGGACTGATCAGGCTTTCGGTCGGTTTGGAGGGCGTCGAAGATTTGAAGGCCGATCTTGAGGCCGGCTTCGCCGCCGCGCGCGAACTCAATGCTGCCCGAGAGTCCGTAGGATAGACCCACACTTTCCACCAACTCGAAACAGGACCTGTGGACCTCCAGACGTCTGAAGACACCATCCCGTCTGCCCCCGTGACCGATCAGGACATCCGGCTTATCGCCGGTCGCCCGCCGGTCACGGGGGCTTGGCGCGCGGGCGACCCGGTCGGCTGGCGTTCCTTTGTCGGCACTTCCCTCACCCTCGAATCCGGCACGGTGCTTCCCGATGTTCGAATCGCCTACGAGACGTGGGGCGAGCTCAACGAGGCGAAAGACAACGCCATCCTCATCGTGCACGCCCTGACCGGCGATTCGCATGTCGCTGGCACCGCCGGGCCCGGCCAGCCCACCGAGGGCTGGTGGAATGACGTCGTGGGCGAAGGAAAGTATGTCGACACGACCCGTTGGTTCGTCGTATGCAGCAACGTCCTTGGCGGCTGCCAAGGGACGACGGGCCCAAGCTCGCTCGCACCGGACGGCCGGGAATGGGGCCTGAGGTTTCCCTCTGTCACCATTCGAGACCAGGTAGCAGCTCAGGTTGCTCTTACCGATGCCCTCGGCATCGACACATGGCACGCAGTCATCGGCGGTTCAGTCGGCGGCATGCAGGCTCTCGAATGGGCGGTCGGCTATCCCGAACGCGTCAGCCGGTGCGCCGTCATTGCTGCCCCGGCGGCCACATCCGCCGACCAGATCGCACTCAACTCGGTGCAAGAGCAGTCCATCGTGGCCGACCCAGAGTTTCGGGACGGCAACTATTACGACCGCCTTACCGGCCCACACCGCGGCCTCGCGCTTGCCAGGCGCATCGCCTTGTTGTCATACCGCTCGGCGCAAGAACTCAACGAACGGTTTGGCAGAACATCGCAGAGCTCGATTTCCCCGATAACGGGGCAGGGCCGGTTCGCTGTCGAGTCATACCTCGACTTTCATGGCAACAAGTTCACTCGGCGCTTCGATGCCAACACCTATTTGTACTTGTTGACCGCCATGAACTCTCACGATGTCGGCCGCGACCGCGGTGGAATCGCTGCGGCGTTGGCGCGCGTCACTGCACGTACGCTCGTTATCGGAGTGGATTCCGACCGTCTGTTCACTGTTGCGACGCAACAGCAGATTGCGGCGGGAGTGCCAGACTCAGTGTCGGGATCGCAGCCAGTTATCGTTTCGTCGATCTACGGGCACGACTCTTTTCTCATCGAGTCCGACGCGATCGGGCGCAACTTGCACGACCTCGTCGAAAGCTGACCTTCAGAGCCGACGTTCATAAACAACCGGTTACTCCGAACCGGCTATTCCTTGATTGCCGACTTCGCCAGGTCGTTGTATCGGTCGACCACCAGAATCGTTCGTCCACGTAGCGCGTCTCGCAAGGCAGACACGAGTTGTACCCCGCTCCAGATGAGCAGGAATACGAGCAGACCGTTGCGCAGCGACGTGACGATGACAAGTGCCGGGTTGAGCCACAAGAAGAACAAGTAAAAGGTCGGAAAGATTATCTGCGTGAGCAACGCGATGATAAGCACGTACCGCGCGGGAAGCTCGAATCCACGCTGCTGCATCACCAAACCAACGATCACTGGGGCAGCAAGCCACGCCATGAACTGCGGGGAGCCAACCTTATTGAACACGATAAGAGTCAGCGCAAGACCGAGCATAAGAGGAGGCAGTATGCGGCGCACCCGCGCACCACTGCGCCTGGCAAAATAGGCGATGCCGCACAGCACCGCCGCTGAAATCACCATCAGGGGCGAGAGCAGATCATTCACAAGAACGGCACCAGTGCCGTAAATCTCGTTGGTCAGCAAATGTGAGTTCCACACAATGCCGGCCTTGCCCCCAAGCGCACCAATCCAAAGGAACGGCGTCGCCGCAACCGCCTCTGCCTGGATACCACGGTCGTTTTGCGACGTGATGAAACCGAGAATGACACTGAGCTTGGCGCCGAGCGCCATGTACACGACGATGAGCCCAACGGTGAAGACGACGGCTCCGGCCAAGATCGACCACCGACGGCGCAACACCACGAACAAAGCACCAAACACGGCTATCGGCCAAATCTTGATCCACCCAGCCAGGGCGATCAACGCACCGCTGATCGCAGGCCTGCGCCACAACCACGTCAAGGCGACGATGGTAATAGGAACGCTCACCGCGTCGACACGGCCGATGGCAACCGGCCCGAGCAGGAGGATGAACGCGGCCCACCACCAGCACAGCCACAGCCGCTGCGTGTTTCTCGGATTCCAACCGAGGATGGCAAGGACCGCCACCGAGTTGAGAATGAATACGATCGCCATCCAGGTGGTGAAATAAAGCTGTGCGCCAAACACTGCAGGGACAAGGATCACGGGGAGAGCAGCACCTGGGTAGACAAAAGTGGTGTCTATAGCTGGCCACACACCGGTGACCACCGCCTTCTGAACTTGACTCAGGTACCAGAACACATCCCCGAGCCCGCCGAGGAAGTACCCGCTGAGCGCAAGCGCAACATGGATTACGAAAAAGACGACCCAAAACGCCCGCGGGCTTCGGGTGATCTGACGCAACCCGGCCCTTCGTTCAGGCTCGTCGAGCTCCGGCTCACTGGTCTTGATTTCTGCGGTCGGCACCGGAACATAGTAGCCCACCCGGTCACCCTAGTTGTGGAAATACACAAAAGCGTTACCTCAATAGGCCTTAGTGAACGTGGCGTTCTATAAATACTTTTTGCCTCGATGCCGACCCGGATAACGTATTACTCATAGGGCGGCAACAGGCTGCCAGCGCATTCACCACAATGGAGCAGGAAAGGGGCGCATCGCATGACGATCGTCAACGATATCGGCCAGAACAAGGGCCACGAAGAAAAGTCCCCTGCCGAGATCGCTTGGGCAGGCTTTACCGGAGACGCATGGCGACAAGCCATCGACGTCCGCGACTTTATCCAGTGCAACTACACACCATTCGACGGCGACGCACAGTTCCTCGCCGGGCCAACCGCCAAGACACTCGCCGTCTGGGACACACTCGAGAAGAAGTACCTTTCCGTTGAGCGCAAGAAGCGCGTGTTCGACGTAGACGTCGACATCCCCGCCGATATCGACGCCTTCCCAGCCGGCTACATCTGCAAAGAAGACGACGTTATCGTTGGCCTGCAGACCGACGTTCCCCTCAAGCGCGCGATGATGCCGAATGGTGGATGGCGCATGGTTGAGGTGGCCATCAAAGAGGCAGGCAAAGAGCCGAACCCTGCTATCAAGGAAATCTTCACCAAGTACCGCAAGACACACAACGAAGGCGTCTTCGATATCTACACCCCGCGCATCCGCGCAGCCCGCTCCTCACACATCATCACCGGTCTTCCCGACGCATACGGCCGCGGCCGTATTATCGGCGACTACCGTCGCGTCGCGCTCTACGGGGTCGACTTCCTCATCGAACAGAAGAAGAAAGACCGCGATTCCGTTGTCGATCAGCCGTTCAGCGCTGAATGGGCCCGTTTCCGCGAGGAGCACAGCGATCAGATCAAGGCTCTCCAGAAGCTGAAGACGATGGCCGCGTTCTACGGCTTCGACATCTCCGGCCCAGCAAAGACGGCTAAAGAGGCTGTCCAGTGGACCTACTTCGGATACCTCGGTTCAGTCAAGTCACAAGACGGTGCCGCCATGTCGATCGGCCGCCTCTCCAGCTTCTTCGACATCTACTTCGAGCGCGACCTCGCATCCGGCCTGCTCACAGAAGAAGGCGCACAAGAGATCATCGACTCGCTCGTCCTCAAACTGCGCATCGTGCGGTTCCTGCGCACCATCGACTACGACCAGATCTTCTCGGGCGACCCGTACTGGGCAACCTGGTCAGACGCCGGCTTCGGCGACGACGGACGCCACATGGTCACCAAGACGGCGTTCCGCCTGTTGCAGACTCTTCGCAACCTCGGCCCGGCCCCCGAGCCGAACATCACCGTGTTCTGGGATCCAAAGCTTCCCGCAGGCTACAAAGAGTTCTGCGCAGCGATCAGCATCGAGACTTCGTCCATCCAGTACGAGTCCGACGCACAGATTCGCGAGCACTGGGGCGACGATGCAGCAATTGCTTGCTGCGTTTCCCCCATGCGCGTCGGCAAGCAGATGCAGTTCTTCGGCGCTCGCGTCAACGCCGCCAAGGCGCTGCTGTATGCGATCAACGGTGGTCGCGACGAAATGACCGGCAAGCAGGTTGTCACCGGCCTTGAAGGAATCGCCGGAGACGGCCCCCTCGATTACGACGAGGTGTGGGCGAAGTACGATGCCATGCTGCAGTGGGTTGTCGAGACCTATGTCGAGGCGCTCAACATCATCCATTACAGCCACGACAAGTACGCTTACGAGGCCATCGAGATGGCGCTGCACGACAAAGACGTGCTGCGTACCCTCGGCTGCGGTATCGCAGGATTGTCCATCGTCGCCGACAGCCTCTCGGCCATCAAGTATGCAACCGTCACACCGGTTCGCGATGAGACCGGTCTTGTGATCGACTATGTCACCGAGGGCGAGTTCCCCACATACGGTAACGACGACGATCGGGCCGACGAGATCGCCGAACTGGTTGTCCACACCGTCATGGATAAGATCCGTAAGCTGCCGACATACCGCGACGCCGTGCCGACCCAGTCTGTGCTGACCATCACCTCGAATGTCGTCTATGGCAAGGCCACTGGCGCGTTCCCCTCCGGTCACAAGAAGGGCACCCCGTTCGCTCCTGGTGCAAACCCGGAGAACGGCATGGATACGCACGGAATGGTTGCAAGCATGCTTTCCGTAGGCAAGCTCGACTACAACGATGCGCTCGATGGCATCTCGCTGACAAACACCATCACCCCTGCCGGCCTTGGCCGCACCGCGGGCGAGCGTGTCCAGAACCTCGTCGGCATCCTCGATGCCGGCATGGGCGAAGGCCTCTACCACGCGAACATCAACGTGCTCAATCGTGAGACGTTGGAAGACGCCATGGAGCACCCGGAGAACTACCCGAACTTGACCATTCGAGTCTCGGGCTACGCCGTGAACTTCGTGAGGCTCACGCGTGAGCAGCAGCTCGATGTTCTGAGCCGCACGTTCCACCACGGCGCGTAACAAGCACACCAGCAAAAAAACACAATGACGAGCGTCGCACTTGGAGTGCCCACCCTTCGCAAAGACAACGGTCTTGACGATGCGGAGTATGGGCACTCCGGTGTCGACCTCGATCTGCATAGCCAAGAGATGAAGGCTATGCGTGCGGGCGAAGTGGCGAGTGTGCACTCCTGGGAGCTGGTGACCGCCGTTGACGGCCCCGGCACGCGAATGACATTGTTCCTCTCGGGATGCCCGCTGAACTGCCTGTATTGCCACAACCCCGACACATTAAAGATGAAGGACGGCCTGGTCTACTCGTTCGACGAGATCTGGGACCGGGTAAGTCGCTACCGCGGCATCATGCGCGCAACGGGCGGCGGGCTCACCATCTCCGGTGGCGAGCCGCTCATGCAGCCGCAGTTCGTTTCACGCCTGCTCGCAAAGTGCCAGGAAGCGGGTATTCATACTGCTCTCGACACCTCGGGGTTTCTCGGGCGCCGTGCGACAGACGCGATGCTCGACAATCTCAACCTCGTGTTGCTGGACGTCAAGTCTGGCATTCCTGCGACATACAAGTACGTCACCGGGCGCGAGCTGCAGCCCACCATCGACTTCGGAACCCGCCTCTCAGAACACGGCAACGCCATGTGGGTGCGCTTTGTTCTTGTGCCGGGCCTTACGGATGCGGTTGAGAATGTGGAGGCCGTGGCCGAGATCGTCTCCAACTGGAAAACTGTCGAGCGACTTGAGATTCTGCCGTTCCATCAGATGGGCGAGCAGAAGTGGGAGGAACTCGGGATGACCTACACACTTGGCGACGTGCATCCACCGACCACCGCTTTGATCGAACGGGTTCGCGCCCAGTTCGAAGCGCACGGACTGCCCGTCACTGTCGGCTAGCATCCCGCAGACCGCGATACTGGTCACCCCCAGTTCGGCTGCTCATGCGCCGCCGAACGTTCAGAGCGACAGCGTGGCCAACTGAAGGTTATGGTCAGACGGGTGCGGCAGACGATACTTGCCGTCTGCGTTCAGACTGAACACGTTGCGGTACGTCCATGCGCCAGGGGCACCCTTGACCATGATGTAGTCAAACCGTGAGTCCGAGCCCGCCGGGCGTGTGCGGAAGTTCGTATAGCTTGGATACATCGTGCCGATCTGGGTAACCGCACCACGCGCATCGAAATATCCGGCCGCCCGAAGCGCGACATGTGCTCGCGACGTCTGCCGCAGTTGGGTCGAATTGAGATCGCCTGCGACAACCACTGGCAGATGATGAACATTGTATTTTTTGATCGCGGCAATGAGTTGTTCGATCTGGCGCCGGCGAAGGATGTCGAGGGACACCGTGTTCTTAGGCGTCAAATGGACGCTCGCGAACACAAACGACACGCCGGTTTTGCGCGACTTGAACGTCGCGACCGACGCATACCTGTCACCAGAAGGCCGGTGATAACCCGAGAGCCACACCGTTTTGCGCGAAATGAGCCGCATAGCCTTCGAGTTGTACAGGATACGCCCGCCATGGACAACCGATCGGTGACCGCCCGTCGTGATCTTGCCACGCGTATCGAGCGCGTATCCCCGCGAAGCGAGCAGCCGTTGCAAGTCGAGATACTGCGCCCGTCGTTTACGCGCGACGCGCTTGCCCTTCTTTCGCTTTCGGAAAAAACCGGTGATCGACGTCGAGATATTGAGCGGCGTCGCCTCCTGCACTGCGAGAACGTCTGGCATGTGGTTCTTGATAACGGCTGCGACACGAGTGCGACGCTTCTTCCATGACCGCACCCCCGTCCCAGAGGCACACGACAGAACGTTGTACGTGCCGACAGTGACCTTGGTGCCAGCCGGATTCGGTTGAACGGGGGTCGGGCGGGAAATGACAACGCCGCTGGAACGCTGGCGCCGGTCACCGCGAGAATCTTTCGCGGTGACCGCGACAACGCGAGTAAATGTGTAGTTCCCCGACCACGAATCAAGTTCACGAGCGCCGAGGTCGTTGATAATCGCAGTTTCGCCCGAGATACCACTCACAACTGACTTCCCGACGCTGACAGCGCGATTACGCCCCGACTCAACTCGATAGCTTTCGGCGTTCGCAACAGCCGTCCACCTGAGCTTGAGCGCTTCCTTCTCCGGTGAGATCAGCGGCTGACCTGGGAGGAACTGTGCAGGCATCACCGCCGCATGGGCCGCGTAAGGCGACTGGCCGAGGGCGATTGCTGGAACGATTCCCGCAGCAGCTCGAAGCACCGTCCTGCGTGGCACCCCTCGAGAGTCACGAATCATTGCGAAGACACCGCCCTCCGGGGGTTGTAAACCAGGCGATTCGAAGCCGCATAGGAATGGAAGACGTCAAGAGCCTCGCCGGTGAGAACCCCATCAGTCACTCGGATGCCCCGATCCTCTGCCTGCTGTTTCCAATCATCACGAATCGGGCCCTCGTCAAAACCGGTGATTTCTTCCAGCTCGGGCCCGGATCCTGCGATGACAAGGCTGCTGATACCCGACCAGATCGTGGCTCCGTAACACATCGCACACGGCCGCCAGTTGACCACGAGTTCGTGATGCGCGCTGCTCAAGTCCCAGTTGCCCAGCGCCGTCTGAGCGAGACTGAGCGTCACCACCTCGGCATGCATACTCGACAATTGTGACGAGAGCACCAAGTTGACGCCGGCCGACACGATACGCCCAGCATCCGCATCCCACACCAGCGCGGCGAAAGGGCCACCGCTGCCTTCCATGAAGTTGCGTGCGGCAAGGCGGTTGACCAGACGCATGCGCTCGTCAACCGTGGCGCAGGGCCCGGCTGCATCCACTTCATCAATAACCCAGGAGGGAAGATCGGCACGAATTGACGTTGGGAGACTCATAGGACGAGACTTTACAGTGGAAGCTTCGGCTCCCCTTATCAGTTCACGCGGATGTCGGAAAGGGTTAACATGACTGCAATGCACGAGGTTCGCTGGGGTATCATCGGCACTGGGGGTATTGCCACCGCATTCGTCACCGATCTGCTTGGCACAGGCCACACGGTCACCGCCGTCGCATCGCGCTCGGCAGAGAAGGCAAGCGCCTTTGCGGCCACACACGGTATCCCGACCTCATTCGGCAGCTACGAAGAATTGGCCGCCTCAGCCGATGTCGATGCCGTGTACGTGGCGACCCCGCATTCCCGGCACCGCGACGACGCGATGCTTGCCATTCAGGCAGGCAAAGCCGTGCTCGTCGAGAAGGCATTCACCCAGAATGGGCGTCAAGCGCGCGAGCTCGCCGATGCGGCCGAAGCTAAGGGTGTTTTTGCCATGGAAGCCATGTGGACCCGATTCCTGCCACACATGCGTGCACTGCGGCAACGCATCCTCGACGGTGCAATCGGTGAGGTTCGCACCGTCATCGCCGACCACAACCAACTGCTCTCGACAGACCCCAAACACCGAATCCGCAACCCGGAACTCGCCGGAGGCGCACTGCTCGACCTCGGCATCTATCCACTCTCATTTGCGGTGGATGTGCTTGGCCTGCCAACCGCAATCCGCGCAGTAGGGACAATGACCGACACGGGCGTCGACAGGCAGACCTCAGTGGTGATGTCCCACCCTGGCGCCGCACTGTCGCTCACGCAGAGCGCACTCGACCAGCCTGGGCCAAACACCGCGCTTGTGATCGGCAGCACCGGCTACATCGAGATCGATGCCGTCTGGTACACCCCGACATCCTTCACCGTGTTTGACACTGAGCGCCATGTCGTCGAGCGGTTCGAACAGGCAACCGAGTATCGTGGCATGCAATTCCAGGCCGACGAGGTCGAACGCTGTATAGCTGCGGGGATCACCTCAAGCGACATCATGCCATTGCGTGAGTCTGTGGCGATCATGGAGGCCCTGGATGAAGTGCGCGCCCAGCTTGGATTCGTGCTTCCTGGCGACTGATCGTCGCGGCTTACGGGCGGCGCGCTCACGTCGATTGCCGTGGCAGCCGTTGCGGTGCACATTCGCGAAAGTCTGAGGGTTATCTGGGCAGTGGCAAGGGGCTGGCTTATTGGCAACCTCGAACCAGTAGGCTCGTAATTGATGGCTGAGCATAGACTCAACTGACGAAAGGTGACCTCCGAATGCACGGGATTGTGACCCCAACAGCGCTGCTTCCGTGGCTGGATCCAACCTCGATCATCACCAATTCCGGCGGCTGGGCCCTGCTTGTCGTCGGTCTGATCATCTTCGCTGAGACCGGCCTCCTTGTCGGCTTTATCCTGCCCGGTGACACCTTGCTCGTCATTTCCGGTCTTCTCTCCAACCCCACGGCCAATCCATCTGGACCCATTTTCGGCGTGAACGTCTGGGTGGTCGCGCTCGTCATATCGCTTAGCGCCTTTCTCGGTGGAGAGGTCGGCTACTACATTGGCAAGAAGAGCGGACCAGCGATCTTCGAGCGCAAAGAGACCGGTCTTTTCAGCAAAGAGAACGTTGATCGCACCATGTACTTTTTCGACAAGTATGGTGCGTGGGCCGTTGTGATCGCCCGATTCGTTCCGATCGTACGCACATTCGCCCCCGTCGCCGCTGGCGTCGGCAAGATGAGCTACAAGCGCTACTCGCTATACAACATCCTCGGGGCAATAGCGTGGGGTGTCAGTCTCACGATGCTCGGCTACTTTGTGGGATACGTTCCCGTTATTGCCGACCTTGTCACCAACTACATCGATATCATCCTGCTTCTCATCGTCGTCGGCACGCTCGGCCTCGTGGTGGCGCACTACTTCTGGGAGCGACACAAGGCCACGAAACGGGCGAACGACAAACCCAGCGACGAGGACGCTCTCACCGAGTAGATTCGGGTCGGCTGTTCTCGTCCGAACGTTCGCCCCCCCTCGGCAAGCACCCTTCATCCCCATCCAAACGTAAGTTCGGGCCAGCTGTTCCCCCGTCAAGCATCCGTCCGCGGCCAAATGTGAGTTCGGACCGCCCAAACCCGGCTAAACGTAAGTTCGGATCGGCCGTTTCTAGCCAAACATTCCACCCCAGCCAGACCTTTGTCCTGTCTGCAACGCTCAAATAGGGCACTTGCCGTCGCCTGATGATGTCTACTGGTCACGTGTTGATTCCGTCCTGGCCCCTGTGTTGATTCCGTCCTGGCCCCTGTGTTGATTCCGTCCGGCCCCTGTGTTGATTCCGTCCCGCCCCTGTGTTGATTCCGTCCCGCCCCTGTGTTGATTCCGTCCTGGTCGTGTTGATTCCGTCCCAACCTTGTGGTGCTGTCACGGGTGCACCTGCCACCACGCCGCGCCCTTTTCTGCAGACGCCCCCATCCGAACGCGCAAACCTGCGAGGCGCAGCGCAGCCGTGGCCCGAGATACCGGGCCACACGGTGCGTACGTGTTGCGAGCGAGAACATTCGCGTGGGGGCGTCTGCGTTTTGGTCGTTTCGACAAGGTGCGGTGCGGGGTAGAACATGTCAGTCCGTCAGTCCGTCAGTCCGTCGTGCAGTCGTGCAGTCGTGCACTCTGCAAAATCGTGCAGGGTACAACAGGTGGGACGTGTACCGTCAGGGTGGGACGTGCAGATGCAGGGTGGAAGGCATTTTGGCCTATAGCCCAGACACCAGACGGGAACATAGTCTGTAGGTACGGTGTTTCCATCAGTGGTGTCGCACACGGCGGCGACCAGAGCCACCAAGGCCGGTTAGTCCGTTGCGGAGAGCGACCCGCCCCGAGGAAAAGAGGAACAGATGACGACCAGCCATACAGACACGGCCATTCTTGCCGGGGGCTGCTTTTGGGGGGCCCAGGAGTTGCTGCGCAGACGTCCCGGAGTTGTTTCAAGCAGGGTAGGGTACTCGGGCGGCGATACCCCCAATGCGACCTACCGCAACCACGGTGATCATGCTGAAGCTGTCGAGGTCACATTCGACCCCAGCCTCATCTCATACCGCGAACTCTTGGAGTTCTTCTTCCAGATCCATGACCCGTCGACGAGGGATCGTCAGGGAAACGATATCGGTCGCAGCTACCGCTCGGCGATCTTCTACAACTCCGATGAGCAGAAGCGCGTCGCGCTCGACACCATTGCCGATGTGGACGCCTCAGGCATCTGGCCCGGACCGGTTGTCACCGAGGTCGAACCGGCGGGTGACTTCTGGCAGGCCGAAGAAGAGCATCAGGACTACTTGGAAAAGCATCCGCACGGCTACACCTGCCATTATGTGCGACCGGGCTGGAAGCTTCCGCACCGCGAAAGTGTCGCAAGCTAGTAGCGATCGGCCAGAGTTCGCCTCGCCGCCCACTGCGCTCTAGAGGCCGCCTGCTAACGAGAAGCCTTGGCCACCAGCGACAGCACTGCGTCGCCATAGGAATCGAGCTTCTTCGCACCGACTCCGCTGATATTGGAGAGCCCAGCGAGCGAGTCAGGGCGCGTTGCGGCGATCTCGGCCAGCGTTGCGTCAGCAAACACCACATACGCAGGCACGCCTGCCTCCTTGGCTGTCTCCGCCCGCCATGCCCGCAATGCTTCGAACAGGGCAAGCGAAGCGCCGTCCAGGCTTTCAGCGGCCGCTGATCGCGAGCGCTTCGAAGAAGATGACCGTGCCGATCCACGAGCACCGCGCACCGCGTTCACGACTGCGTCCTTGCGCATCTGCACCACACGCTCGGCGCGCAATACAGGCCATGCCGCTTCGGTGATAGCCAGCGTGCCATAGCCGTCGGAACTCACGGCAAGCAGGCCTGCGGCGAGAAGCTGCCGTGTGACCGCGCGCCACTGCATGTCGTCAAGCTCAGTGCCGATGCCAAACGTGGCAAGCTCGCCGTGCCCTAGTTGATCGACACGAGGAGTGTGCTTGCCGAGCAGGATGTCGATCAGTTGCCCTGCACCATAGCGCTGATTGCGTTCGCGCTGCAGCCGCACGATTGTCGACATCAACTTTTGCGCCGCGATAGTGCCATCCCATGCCTCGGGCGGCGTCAGGCAGGTGTCGCAGTTGCCACACGGCGTGCTCGACTCGCCGAAGTAGTCGAGCAAAGAGACGCGGCGGCACCCGAGCGTCTCGCACAAGGCGAGCATCGCATCCAACTGCTGCCCAAGTACGCGCTTATGGTCGGCTGTGCCCTCGGAGCGTTCGATCATCTGGCGCTGCTGCACCACGTCCTGAAGCCCATACGCCATCCACGCGGTTGCAGGCAAGCCATCTCGACCGGCCCGGCCTGTCTCCTGGTAGTAGCCCTCAATGCTCTTGGGCAAGTCGAGGTGGGCGACAAAGCGCACATCGGGTTTGTCGATGCCCATGCCGAAGGCGATGGTCGCAACCATCACGACGCCATCTTCGCGCAGAAAGCGCGACTGGTTGGTGGCCCGTACGTCCGCGGGCAATCCGGCGTGGTACGGCAGCGCAGTGATGCCGTTCTTGTTCAACGCCACCGCGGTCTTCTCCACTGAGGCACGCGACAGGCAGTACACGATGCCTGCGTCGCCATCGTGCTCACCATGAATGAAGCGCGCGAGCTGTTGAATGGGTTGGTTCTTGGCCTCGATGCGGTATTGGATGTTCGGCCGGTCAAAGCTGGATACGAAGAGCCGAGCGTCGCCCAGCTCAAGCCGCTGGACGATCTCGCGCTGGGTTGCCGGCGTCGCCGTCGCGGTCAGCGCAACCCGCGGCACAGCGGGCCAGCGCTCGTGAAGCATTGAGAGCCTCAAATAGTCTGGCCGAAAGTCATGCCCCCATTGTGAAACGCAGTGCGCCTCGTCGATGGCGAAGAGCGCGATCGAAATCTGGTCGAGCAGCCAGAGCGTGCGGTCGAGCCCAAGGCGTTCCGGCGCAAGATACAGCATGTCAAGCTGGCCGTGGATAGCGGCCTGTTCGGTGTCGTGGCGCTCTTCCGCGCTCTGGGTCGAGTTGAGAAAGCCCGCACGAACGCCCGCAGCCGCCAGCGCCGATACTTGGTCGTGCATGAGCGCGATCAAGGGTGAAATCACCACACCGACACCGGGCCGTACCAGCGCGGGGACCTGAAAGCACAGCGATTTTCCTGCACCGGTTGGCATCAGGATGAGCGCGTCGCCACCAGCCACGACATGATCGATAATCTCGGCCTGCTTGCCCCGAAACTCGTCATACCCGAACACCGTGTGCAAGATTTCGAGGGGTGCTGGCATGGATTAATGCTAGCGCCGGGCACTGACACCGGCGATAAGTGTGCGACAGCACCTCCGCGTGTTGGAGACAGACGTGCCCGCGTCGGCACAGCTGCCTGCGCCGGCAGACACCGCGCGGAATAGCCGGAAGCGTGCACCGGTTGCACCATTGTGATGAGCACAACCGATTCAACCACGCCCGCGCTCTCGGTGCTCGACCTCGTTCCGGTGCGCACGGCGCAGACCAGTGCCGAAGCCGTCGCATCCTCGATGGCGCTCGCGCAGCGCGCCGACGAACTCGGGTACCGCCGCTACTGGTTTGCCGAGCACCACAACATGCCCGCCGTTGCTTCGACAACGCCGCCAGTGCTCGCGGCAGCGGCAGCTGCGCGCACCACCCACATTCGACTTGGCTCTGGCGGAGTCATGCTTCCCAACCACGCACCGCTGCTCGTCGCCGAACAGTTTGCTGCGCTCGAGGCGCTTGCCCCCGGCCGCATCGATCTCGGCCTCGGTCGCGCGCCTGGCAGCGATCCCGTTGTCACCCAACTGCTTCGCACCTCAGGCACAACCAGCGACGTCGACCATTTCCCTGACCACATCCACGACATCATCGGCATGCTCCAGCCGGCCGGGGCGAGGATCACATTCACGACCGGCCGCACGTACGACGTACACTCGACGCCCGCATCCACCGAAGCTCCCGATGTGTGGCTGCTCGGGTCAAGCGACTATTCGGCGCATCTTGCTGCGCGCATGGGATTGCCTTACGTGTTCGCCAACCACTTCGCGGGGCTTGGCGCGGAACAGGCGCTCAGCATCTACCGCAACGAGTTTCAGGCGAGCGAGTGGCTGGATGCGCCACGCACCATCCTGACAGCCAATGTCGTCGCCGCACCAAGCACCGCCGAGGCCGAGGAACGCGCGTTACCGCATATGCGAATGAACGCCCGCATGCGCCAAGGGCTACCGCTCGTGCCGATCGAAACAGTCGAGCAGTCGATCGCGGACGCAGCATCGTTTGCTGCTTCGGAGGCGCAGATGCAGGCGGGCCGCCGCAGTTGGTTCGTAGGAACCGGGGCGGAAGTGGCCGCCGGTCCGACGCAGTTTGCTGCGCGTTTCGGCCTCGACGAGGTTATGGTCGTCCCGATCACTGGCGCATATGACGCCGAGGCCAAGGATGCGGCCGGGGCTCGGGGTGTCACGCTTGAGCTGATCGCCGCGGCTCGCTGAATGTGAGGAACTCGCGGGCTACTCACATGCGATTCCGTCACCATCGCGATCGAGTTTGCTGCTGTATCCCGGCTCCCCAGCAAAAATGGGGGTAACACCAGCCGCCCTTGCCGCGGTGCAGTTCGCATAGAACGACGAGGAGGTGCCGGAGGAAGATTTCTTCGTGGTCTTCTTCTTGGTGGCCTTCTTCTTGGCGACCTTCACGGTCTTAGCAGCTTTCACAGTCTTGACCGATGACTTCGTCTTAGCGGTGTATTTGCTCTTCGGGACCAAGACATAGTACTTGCCTGGCTTAACGGCCTTCTTCAGCTTCCACGTCCCAGAATGGGATATCTTTGCAGACCCTAACTTCTTGTATTTACTCGAGCCCGAATGCTTGAAAAAGATGCTAACTTTCTTGCCCGACAAAAACTTTTTGTAACCAACTTTTCCAGAAAGAGACTTCGCTCCCACCTTCAAAGAGGTGAACGAAGCCGACGGCTTCCCTATCACGACGACGGACCCGGAAACTGTCCTGTTGCCTGAAGAGGTCTCCAAATCGAGCGAGAATTTGTGGACGCCCGGAGAGTAGCTCTCGCAAAAGAACAGATCCACACTGAACGTGCCCGAGCCGGACCCATAGTCGAAGGCCACCGGATCGATACCGCTCAGCATCCAATCTTCCTGCTGGCCCAACCCCGTCAGCTTGAGTACCGCACCCACACCGTCGCATGAGTCAGTCCCGATTGACTTCTTCACCGTCAGCGAGGCCGAGACAACGCTGGCATTGGCCGCGGTCATGGGCACAACCAACGATCCAGCCATGAGCGCAATCGCGGAGAGGGCCACAAGCGGCTTGCGCCAATGCTGCGAAACTCCGAACCGAGCGGACTTATCCATAATTTTCGTTCCTTCCCGATGCTAAGCCGCGCTCAATTCCGATTGGGGACAAAGTGTGGAGGGCTATGAAACTCCTTTGCATTACCTATTACAGGAGCATAGCCAATACGTGAGCAATTTCTTGCCACTCGGCGAGGCGGAGCTTTCGTGTACCGATTTTGGGCGCGACCGTTCGTGTTCCACGTTGCATGCACGCTTGTCGGGGCATAGCAGCTGCACGGAATCTTATGCACCGATGAACAAATACGTATTCGGGACAGCGACAGATAAGGACGAGCCCGCAAAGAGCAGGTTGGTTTACCCATGACTCCTAAATAATCTAAAGAAGACCAACCACGGCGGCCTCCTGAAACCGCGAAGCGCTGCCTCGCCCCAGTCAGCTCTTCTTCGGCGCAGTCTTGTAGTTGGATGCCTGGCGCGTCGGCCGAAGCACGATCGTGTCGATGTTCACATTCGCCGGCCGGGACAACGACCACGCAATCGCATCAGCGACGTCCTCATCCACCAGCGGATCCATCCCGTCATAAACCGAGTCCGCGCGATCCTGATCGCCTGCAAAACGCGTCAGCGAAAACTCGGCGGTGTGCACCATGCCTGGCGCGACCTCAAGCACGCGAATGGGTTCGCCGACCAGTTCGAGGCGCAAAGTGCGGGCGATCATCTTCTCGGCATGCTTCGCACCGGTATAGCCCGCGCCGCCCTCATACGCCATGATCGATGCGGTGGATGTGACAAACAAGATGTCGCCGCCTCCCCGCGCGCGCAGCATGGGCAAGAACGCCTGAGTAACGCGCAAAGTGCCAAGCACATTGACCTCATACATGCGACGCCAATTCTCTGGATCCGTCTGGTCGATGGGCTCCTGGCCGAACGCCCCACCAGCGTTATTCACTACAGCGTCAACGCCTCCGAGTGTCTCGGCGAAAGCGACGAGCGCATCCACATCGTCCTGGCTTGTGATATCCGCTACAAAAATGTCGGCACCGGTGTCTGCCGCAAGCTCGGCAAGCCGATCGGCACGCCGCGCGACCGCGAGCACCGAAAGCCCGTCGGCAACCAGCCGACGCACTGTGGCAGCACCAATGCCAGACGAAGCGCCGGTAACAAGAACACGTTTTTGGGGGGAAACGGAAGTAGACATCCAGCCATGTTACCGTCCCATTATTAACAGATTATTGCCCCGACATCGTCTCGACGAGTACGGGGATGAGAGCGTCGAACGCGCGCCGCCGGTGCGAGCCCAAAGCCTTTTCGGCCTCGCTCAGTTCGGCGGCAGAACGCGCGCCGCCCTCCGGGATGAATATTGGGTCGTAACCGAAACCGCCTACACCGCTCGGCACGTTCGCAAGCCGACCAGGCCAGATTCCCTGGACAACATGCTCCCCGCCATCACCACCGCCTTCTCCGGGCACAACCAGCGCATGCACAGCGACGAACTGGGCGCTTCGCCTTTCCGGCTCGGGGATGTCGGCGAGCTGATCAAGCAGAAGCTCAAGATTCGCCACCGGATCTTTGGCATGGCCAGCCCAGTACGCCGAAAAAACGCCTGGCATGCCGGACAGCGCATCGACACAGATCCCGGAGTCGTCGGCCAATGCGGGGAGTCCTGTGGATTCGGCGGCCGCGCGCGCCTTGATAAGGGCGTTCTCCGTAAAGGTCAACCCAGACTCGATCGGCTCCGGGCCGACGTATTCATCAATCGACACACCAGGCAAGGCCTGCCCGACAATCGTGCGGAACTCTGCAAGCTTGTGCGGATTATGGGTCGCCAGAACAATCTGAACCATGCTGCCTATCCCCTAACCCAGATCCCGTGCCAGAGCGAGAGCCTGGATGCTCGCCAGCTCTTTCGTGCCCGAAAGCGCGAGATCGAGCAAGTTGTTCAGTTCAGTGCGGTCAAACGGCGCGCCCTCGGCAGTTCCCTGCACCTCGACGAACCGGCCGTCACCTGTAACGACAACGTTCATGTCGGTCTCGGCCCGCACATCCTCGACATATGCCAAGTCAAGCAGAGGCATCCCGTCAACAATGCCCACCGAAATAGCCGACACGCTGTCACGGAGCGGAACTGCTTTCTTCCCGACGAAGCCCTGCGCACGCGCCCATTCGATCGCATCGGTCAAGGCAACGAAGGCGCCGGTGATCGCCGCCGTTCGTGTACCGCCATCGGCCTGCAGCACGTCGCAGTCGAGGACGATCGTGTTCTCACCGAGTGCCTTCACGTCGACGACCGCGCGAAGGCTGCGGCCGATCAGCCGCGAGATCTCGTGCGTGCGCCCCCCGATTTTCCCCTTCACCGATTCGCGATCGTTGCGGCTACCCGTCGCCCGTGGCAACATCGCATACTCTGCAGTCACCCATCCTGAGCCAGACCCCGTCTTCCAGCGAGGAACGCCGCGCGTGAACGACGCCGTGCACAGCACCCGAGTTCCGCCAAAGCTGATCAACGCCGACCCCTCTGCCTGCGCACTCCAGCCACGTTCAATCGTCACGGGCCGAAGCTGATCGGCCGTACGGCCGTCTTTCCTAAACTGTGTCACCACTAATGCCTCTCTCTCAGGGCACCAAGCCTACGGCCTCCAAAAGACGCAACCTGTGACATCCACCAGTGCACGCAATATTGCGCGCAAAGAGAATAGGCTTGGGGGGTGAATGAGTCAACCGCGCTCCTGACCGACCGATACGAACTGACCATGTTGGATGCCGCGCTTGCCGACGGCACTGCTAAAACCCCGTGTCTGTTCGAACTGTTCTCACGCCGATTGCCGAGCGGCCGCCGATACGGCGTCGTAGCGGGAGTCGGCCGCTTTCTGGAAGGCCTCGCTGCGTTCCGCTTTGGCGACGACGAACTTTCGTGGCTCTCAGACAATCATGTGGTGAGCGATGCGACACTCGCCTTCCTGGCGGACTACCGGTTCACCGGGACAGCGTTCGGATACCGCGAAGGTGACCTCTATTTCCCGCACTCCCCCATCCTCACGCTTGAGACAGACTTCGCCCATGGGGTGATTCTCGAAACATACGCGCTGAGCGTATACAACTACGATTCCGCCGTTGCCAGCGCAGCATCACGGATGGTCTCAGTGGCGGGCGGGCGACCGATCGCCGAAATGGGTTCACGTCGAGCCAACGAATGGGCAGCCGTCGCAGGCACCCGTGCCGCATACCTCGCAGGCTTCAGTTCGTCATCCAATCTGGAAGCGGGACGGCAATACGACATCCCCACCATGGGCACTGCTGCGCACGCATTCACGTTGCTCCATGAGACCGAACAGGACGCATTCCGGTCGCAGATCGCGGCAATGGGCACGGGAACGACGCTGCTTGTCGACACATTCGACATCGACAAAGGCGTGCGCAACGCCATTGCGGTCGCGGGGCCAGAGCTCGGGTCGGTTCGGATCGACTCAGGCGACCTTGTGCCCACCGTGACGGCTGTGCGGAACCTGCTCGACAGCCTCGGCGCGACATCCACCAAGATCACCGTCACGAACGATCTCGACGAATACTCGATCGCCGCGCTCGCGGCAAGCCCGGTCGACTCGTTCGGGGTGGGCACATCGGTACTCACCGGCGGGGGCGCCCCAACATGCGGCATGGTATACAAATTGACTTCGCGGCAAACTGAAAGTGGTCGCTGGATTCCCGTGCAAAAGACGTCAGCAGGCAAAGCACACTTTGGCGGCAGGAAGACCGCCATGCGACGCCTGAACTCCCGCGGAATCGCCGAAGCTGAGATGATCGGAGTCGATCGCGGAGTCAGCGACGGAAGCGCCGACCGCAACCTGCTGACAGTGCTCGCCACGAACGGAGAACCGGTCGAGGCCTTCGTCGGAAGCACCGGATTAGTGAATGCTCGCGAGTTTCACCGCCAAGCGATGGCCGAGTTGCCCGCACAGGGACGCCGATTGACACGGGGCGATGCGGCCATCCCCACCGTTTTCGAGCATTAGGCCGTTGTTCCGACGGTTTTCGAGCATTAGCTCGTTTCTGGGCACCACCAGAGCAGCTGGATCGCCAGGCCGCTGGGTCGTGGATGCCACGGGGCGGTTACCCAGGGGCTCCAGTCGGGCGGCCCAGATCGCTCCTGGCGGTCAGTCGCGCTTCAGTGATTCGTAGATTTCTTTGCACTCGGGGCAAACCGGGAACTTCTCCGGGTCACGGCCGGGGGTCCACACTTTGCCGCACAAGGCGATCACTGGTGCGCCGGTGACGGCCGACTCGACGATTTTCTCTTTGCGCACGTAGTGGGCGAACAGATCGTGGTCGCCTTCTTCCGTGACCTCCTGCTGCAACTGTCGTTCGAGCACGGCCGTGCCGCCGCCCTCAAACTCGCGCTCAAATTCTTCGAATGGATCGTCAAGGCTACTCACGTGTCCCAGCCTAAAACACTAAGCACGATCGCGCACTACCTGTGCCGATACTGCACACCCAACGTTTGGCGCTCAACCGAGCAAAACCCGACAACCGATCCGGGAGGTGTGCGTTGAGCCGAGCAAAACCCGACAGATTCGGCCAGAATCTGTCGGGTTTTGCTCGGCTCAGGAGAAGTGGATGGATGCCGGTGTCGGGTTTTGCTCGGTTGACCGCAGTTATCTCTAGTTACTCGAGCTTGCCTGGGACGACACGTAGTCCTCATAGGAACCGAGTGTGACGCTCGTTTTCTGTGACGAACCATCCCGGGTGTATGCCACCTCGACCTCCGTGCCCGGTGCGAGGCTTCGCACGAGCGCTGTCAGTTCGGTGGAATCCGTGACCCGCACCCCGTTGAAGCTGGTGATGACATCCCCCTTCTTCAAGCCAGCGGCCGCAGCGGCCTGGCCCGAGGTCACATCCGCAAGTGCGACGCCAAGCGATCCAGTCGACGAGCTGTCTTGCACGCTCGCACCAAAGAAACCGTGCGTTGCCTTGCCCGTGGCGATGATCTCATCTGTGATGCGCTTCGCAACGTTGCTCTGGATAGCGAAGCCCACGCCGATGCTGCCGGACGACGAACTCGATGACGAACTGCCTGCCGATGCGATCGCCACATTGATGCCGATCACTTCGCCCTTCGTGTTGACAAGCGCGCCACCAGAGTTGCCTGGGTTGATCGCCGCATCTGTTTGTACGACGCTCAGGTAGATGTAGCTTGCGGCTGAGCTCGATTGCGGGCTGTTCTGGCCGAAATCGAAGCCCCACACGTCGCCGTCGTTGCCAGAGCCAGAGTCGAGGTCGTCGCCCGTGGATGCTTCGGATGACTGAACGGTGATGCCCCGGTTGAGGGTCGAGACAATGCCATCCGTCACTGTGTTCGACAGGCCGAGGGGTGCCCCGATCGCGATCGAGGTGTCGCCAACGTTGAGGCTGCTCGAGTCGGCGAAGGTTGCGGCTGTGAGGCCACTCGCATCGATCTTGATGACAGCGAGATCGTAGGTTGCGTCGAGCCCGACGACTTCAGCGGAGTAGACGGTGCCATCGCTCAATATGACTTTCAGCGACGGTGTGCTCGTCTCTCCGTCTATAGTCACAACGTGGTTGTTGGTCACAATGTAGCCGTCTGATGTGAGAATCACACCCGAACCTGTGGCCGAGCCACTCGACGAGTTGTTCGACGAACTGCCAGAACTCGATTCGATGGTCACCACAGAGGGCTGCGCGACCGCGACCGCTCCCGTAATGGCGTTGACCGAATCCGTGTTGTTCACCACGAGGTTGGTGGTCGTTCCGGTTGTGCTCACCGTGCTAGAGGCTTGTGTATTCGAGGTGGCGCTCGTCACGCCCCAGACGACTCCACCGCCCGCAGCGCCACCGACGATCGCGCCGATGACGAGGGCTGCAATGGGGCTCACTGCGCGCTTCTTTGGTGCAGATGGTTTCTCGGGGCCGGCTCCGCCGAAGACGGGAGGAAGCGGGGCAGTCGGACCGGTGTGCTGCACATCAGGTCCTGGCTGATTCGCAGGCGCGGTGCCGTAGCTCGAAGGATACGGGGCACCTGGTGTTGGGGCGATCGGTTCGCTTGGGGGAACGGGGTTAGAAGCTTGCGCCGCATATTCGCCAAAGCGGGGCAATTGTCGATCCGGCGCGGCAGGCGTGGAGGCGCTAGCGGAATGCTGCGGAGCGGTCGGCGCAAACTGGCCGTAGGCATTCGCCGGCGGTGCCGTATATCCGGCGGCAGATGTAGGCGCAGCCGGATATGCAGGTGCCTGCGGCGTCGCCGGAGGGACTTCTCCTGGCGCGGGAACCGGGGAGATCGGAATAGCCGACTCCGTCGATCCCGTCACATTCTCCGCCTCGGAGGAAACCGCGGCGTCCGTGGATGGTTGTGCGGACTCCGGTGTGCGAGGAGTCTCGTTACTTGGCGTCGTGTCATCACTCGGGTTGGTCATTGTGGGTTCCTTTCGATGCAAGACCATGCTCGCCGGGCTTCCTGTGAAATTCCCGACACTGACCTGAATGTGAACTATCCCTTTGTCGAGTGCTCCGTGGATGCCCCAGACCATGACGCATCATGACGCCGACAGCGGTTCGGCATGCACAGGATGAGTAAGGTTGTTGTGCACACCAGCAGAGAAAGAAGGGCACCGTGCCTGTACCTGGATCCTGGCAAGAGACAGCCCGGGCGGCACGCCTCCTCAACCCCGATGGAGGAATCGCCACCACCATATTCACCGAAATGTCCGCGCTCGCCACGCGCACCGGAGCCATCAACCTCGGCCAGGGCTTCCCCGACCAGGACGGCCCCCAAATAGTGCTCGACACAGCCAAAAAGGCTATTGACGCAGGCGTCAACCAGTATCCCCCCGGTCGTGGCACTCCCGAACTCCTCGATGCCGTCATCGACCATCAAAAACGCTTCTACAATCTCGCCCTCGACACGGACAACGTGCTCGTCACAGCAGGAGCGACCGAAGCCATTGCCGCAACGCTACTCGCCCTGCTCTCTCCCGGAGACGAGGTCATCACTTTCGAGCCCTACTATGACGAGTACGCGGCCGTCATCGCCCTCGCCCACGCCACCCAGGTGACCGTTCCGCTGAGCTACCCCGCCTTCACGCCAGACGTTCAATCCCTTCAAGCCGCCGTGACCCCGCGCACGCGAGCCATCGTCATCAACAACCCGCTCAACCCGACCGGAACAGTATTCGATGCACGCGTGCTCCAGCAGATTGTCGATGTCGCCGTTACACACGACCTTCTCATCGTCAGCGACGAAGTATACGAGCACCTCGTATTCGAGGGGCTGCGCCACATCCCCATCAGCACGCTGCCCGGCGCGTTCGAGCGCACCATCACGATCTCCTCCGCAGCCAAAACGTTCTCGGTCACCGGCTGGAAAATCGGATGGCTCAGCGGGCCGGCAGAGCTCGTGTCGGCGATCCTCACCGTCAAGCAGTACCTGACCTTCGTCAATGGGGCACCGTTCCAGCCGGCTGTCGCAGCAGGCCTCCGTCTCGACGACGCCTTCTACACAAGCATCGCCGCAGCGTTGCAACGCAAACGCGACATCCTGGTTGAAGGTCTTGAAGCCGCAGGATTCGGCGTTGCACCGTCGGCCGCATCCTATTTCGTCGTCGCAGACACCGCGCCGCTCGGATACCCAGATGCCGAACTGCTCAGCCGCGAATTGCCCGAACTTGTCGGCGTCGTCGGTGTTCCTGTCTCGGCATTCGCCTCAGAGAAGACGGCACAGAGCTACAGATCGCTGTTACGTTTTGCGTTCTGCAAACGCGAAAGCGTGCTCGCCGAAGCCGCCACACGGCTCACCAAACTACGCCGCTAGTCAGTCGACCCAACCACTGAGAAGCGGCGCAACTCCAACGCCGGGTTGTTGCCCCGTGCCGCGGCAAGCGTCGGCGCATCCAAATCCGCGATTGCAAACCCCTCGTCGGCACCCGCCTGGGCCAACACATAACCCAGCGGGTCAACGATGACGGAACGCCCGATTCCTGTCGGAGAGCTCTGATCGGCGCCGACCACGTAGACAAGGTTCTCAATGGCTCGCGCCTCAATCAGCACATTCCAGTGATGCTCCTTGAAATCGCCAGAAACCCACTGCGCCGGCAACACGACAACCTCGGCGCCGGCATCCACCAGCCTCCGGGTCACCTCAGGGAACCGCAGGTCGTAGCACGTCTGGATGCCGACAGTCAGACCACCGATCTCAAACACGGGACGTTGGTCTAGCGGCCCAGCCTCGACCCATTCGGATTCCTGAAAGCCAAACGCATCGAAAAGATGCACCTTGCGATAGATCGCGACAAGTTCGCCACTCGGCTCGACCGCCACAACCGTGTTCGTCACCCGAGCAGAATCGTCGATAGTCTCGCCGAAACCGGCAATCACCGTAAGCTGGTGCTTCTGCGCGACGCTACGCAGATGGGCCACGAACGGGCCGTCAAGGGTCTCGGCGTTCTCGACGAAATCCGGGCCGAGATGGCGGTGGAAATAAGCCGAATATTCTGGAAAGACGGCGATACGCGCCCCCTTTTCAGCAATACGCGATGCCAGGCGAGATATGTGTCTGAGGTTCTCATCCTTGTCGGGGCCAGGCGAAAACTGCGCCGCGGCAACGGACAGCGAGTGCTCCATCCACAACTGCTCTGCAGGTGTCACCGAATAGGCCTCCATCCGCTTTCTGCCACATCAGATCGGCATCGATCACAGTCTACCCACGCAATGGCGACGAACGAGATCGCACAGTCAATCAATAGGTCACGCTTGAGTCACGCTTCTCCGCGCTCAGTCGATCAGAGCCGCCGCGAACGACACCGAGTTGAATGCCGCCAAGTCATCGATCCCCTCGCCGTACCCAATCAGTTTGACCGGGATGCCCGTCAACTGCTGCACCCCGACAACGAACCCGCCCTTCGCCGAGCCATCCAGCTTCGTGAGCACAATGCCAGTCACCCCAGCATGCTGGATGAAGGCATCCGCCTGACTCAGACCATTCTGGCCAGTGGTCGCATCCACAACCAAGAGCACCTCGGCGATAGGGACGAGTTTCTCAACAACTCGCCGAATCTTGGTCAGCTCATCCATCAGCCCGGCCTTCGTCTGCAACCGGCCCGCCGTGTCGATGATGACGACATCGGCGCCAGTGCTGATGGCACGATCCACCGCCTGATAGGCGACCGACGCGGGATCCTGACCCGGCTGAGCCGGGCCGACCACCTCGGCGCCCGCGCGAGCCGCCCAGGTCGAAACCTGTTCAACCGCTGCGGCGCGGAACGTGTCAGCAGCACCCACGATCACACTTCGGCCCGCCCGCACCACGAATCTCGACAACTTGCCGATCGTGGTGGTCTTCCCCACCCCGTTGACGCCCACGACGAGCACAACGGCAGGCAAGACCGTGCCGTCTGCGCGAGGCGCAGGCTTGGTCAGCCGCAATGTGGGGTCATTACCTGCGAGCAATTCGGCAATCGCGTCGCGAAGCATCCCCTGCAACTCCCGCGCACTCGACACGTTCAGCTTCGTCACCTGATCGCGCAGCGTATCCACGAGGCGTTCCGAGGCATCGGCGCCGAAATCGGCAAGCAGCAGGGTGTCCTCAAGATCGGTCCACGTGTCGTCATCGATCGCACCACCGCCACCGAACAGTGTGCGCAATCGAGCACCAACAGACCAACGCTCCGCCATTTAGTCGACACCTTTCAACGTCTCTTCTTCGCGCGCGATGCGCTGGCCGACGACGGCCGAGACACCATCTTGACGCATCGACACTCCATAAAGGGCATCGGCTATCTCCATCGTGCGCTTCTGATGGGTAATCACGATCAACTGAGAATCAGCGCGCAACGACTCGAGCACAGACAACAGCCGGCCAAGGTTGGCGTCGTCGAGTGCCGCCTCCACCTCATCCATGACATAAAACGGTGAAGGACGGGCCTTGAAGATCGACACCAAGAAGGCAATAGCCGCAAGCGATCGCTCGCCGCCAGACAGCAGCGACAGCCGATCGATCTTCTTGCCCGCTGGACGAATCGACACCTCGATGCCAGTGGTCAGTGGCTCGCCGGGGGCCGTCAGCTCGATCGTGCCCGTGCCGCCAGGGAACAGGATGGGGAACACCTCCTGGAACGCCTGCTGCGTGTCGGCGAACGCCTCGGAGAACACGGTCTGCATCGTCTCGTCGATCGACTCGATGATCTGAACCAGGTCCGCACGCGCCTTCTGCAGGTCGGCAAGTTGCTCCGTCAAGAACTTGTGACGCTGCTCGAGTGCCGCAAACTCTTCGAGCGCGAGAGGGTTGACCCTGCCAAGCTGCGACAGCTTGCGCTCGGCATCTGCGAGGCGGCGGCGCTCGGTTGCGCGATCAAACGCAGTGGGGGGATGGATGCGGGTGCCAGCCGCGTGAGCAGCCCCAGATTCGTTCGAACCGGCGTCGTTCCCGACCGCAGTGTCGGCATCGGGCACAGCATCCGCATCCGCTGCACTGCCAAGGACGACCCCGTTCGGCGCATACTCCGCGAGCAACGATTCTTGGTCCAGGCCAAGCTCGGCCTCCGCGCGCTCCACAACACTTGCGACACTCATCTGACGATCATGGATGGCAAGCTCCAGACCATGCACTCGCTCGGTCACCTCGTGGGAACCAGACTGAAGCGCCGTCACGTGCTCGCGCAAGCCTGCAAGTTCGGCATTGTGCGCCGTGCGTTGTGCCTCAAGCCGCTGCTCCTGCAACCGAGCCTCGCCGATCGAATCGCCAACGTGGCTAAGGATATCGGGCAACGCGAGCGTGATCCGTTCGGCCTGTTCGCGCTGAACTGTGCGAGCGGCGACCGCTATCGCAGCGGCATCCCTGGCATGTTCCTCATTGCGGGCCTGGCGCTCGAGCGCCTCGGCACGCTGACGTTCGCCACGCGCGCGTTCACGCGCGGTTTCGAGTGACAGCCTCGCATCCAGTTCGGCAGCCCTGGCCTGCTCCAGTGCATCGACCACTCCGCTGCGGTCGGCGGCATCCAGGATCGGGGCCGGCTCCGCATCGAATATCTCCAAAGCCTGTGCCGCCGCGCGCCGCGCCTCGTCCGCCGCCTGACGCTGCGCGATCGCTGCTGCGCCGGCCTCCGTCAGTCGGTGCAACTCCGCTTCGGCAGCGTCGGCCGCCGCACGAGCACGGTTGAGGCGTTCTCGCGCCGCCGCGACCTCAGCCGCGCGCCGCCGCGAATCGGCCTTCACCGTTGCGAGCCTCTCCTGCGCCGATCGCAACTCCGCGTCTGCCTCCGTCAGTTCTGCCTCAACAGCAGCCACAACATGTGCAGCCTCATCGCGGGCGGTCGCCGCAGCATCCAACTCAGCCCGCAGTTCCAAGCGTGAATCGGAGCCGCCAGAGCCACCTCGCACAACAGACGGCGCCACCACTTCGCCTGCCCGCGTCACCACAGTGACGGGCAGTCCGGGAGATGTCGCGGACACCGGCGTATTCATCGCTACCGACAAGTCGTCCACAATGACGGTGCGTGCAAGCAGGCCAAGCACTCCCGCCGGGGCCTCAACGACATCCGCCGCGGCGGTAGCAGGGGGCGTGGTGACAACGGCACTGGCGCCTGACGTGCCGACATCCCAATCCGCCGACGGCTCGGCGACCACGACATCGACGAATCCGAGATCCGTCGAGTGTGCAAACTCAACCACGGCGAGCGCCGCCTCGCGCGTGTCAACGAGAACGGCATCGGCCAGGTTTCCAAGGGCCGCCGCGATGGCCTTCTCGAAACCAGGTTGAACCGTGAGCGCATCAGCGACGATGCCTCGAATCCCTGGGATCTGTGCTGCAGACACGTCAATAGATGTGCCCGTCACATCGAGCGCCGTCGACAACGCCGCGAACCGAGCAGACCATGCGTCTACTGCGCGCAACGCGTCGCTGCGCCGTTCGCGCACCGCATCTCGCGCCGTTGCGGCGTCGGAGACAGCCAATTCGGCGGCATCGCTCGCGTCGGTGACCTCTGCGGGCGTAAGAGACTCGGCCTGGGCCAGTTCCGCCAGGGCCGCATCTCTGCGGGCCTGAGCCTGCTCTATCGACAACCGGTGCCGGTCGACTTGTGCCTCGAACGTCTCGAGGCGGCCAGTGGCCACCTCCAGCGTTTTCGCCAAGTCGGCCCTGTGCAGATCGTGCTGAGTGATGAAAGCGTTCTGCTCGGCGATATAGCGATCGAGCGCGTCGATGTCCGCCTGCGCGCGTTCCCGAGCCGCAACCTTCTCATCGAACACCAGCGAAAGCTCCGCGACCGCTTCGGCGAGCGTGTCCGCGTTTTCTGCCGCAAACCGGGCTCGCGCCAAAGTAGCCTGAGGGTCGGCCTCCGGAACCGGGGAGGCTACGGCGAGCAAAGCGATGCGCTGGGTCGCCAGACTATAGAGGCTACGAAACCGTTCCTCAGCCCTCTGCAAGTCAAAGGTGATTCTGCGGGCGGCATCCAATTCGTCTGACGGGGTCTGAGACTCGAGAGTCTTCTGTCGCAACTGCAGTTCGGAAATCTGCTGCAGCACGAGGGCACGATCGTCGCGCGCGGCACGATCTTCGGCGACAAGCTTCTCCAGTTCCTCAGAGAGTCGAAGCAGATCGTCTGCCAGGATGCGCCCCTTGGCCTCGCGAACGGTTGCCTGAATCTGCTGCGCCTCACGTGCGATCTCCGCCTGCGCGCCAAGTGGTTTGAGCTGACGGCGCAATTCTCCGGCAAGATCGTTGAGACGCGTGAAGTTGGCCTGCATCGACTCAAGCTTGCGCACCGTGCGGTCTTTGCGGCGGCGATGCTTCAGAATTCCGGCGGCCTCCTCGATAAATCCGCGACGGTCCTCAGCAGTGGCTCTCAACACGGCATCGAGCTGGCCCTGCCCGACGATGACATGCATTTCGCGACCAAGCCCCGAATCGGAGAGCAGCTCCTGAACGTCGAGCAGCCGGCACGTATCCCCATTGATCGCATACTCTGACGCACCGTTGCGGAAAAGGGTTCGACTGATGGTGACCTCGGTGTATTCGATCGGTAGTGCGCCATCCGCGTTATCGATGGTGAGTACCACCTCGGCGCGACCGAGCGGGCTGCGAGTCGCCGTTCCGGCAAAAATCACGTCTTCCATCTTGCCGCCGCGCAGAGTCTTGGCGCCCTGCTCCCCCATAACCCAGGCGAGCGCGTCCACCACGTTCGACTTGCCGGATCCGTTTGGCCCGACCACAGCCGTGACGCCCTGTTCGAACTCAAACGTTGTGGACTGGGCGAACGACTTGAAGCCCTTGATCGTCAAGGTCTTCAAATACATGCGATTCCCTCTCCGCGCGCTGGGCAGACTGTGCTAGTCAACGGTACCCGAAACCTTCGGACGCCATGGTGCGCTCACCCAGACAGTCGCGGAAGGCGGCCTAACTGCGGCTCAAGTGGGTACATAAAGCACTATTCGCACGTGATGTGCGTTGAGCCGCAGTTAGGTCACCGCCGCCGCTGACACCTCGGGCAGAAGTGCGAAGAACGGTTCATGAACGACACCCGTCGAATCGGCGCACCACAGCGCGGACAAGGCAACCCGGCACGACCATATACATTCAGGAGACGGTCGAAGTACCCAGAGTTCCCGTTCACATTCTTGTATTGTTCATCGAAACTCGTGCCGCCGGCGGCCAAGGCATCCGCGAAAGTCTCGCGCACGGCCGCAAGCAGGCGGCGCAGCGCCTGGACGCTGAGACGATTCCCCAAAATTTCTGGATGGATTCGCGCGCGCCACAACGACTCGTCCGCATAGATGTTGCCGATGCCCGAGATCGTCGACTGATCGAGCAGAATACGTTTGATGGCGCTGGCCCTGCGACGCGTGGATGCGAAGAAATCGTCATCGATGAAAGCCGCGTCTACGGGATCTCGAGCAATGTGACTTACGTGGGCAGGAATGGTGCTCACCCAATGCGGCGGTGGAACCAGGCCTAAGACATCGGGCGATCCGATGTCCCCACCGGGAGCGCCGTCGGCCGTGTCCACAAGCCGCTCGATACTGAGGTAACCGAAGATACGTTGATCGTTGAACACGAATGTTTCGGTGCTCGAACCCGGCAGCTCACACACGATGCGCACGCGCTCGTGTCGCGGAACGAAAAGGTCATCACCAGTGTCGAGCCTCAAGACTTGACCGCTCATCCCCAAATGGATGGCCAACGCATCGCCCCGCTCGGCGCCGGTTCCGTCTGCCAATGGCAGCCACAAGAACTTTCCCCTACGGGCGACCCCCAGAATACGTGCACCAATGAGCCGCGCGCCGAATTCCTCAGCGCTGCCGGCAAACCGGCGAATGCTTCGCGCATCGCTCACCGTCACTGAAACGATCGAAGAGTGGGTGACGAATGGGGCAAGACCGTGACGAACCACCTCGACCTCAGGTAATTCGGGCATCCCTAGTTCGCAGTCAGCGCGCGCCAGGCAACCAGCGCCGCGGCGGCCTCAGCATGTTTCTTCGTCGAGCCTTCGCCCGCTCCATGATCAGAGCCATCGATCGCGACCGTTGCGCGATACATCTTGTCGTGATCCGGCCCTGAACTCACAACCGTATAGACCGGCGAGCCAAGATGGCGCAGTTGCGTGAGCTCTTGGAGAGTGGTCTTCGGATCCATGACGGCGGCAAGCTCTTCGACATTAGCCAGCATCGGTTCGACAATGCGCATGACAAGGCCCCTTGCGGCATCGAAGCCATTGGCGAGAAATGTGGCCCCGATCAGGGATTCCATCACGTCGGCAAGCAACGACGGTTTAGCACTTCCCCCAGTGCTCTGCTCACCACGGCCGAGAAGCAGATATTCGCCAACACCCCAGTCGGTCGCTCGGCTCGCTAGCGCCCCCGTACTCACAAGGGCGGCACGTCGGCGTGACAAGTCGCCCTCTTGAAGGTCGGGAAAAGTGCGGAACAGAACATCGGCCACGACAAAACCCAAAATGGAGTCGCCAAGAAACTCAAGGCGCTCGTTGGTCGGCAGGCCGCCATTTTCGTACGCGTACGAACGATGAGTGAGGGCGCGCGTCAATAACGCGTCGTCAATATCAACCTGAAGTGTTTCGCGAAGTATGCGCCAGTCAGGCATGAAAAGCTACGAGAGCCCCGACTAGACGTCGGCGACCTTGCGTCCTTTGTACTCGAAGAACAGCGGGGTGCCTGCTGAATCCTCAACAACCTTCGCGCGGTGAGGAAGGCTGTAAACCACCTTGCCGCTCTCAACCGTCTTGACGAGAGTGGGGACCTGGGCCTTCCACTGCGCTCGACGAGCGTGCGTGTTCGATCGGGACATCTTCCGTTTAGGAACAGCCATTTTTCATCCTTTACATCACGTGTGTTGCGGGACACCGCACGTTCTGACTACTCCGTGTCGACCCGGAGATCGGCAAGCGCCGACCAACGAGGGTCAATAGCGGCGGCATGCGAATGAGCCGGATCGTCCCCAAGCCGAGCCCCGCATTCGGGACACAGACCAGGGCAATCTTCGCGGCACACGGGTTGAAACGGCAAGGCCAGAACGACTGCATCCCTGACAATTTGTTCGAGGTCGACAGAGTCGTCCTCAACAAAGAAGTCAAAAGCTTCCTCAACAGAATACGCGAAAAGCTCCTGAAACTCGACCTCGAAGTTCATTTCGATGCGATCAAGGCACCGTCCGCACTCACCAATGGCAAGCGCCGACGCCTCCCCCGATACCAGAATGCCCTCGTGAACCGACTCAAGCAGGCCCGAAACGTGGACAGGAGCACCCTCAGGAATGCCGATCAGGCGGATGCCGAGGTCAGCCGGAGCAGCGGCCGAGAAGTCGAAAGGACGGGACTGTCCGGGCTTGTGCATGATGTCGTGCACAGAAGAATGAAACGCGGTGCGCCGAGGGGAGGAACTCATTGCACCATCCTACGTTGGGAACCGTCATACGGCACCAGAACGCAGGCCCGACTTGGTACCGTTCTACTGTGACGCAATCTTCCCACCACCAGGCTCGCTACGCGGAACTCATTTTCCGCCGCTACGCCCGAGAGACCAACCAGCTCGTCGCCGGAACTCGGCACGCGGTGATCGGAGGCGACCCGCAGCACGCCGCACTCGCCGATGCTCTCCGTTCGATGGGCGCCCACGTTCGACAATTCGCCACCGTCCACGATGCCGCGGCCTGGCCGCACACCATCACTCACGCGGGCACCGCCAGCTACTTGGAGGGACGAGCGCGGTCCACCGCCGCAGAACGGATCGCATGGGCCACAGACCACATGCCCGTGGTCGCCACGCTGGCACGCGACCTGGCAGAAAACCAGCGCATCGCAGGTCTCAAGATCGGCATGTGCCTCGTGCTCGAGCCTAAGACCGCCGTACTCGCTCTCACCCTCGCAGCAGCAGGAGCACAGGTAAGTGTCTATGCACATCCAGAGGAGACAGACGCACAAATCGCGGCCGAACTCGCCAATCGGGGAATCACAGTCTTCGCCGATGCCACCGCGAATCCCGACCGCGCGCAAGAACTCATGGACGAGTTCCTCAACCAACACCTGAACCTGCTCATCGACGACGGTGCGCGCGTCATTCGACGGGCCCACCATGTCGCCGGTGCACTCGACGAACTCATCGGCGCCGCAGAGGAGACGACGAGTGGGCTGCGCAACCTCGCCAAAGAACCTGGCGGCCCCCGCGTCCCCGTCATTGCCGTCAACAATGCGCGCTCGAAGACCTGGTTCGACAACGCCGTTGGCACAGGCCAGTCGTGCGTGAGCACCATCCTCGACATCATCGATCCGGGCCAGGACGGCTGGAGCATCGTAGGCGCCGACGTCGTTGTAGCCGGCTACGGGCCGGTCGGGCGAGGTTTCGCGCGACATGTTCGAGCGCTCGGGGGCCTAGTCACCGTCGTCGACACCGACCCGACGTGTGCGCTACGCGCCGAGATCGACGGGTATCAGGTTCGCGCAAGCCTCGTGGAAGCTGTCGCCACTGCCGATCTCATCGTCTCTGCAACGGGATACGCAGCAACGATCACGCCGGACATGCTCAGAGCAGCGCGGCCGGGCGCATACATCGCCGTCGCCGGCGGAGTCGACGACGAGGTGCAGTGGGGTGACGCCATACGCCATGACGGCGCCACCTGGGAACCAGTGGGATTCGCGCTCGAAAGCCTGCGTTACCCGAACGGGCACCACGTCAACATCCTCGATCGTGGTGGATGCATCAATTGCACCGCTGGCGAAGGAAACCCCATCGAGATCATGGACCTCTCCTTCGGAGTCCAGCTCTCGGCACTCGACGTCCTGCTCACCCGCGGGCGCGATCTCGGCCCCGGCGTTCATCCCATCCCAGAACGCGCAGATCAGCGCGTCTCGGCTATCGCACTCGCACAATTCGTGCACACCGCAGACGCCCACAGCACGGCTAGCACCGACACGGACGTTCGGCCGGGCATCGGAAGGCCATCATTGTGACCGTCGACGTGTACAGCGCGAGCCTCGTCGTTCCGATGACCGCTCCTGCGATCCCCGGAGGCGCAGTCGCCGTATCCGAAGGACGAATCGTCCACGTCGGCACCCGGGACTGGGTGCTGCGCGTGCTCGCCGAACACGGGCAGCACGTTGCCGAGACGCATTGGCCTGGCGTGATCCTTCCCGGCCTCGTCAATGCCCACACCCACCTGCAATACACGGGGATGGCCGCTGTCGGCCAGGTCGCATACAGCGGCTTCGAAGACTGGAGCGACGCATTCAATACCGTCTACGGCCGAGGAGCACGCGACTGGGCAGCCGACGCCGCGGAGGGCGGCCGCCTCAGCCTCTCATATGGTGTCACCGCTCTCGCCGACGTCGTCACCGACATGGAGGCCGCGAGCGCACTGCACGATACGGGTCTGCGCGGCGTCGCCTATTGGGAGGTCATGGGCTGGGAGAACGGAGCCTGGCGTCAGGGCGGCTGGCAGCGCACGGACGCACAGATCGACCAGATCCCCGCGTCCCCTGGCGTCGGCGTCTCTCCACATGCACCATATTCCCTGGATACCGAACCGCTTCTCGATATCCCGGATCTGGCGCGGCGCCGCGGGCTGCGGCTGCACATCCACTTGGGCGAGTCCGCGACAGAAGCAGACGGAAGGGGCGACACCCCGGACGAACGGTGGCGCGAAGTGGATGCCGAAAGCTTCCGAGCCCTGCGGCGCGACGGCTTCGGCGCAAGCGCAACCGACTTTGTCGACCAGCTCGGCGTGCTCGGGCCAGACTGCCACATCGCGCACGGCGTCTACCTGAATCCGCACGATCGGGCCGTGCTGCGGGCGCGCGGGACGGCCGTGGCGCTCTGTCCTCGCTCGAACGCTGTGATCGGCCTCGACGAACCGCCCATCGCCGCCTACCTGCACGAGGGCAACCCGATCGCGGTTGGCACCGATTCCCTCAGTTCAAGCCCATCGCTCGACCTCCTCGCCGACGTTGCCGCGCTCGCCGACATCGCTCGCCGCCAAGGGTACCGGGGCAGTGATCTGGCGCGTCGGCTGCTTGCGGCGGCCACGCTCGGCGGAGCCACAGCGCTCGGGCTCGCCACCGGGCCGAACAGGGTAGGCCAACTCCAGGTGGGCGCGCTTGCCGACCTCGCCTTCCTCGACGTGCCGGTGACCGGCATCGCGGACACAATAGAAACCGTCGTTCGATATGGATCGGGGAACAACGCCGCGACAATCTGCGGTGGCGAGATTCGGTGGACTTCTGCAGCGTGGCAGGGGCCCGCGGCTATAGTGCCCGGCGAGGGCCTAGCGCACGGCGTCGACCCACACGCCGAGACAAGCAACCAGACGCACACGGAGACTTCATGACATCCCCCACCCCGCCGGCCCGAGCCATCGAACTCGGGCTCGAGCCTCATCCCGAAGGCGGCTGGTTCCGCCGCACGTACACATCGCCAGCCACCGTGAGTACTCCCACGGGCACTCGACCGGCCGCGACCCTCATCCACTTTTTCCTCGCTCCCGGCGAGACGTCGGCGTGGCATGTGGTCTCGTCAGATGAGATCTGGCTGTGGCACGGCCCCGGAATACTGCCGCTGCAACTCGGCGGTACAGGCGCTCAGCCAGACTCGACAGGGCCGATCCATCGACTTGGCGCACCGGCGGATGGCGAAGCGCAAGTGCTTGTTCCCGCCGGTACCTGGCAACGCACTCTCGCCACCGAAGACGAAGTCCTCGTCAGCTGCCTCGTCTCGCCAGGATTCTCGTTCGACGACTGGAAACTTGCTGATGCCTGACAACGCGGCAGGCGTCGGCGCAAAGCTGCACAACATTCGTCCTTAGGCCCCGCCGTCATGCGTTACCTCACATTGCGACGAATTTGAGGCGTACCCCGACGACGGCCTATCCTGGCAGGTACACAGCCAGCACCATTCCCCCGCACCATATGAAAGGTCCATTCGCATGTCGCGTCTCGTCAATCGCCTTGCCAGCATTGCAGCCATCACTGTTGCTGCCGTCGGCCTCGCCGCCTGTTCAAGCGGAGCAGCCACTCCTGCATCGTCCGAGGCGGCCGCATCCGCAAGCGTCGATGTCAAGTCGCTTACCAAGACACCAGGAACCCTGACCATCGCCACCGGCAACCCCGCTTACTCTCCTTGGGTCGAGAATGACGACCCGGAAAGTGGCGAAGGATTCGAGGCAGCGGTTGCGTATGCGGTCGCCGAACAGCTCGGATTCAGCAAGGACGAGGTCGAATGGACCCGCACTGACTTCGACGCGGCAATCACGCCAGGCGCCAAGGACTGGGACCTGAACATCCAACAGTTCTCGATCACCGACGAGCGCAAAAATGCCGTCGATTTCTCCACCCCCTACTACACGGCCACTCAGGCCGTCGTCACCTACAAGGGCTCCCCGGCTGAAGGTCTCACCACGCTTGACGCGCTGAAGGCCGTGAAGTTCGGCGTCACCGCAGGCACCACCAGCTTGACCACAGTCACCGACGAGATCGCGCCGACCACCGAAGCAAGCCAGTTCAACACCGAGGCAGACACCGTGCAGGCTCTGAACAGCAAGCAGGTGGATGCGATCGTCGTGAACCTGCCAGAGGCGCTTTATCTGGTCGCGGCCGAGCTCGACAGCGGCATCATCGTCGGTCAGCTCAGTGACGCAGGCCAAGCCGACGAATTGGGAATCGTCCTGCAAAAGGGTTCCGCGCTCACCACCCCGGTTTCGGCCGCTGTGGATGCCCTACGCGCAGATGGCACCCTCGACTCCCTCGCCGCCAAGTGGCTCTCAGCTGACGGAACCGAGATCCCCGTCCTGAAGTGAGAGCAGCCACAGTTTCGGCTCTCCACCTCCAACGTAATAGCCTGACAGATATGACATCTGCTCCCGTGACCGGGGGTGACGGTTTCGCTCCGTTGCCCCCGGTCAGTGCGCTCGAACTCGATCGACGGCACTTCCGTCGCCGTCAAACCACAAAATCACTTTTCGTGAGCCTCGGCAGCACGGTTCTGTTCGCGACCGTGATCGCAATCGTGTTGGCAAATTCTCCGGGCTGGCAGATCGCCCGCGACACGTTCTTCAACCCCGACTATTTCTGGTCGTCGTTCCCGAAGGTGTGGCATGGGCTGTTGTTGAATCTCCGCGTGCTGGTGGTATCGGTGATCGGTGTCGCCATCGTCGCGACGCTGTTGGCGAGCATCCGCAGCCTGCGTGGTGCCGTGTTCTTTCCGCTGCGCTTCCTTGCCGCTGCATATACCGACCTCTTTCGTGGCACACCATTCCTCATCGTGCTGTATTTGATCGGTTTCGGAGTTCCCGCACTTGGTTTCAACGACCGCCCCATCGATGCCGCCGTGCTTGGAACCATCGCGCTCGTGCTCTCATATTCTGCATACGTCGCCGAGGTCTTGCGGGCAGGAATCGAGGCGGTGCATCCATCCCAGCGCCTTGCGGCCCGATCCCTCGGTCTCAGTCACTACCGCAGTTTGACTCTCATTGTGCTGCCCCAGGCGTTGCGCAAAGTCACTCCGGCGCTCATGAATGACTTTGTTTCGATGCAAAAGGACGTAGGCCTCATTTCGGTGCTCGGCGCGGTGGATGCGATCCGTGCCGCCCAGAACCTGACGGCGTTGAGCTACAACTACACGCCGTATGTGGTTGCGGGACTCATGTTCGTGGCCCTGAGCTGGCCTTTCATTCGGTTGACCGACTGGATATCAGCTCGGCAGCAGCGTCGCGAGCAGATGGGAGGTGCGGTCTAGTGCCCGAACACCTGTTAGACATCAGGGGCGTCGTCAAGAAGTTCGATGCGAACCCGGTGCTGCGCGGCATCGACCTCTCGGTAGACGCACACGAGGTCGTGGTGCTGATCGGTGCCTCCGGCTCAGGCAAGTCGACGCTCCTACGCACCATCAATTTGTTGGAGCGAGTGGATGATGGCCAGATTTTTGTCGACGGCCAAGATGTGACCGATCCACGAGTCAAGGGTGACGCAGTGCGCGCGAACATCGGTGTGGTGTTTCAGCACTACAACCTGTTTCCCCATCTGAGTGTGCTGAGCAATGTGACACTCGCGTTGCGCAAGGTTCACGGTGTTGCGAAGGACACGGCAAACGAGCGTGGGCTTGCACTGCTCGATCGGATCGGTTTGGCCGCGAAGGCGAACGATTACCCGGATCGGTTGTCCGGCGGCCAGCAGCAACGCGTTGCGATCGCACGGGCCATCGCGACGAACCCCGTATTGCTGTTGCTCGACGAAATCACAAGTGCGCTCGACCCACAGCTCGTCGGCGAAGTACTCGACCTCGTCACTGAACTCAAGGAACAAGGATCGACCATTCTGATGGCAACTCACGAGATCGGCTTCGCACGCAAGGTTGCCGACCGTGTCGTGTTTTTGAAGGGCGGCGTCATTGTGGAGCAGGGGCCGCCTGCGCAAATACTGGAGAATCCAGTGGAACCGGAAACCCAGGAGTTCTTGTCTCGCGTTATGCGCTGAGGCGCCACATAGCTCTAGATATGGCGATGGCTCTCTCGGTAATCGTGTCGTCTTTGGACAATCGAGCAGCTCCGCAGGGCAGTGCGACTCTCTAGCTACATATCCAGGAGCTAGGTATCAAGGCCGCCGTCGGCGCCCTTCCGATTGATGTCTGGGTGAAGGCTCGCATCGGCAAGCAGAGAGGCAGGCAACACGGCATCGCGGCCAAATCGACTTTCCACAGTATCAAGAGTCGCGTCCGCCGCCCGCCACTTGCCCTCGTCGTCCCACAAGAGGTCGGGACCGGCCAGGCCACCATCGGCCGCGTGCAGGTTTTCTGCGCGCACCCCGACCAACCGCAGTGGCCGGCCCAACAGGCCAGACGCTCGGTAAAGATCCGTCGCGATTTCGGCAACCGTACGGGAAACCGCAGTCGGCTCAGTGAGTGTGCGAGATCTGCTCGCTGTGGCAAAATCTGCTGCGCGCAACTTGATGGCGATCGTCGAGGAGAGGACATTGGCGTGTCTCAAGCGCCGGGCGACCCCTTGAGAAAGCTGCAGAAGGTAGCGCTCGATTGTGGCCGGATCGCTGATGTCGGAGGCGAATGTGGTCTCTTGGCTAATGCTCTTCTCTACGCGTTTCGCAGTAAGCGCTGCCACAGTGCGTGGATCGATGCCCTGTGCGAGAGCGGAGAGTTGCCTCGCTGCGGCGGCACCGAGTGCGCGCTCCAGAACTCGACCTGGGGTTTCGGCAAGCTCGCCGATGGTGTCGAGGCCAAGCCCCGCAAGCTTCTTCGCGCTGACCGCACCAACGCCCCAGAGGGCCGAGACGGGAAGCGGGTGCAAGAACTCGAGAGTACGCGACGCCGGCACGATGAGCAGGCCGTCCGGTTTGGCTTGCGTGGACGCCACCTTGGCGACGTATTTGGATGCGGCAACACCAATCGAGCATGTCAGCCCTGTCTCAGAGAACATCCGTTCGCGCAATTGTGCGGCGATGGCTCCCGCGCTGCCGAAAAGCCGGCGTGCGCCGGAAACGTCGAGGAAGGCTTCGTCGATGCTTATCGGCTCGACCATGGGCGTGATGTCAGCAAAGATGTCCATCACCATGCGGTTGTAGTGACGATACAGGTGGCCTCGCGGCTCAAGAACGACGAGGCCCGCACACCGCTTGCGCGCCATCGCCAACGGCATCGCCGACCCGACCCCGAATCGCCGCGCAACGTAGTTGGCAGCAGAGATGACCGAACGCGGGCCATCATATGCAACGGCCACCGGCTGATTTTTCAACTCCGGGTGGTCAAGCAATTCGACCGACGCGAAAAAGGCGTCCATATCGACATGCAAAATGTGCGCGGAGCCGTCGTCGACATCGACAGACGATGTCTGACGTGCCGCGACTTGCCTGCTCATGCGGCCAGTGTAGTTGCAGCCACCGACATTCGTCAGTCGGGGAACCTATTGGGGATTCACTGTGCACGGGGCCCACACACCGGGCATTGCCTTCGTTACTGCCCAACATGGTTATGCCGCAGACACGTCACTCGCTAAAATTGACGGCGACGCCAAGGAGTCGACAGTGCAGTCCCCAAATGAGCCCATCCCCATCGTGATCGTGATGGGGATATCCGGCACGGGAAAATCCACGGTGGCTGAGGCGCTCAGCAAGCGATTGGGCTGGGACTTCCACGAAGGCGACAGCCTGCATCCATCATCAAACATCGCAAAGATGGCGAGTGGCATTCCGTTGGACGATACCGACAGGTTGCCATGGCTCAGCCGTATCGCAGACCTTATCGACCAGAGTCAGTCCCGCGAAAACCCAGCGATCATCACCTGCTCCGCCCTCAAGCGCAGCTATCGCGACAAGCTTCGTCGCCAAGGCGTCACCTTCGTGCACCTCAGCGGAAACCCCACGCTCATCGAGCGGCGCATGTCGCTCAGAACCGGACACTTCATGCCTACCGCCCTGCTGTCTTCTCAACTCGATGCCCTCGAGCCGCTCGAAGCAGATGAGCAGGGCTTTACCGTCAGCATCGACCAGCCGCTCGAACAGCAAATAGAGGAGATCGTCGCCAACCTGGCGCAATAGCGTCACCGACGACGGCAGACACCAACCTGGCGCCGCCGAGCCTCGCCACTCGTTAGTCGATATCGTCGCTCTGCGGAATAGGGGCAGAGACGTTTGCCAACGCCTTCACCACGTTCTCGGGAACGTAACCCGACACGTCACCACCGAGTGCGGCGACCTGGCGCACGAGTGAACTCGACACATGTGTGTGTTGGGGCGCCGGCAACACGAACACCGTCTCGACCCCACCAAGATCGCGATTCACGATCGCCATCGGCGTCTCATAGCCGACATCGGTGTTCGTACGGACGCCTTTTACCAACGCAACCGCACCCACCCTCGCGCAATAGTCGACGAGGAGCCCCTCAGAAAGAACATCCACATGCACGTCCCTCGTCTCAGGAACGAGCGCGAGCGCATCGCGCAACAAGGTTGCCCGTTCTTGCGCATCGAAAAGGGTGAGCTTGGCCGGGTTATGAACAACGACCGCCCACACCTCGTCGAAAAGAAGCGCCGCCTTCGCGATCACATCCAGGTGACCAAAAGTGGGCGGATCATACGAACCGGGGCACACTGCTACGCGCGACATGACTCAAGCCTAGTTGCCATGCCCGCCGCCATGACCCTCAAGCACACCTACGCAGGCATCCAGCAATATTTCTCCCCTAGCGATCAGCGATCGCGAGGTATACGAACCCGCCGCCATCGGCCCTAGGCTGGTCGCATGGACACCATCTCCCGCATCGTGCGCAAAGCCCTCGGCCCTGCCGCGATTATCATGCCCGCATGGCTGCTGATCGGATGGACGATCTTCGGGCACGGGGTGTGGGGGTTCATCGGTCTGCTCATCATCGCCGTCATCGCCACCGTCGGGTTGCTCATCATCGCCGGCCTCATGTATTTCCGGCCGAGCAACCGCTCGCGCAACGGTCTCGACGCAACTGAGACGGGACTCGCCGCCGCCATCGCGATCGGGCTGATCTGGCTAGGGCTTTGGAATGCATCAAGCGGAATCGGCGCAGCGATTGCCATTGTCGGATTCCTCGCCGCATTCTGGTATGAAGTCACCGCATGGATGGGCGAGATACGCAGTGCCGCCACCGGGGTAGGGCCGACACGTGCACCGCGCGACCGCAACGACGACATCATCGACATCGGTGAAATCACCGTTGTCGAAGAAGACAGCCACAAACGCGGTTACGAGGACACCAAGTAGTCCTCCTGGTCATCACCGACCTGAGCGTGGATTGCCGCCCTCAGCGCCGGATGTGCTTCAAACAGTGGATCAGCCTCTACGATCCCGGCAACACGCTCACGCGCTGCAGCAATCAACTTCGCATCATCCACAACACGCAAAAGCTTCAGAGACGACCGGCGGCCCGACTGCGCTGCACCCAGCACATCGCCCTCGCTCCGCAGCTTCAGATCGGCCTCCGCCAACTCGAACCCGTCGCTGGACGCGGCCACAGCATCCAGGCGCGCACGGGCCACCGTGCCTTCGGCTGCCTCGGTCACGAATAGCGCGACCCCCGGATGTACACCACGGCCGATTCGGCCGCGCAATTGGTGAAGCTGGGAGATGCCGAACCGCTCGGCGTCGAGCACGACCATCACCGAAGCGTTTGGCACGTTGACACCGACCTCGACAACAGTCGTGGCCACAAGGACATCCACCCTTCCCGCAACGAACTCGCCCATCACCTCGGCCTTCTCAGCAGACGACATGCGTCCGGTCAAACCAGCGATGCGCAGGTTGGCGGTCGCGGGGTGTCCAGAAAGCTTGACGATCGTGTTTTCGACCGACTCGCGTTCGCCGCTCTCGTCGCTATCGATCAGACCGCACACCACGAACCCCTGACGCCCGGCGGCAACCTCTTCCGCAAGGCGTGCCCACACCCGCGCCGACCACGCAGGCTTCTCGGCGAGCGGCACGACGAACGACTCGATCGCCTGCCTGCCTGCCGGCAATTCGCGGAGGGAAGACACATCCAGGTCTCCAAAGACCGTCATCGCGACCGTGCGTGGAATAGGCGTCGCAGTCAGCAATAGAACGTGAGGGCTGTGCGGCGCCTTCGCCCTCAGCGCCTCACGCTGCGCGACCCCGAATCGATGCTGCTCGTCGACAACCACAAGACCGAGATCGAAAAAAATCGTCTTGTCCGAAATCAGCGCGTGCGTGCCGACCACGATACCGGCCTGGCCGACCGCGGTGGCGAGGGCGGCACGCTTGCGTTCGCCCGCAGCCTGGCCACCTGTGATCAGCACAGGATGCACTCGCGCCGCCAGATCTGGCCCGAGCAAGTCCACGATCGACGCAAAATGCTGACTTGCCAGCACCTCGGTCGGCGCCAACAGCGCCGCCTGCCCACCAGACTCGACAACGGCAAGCATCGCTCGCAATGCCACAACAGTCTTGCCCGAGCCGACCTCCCCCTGTACCAGGCGGTTCATCGGGTGGTCGCGAGCGATGTCTGCGAGGATGTCGGCGCTGACCTCCTGCTGACCGCGCGTAAGCTGCCACGGCAGCGCCGCATCGAACTGTGCGAGAAATCCGCCATCGGACGGCACACGGGGAGTTGCTCGCTCGCTCGCGTTAGCGGCCCGTTTCGCAAGTAGTGCTGCCTGAAGCACATAGGCTTCGGTGTATCGAAGCGTCTCTTGCGCGGCACGGGCCTCTGCATCACTGCGGGGCCTGTGGATCTGTTCGTATGCGTCGGCCAGGTCGAGCAGGTGCGCCGCAGCGCGGGTTGGGGCGTCCACGATTTCGTCAATGTGCGGTGCCGCATCGAGGACCGCCGCAATAGATTTGCCAATGATGCGCGACGAAATCGATGCTGTCGCCGGATAAATCGGAATCGGCAGATCGGCCCAGTCTTGCGCAACACCCTCGGCGGCGTCATCCTCGAAAAGCTCATATTCGGGGTGTGTGAGCTGCACAGAGTTCTGATAGCGGCCGACCTGACCACTGAAAACACCACGGGCGCCTGGCCGCAGACCTGGTCGTTCGAAGTTGACGTTGAAGAAAGTGGCGGTGAGCACACCCGTGCCGTCGGTGAGAGTGACCTCGAGGATGCTGCCCTTGCGAGCGCGCATGCTACGACGCGTGACGTTGACCACCTCGGCGACGATCGTCGAATGCTCGCCGATGGGCAGACTGCTGATGGCGGTGAGCTCACCCCGATGCGCGTATCTTCTTGGAAAGTAGTTGAGTGCGTCCCGCACCGTCTCGAGACCGAGACGGCGGGCAAACGATCCCGCCGTTCGCGCGCTGAGGATTGCCGCGAGCGGTGTTTCGAGCGCCACTTGGGCTGGTGGAGTTTCCATTCCTCCTATTCTCTCGCGTCAGTGCGACATGGCGCACGGCCGACAACGTACGGGAGGCGCAGTGCCCGAGGCAGGCAGCACGAGGCCACCACGCACCACCGCGCCTATCCGGAGACCGCCCTAGCGATCCACGCGCTGATGCCGTCTACGAGTGCGTCAGCCCGCGCAGTGATCGCAAAATGGGCCTCGTCCATGTACTGGTCTTTGCGTACCTCGAGCATCACGCTGCGTACCCGCGAGTCGGTGCGGTACCACTGCCGCGGAACATACGTGCCGTGGTAGGGCTGGTTGGTTGCCGAGTCGAATCGACTGGCCAGGTCGGCGATGACGGCGGGCTCAGGATCATGGATGGATGCGTCCAGCCCGATGCAGAGTGGCGGTCGCGCCTCCTCTGCATGCAGTTCGCACGGCAGTGCCCGGGTGGCATACGAATGCAGATCGACGAACAGCACATGACCGAACCGGTCCAGAATCTCGGAGGTGAGCCGAATCAGCTCCGTGGAGTACGGGTCATAGAAGTCTCGGATCCGCATCTCGCGCTCCTCATCGGCCATGGCGCCGCGATAGAGCGGCCGCCTGTCGTGCCCGTGCGTGTAGACGACGCCCATGCCGACGGCATTCATCTCTTCGCGGTCGTCGTTGAACCGTTCCGGGTCCATGAAGACTCTTGCGTTCGGATTGACAAGCGTATACGGCACGATGCCGCCGAGTTGCGGCTCGGCGAGGCGCGCGCCAATGCGGGCGAGGACGACATCCATGTGCAGGTCGGCCATCGTGGATATTTCGTGGCGCAGGTCGAGACCCTCGCGGAAAGGGGCCACTGCCGCACCCGGGTAGTGCGTCCCCGCATGCGGGACGTGGATTAGTACCGGCGCATCGCCTCGGGCTATCTGCGCAAAATTGGCGGGCATTCGGTTGGCTCCTCGGGCAGGGTCTTGGTGGAGATCGCGAGTATCGCCCGTTCCCATTCAGACCTCACACGCAGACAAGTTTAGGCGTAACGAGATCATCGGTGGAGATCGACCAGCTC
>JAATGV010000011.1 GCA_015654475.1 Actinomycetales bacterium
CTACGGCAACCACGACACTGCTGATCGCACCGGCGAGGGTGGCCCCGCGATCAAGTACATTGTGATCCACTCCACTGAGGGCACATATTCCAGCTCAGTTGACTTGGCGATGGACAAGGACTACCTCGCATGGAATTACACCCTGCGCGCCAGCGATGGCTACACTGCCCAGCACCTGGATCCGAAAGACATCGGCTGGCATGCGGGCAACTGGTACGTGAACATGCATTCGATCGGCGTCGAGCACGAGGGATTCGCCGGCACGTCCGGCTGGTTCACTGAGTCGCTGTACCGCAACTCTGCGAAGCTCGTGAAGTATTTGGCCGAAGAGTACAACATTCCTATTGACCGTGCCCACATCATCGGGCACGATCAGGTTCCCGGCGTCGCCTCGGGGTCCACGCAGAGTATGCATTGGGATCCAGGACCCTACTGGGACTGGGATCATTACTTCGAGCTCCTTGGCGCGCCATTGACTGACTCCGACGAGCTCACCAGCGATATCGCGGCTGGAGACATCGTCGCCGTTGATGCGGGGGAGAGCACGAATACGCAAACCCTCACCGGGTGCAGCTACTTAGCGGTCGAGACCCTCGAAAGCACGACCGGGTGCGCGACGGATGCAGAGGTCAACTACATTGACGCGTACACGGCTCCGAGCTTGTCGGCTGACAAGGCATACGACCCGGCCCAGAAGCTGAGCGGTAGCCAGGGAGTCTCGACGGTATCGTCTCGAGTCGTGTCGGGCACCAAGCTGTATGTGGCGGATGTCCAGGAAGATGCAGACGGAAACCCGACTGGGTGGATTCAGACCTATTGGGCGGGCTCGGCAGTCTGGATTTACAGCCCCACGGATGCTCCAATCCTGCAGCTCACGACCGGCACCACGGTAACCAACAACGGAACCACCCCGCTATCCACCTACGGCCGCGCATATCCTGAGGCGTCGGCTTATGACGGTACGGGTGTGACGAACATCCAGACAATCTCCCCGCTTGAGTCAAGCATTGGCATCGGGCAGACCTACGTCATTAGCGCAGACGATGTGGTGACCGACTACTACAACGCACTGCTGTTCGACGAGAGCGCCCCCGGTGACCGTACAGACGTTGTGGGGAATGACGTGTACTACCAGATCTGGTTTGCACACCGTCAGTTCTTCGTGAAGGCCAGCGGCCTGACCGTGACGGATGCCGACTCGAACACGATCACAGCCGTGAACACGTCGTTGCCGAGCATTAGCGGAGGCTCTACCGAAGGAAGTACGCTGACTGCCGACCCCGGAACCTGGTCGCGCAGCAGCCTCACCGACTTCACCTACCAATGGAATCTGCAAGGTGAAGCAATCGACGGCGCAACCAGCAGCACGTTTACCACGACAGCCGATATGGTCGGCAAGCAGGTGACGGTCACGGTCACGACTGCTGATACGAGGTTCGCTGTCGTGTCGGCGACTTCGGCACCCCTCACGGTGACGAAGAAAGCGACTTCGCCTACACCTCAGTTCACTCAGGTGAAGGCCCCGGTGCTTTCGGGAATGGCAAAGGTCGGCAAGACGCTCACCACCACGACTGGGACTTGGTCGCCTGCGGGCAAGACCACTGTGGTCTGGCTGCGTGACGGAAAGCCGATCTCGGGCGCTACTGGTACGAAGTACAAGCTCACGGCGAAGGACTACCGGAAGAAGATCTCTGTGAAGATCACCGTCTCGAAGTCCGGATATGTCACTAAGACCGCCACAACCGCCGCGAAGAAGGTGGCCCTCGGCGACAAGCTGAAGGCCAAGAAGTCGCTCAAAATCGTTGGCACGAAGAAGGTCGGCAAGACCCTCAAGGTCACGCTCAAGAAGTCGAGCTTCTCGCCGACGGCTGACAAGTTGACCTACCAGTGGTCGATCAACGGTAAGAAGGTCAAGGGAGCAACCAGCGCGAAGTTCACGCTAACGAAGAAAGCCAAGGGCAAGAAGGTGACTGTCGAGGTCGTCGCTAAGAAGGCTGGCTACAGTTCGAAGACACTCACCGCAAAGGTGAAGGTGTCGAAGAAGAAGTAACTACCGCCTAGACGATGGGGCCCCGGGAAACCGGGGCCCCATTTTCGTGCGGTGTGTTGCTGTGGTGTGTCGTTGTGGTGTGCTGCTGCGGTGTCGCTCTGTTGTCGCTGTGGTCTCGCCGCGATCGCGGCCAGGGCCTCTGCCGACCGATCCCTCTTCACGCTCTTCCTCTTCCCCTCTTCCTCCTTCTGCTGCCGCTCCTCTTTTCCTTCCCTCTTCACTCTTTCTCTCCTTTCTCTTTTCCTCCTTCCTCCTTCCTTCACCCTTCACCCTTCACCCTTCACCCTTCACCCTTACTTCTCTTCTCTTCTTTTTCTCTTCTTTTCTCTTCTCTTCTCTTCTCTTCCCTTCCCTCTCTTTCTCCCTTGCTTCTGTTTCCTTACTTACTTCGCCTCTGCCTCTCTTCCTCACTCTTCTCTTCTCCCACATCCGTTCTCTCTTACCCCACACTCCACCTCCTTTTTCCCTCTCCACATCCCCTTTCTTGCAGACGCCCCCACTCGAACTTTCGGGCGTGCAAAACTGGCACGCCAGCAAGGCGGCACCCACGCCGTCGGCGCAACCCCGTCATTGTGCAGACGCCCCCACTCGGATACCTCGTCCCCTCATACGTGCGACAGCGGGGCCCCTGAACACCAGGCAACGAGATGTGGGCTCGCCACTCATGAGAGTTTCGGGTGGGAGCGTCTGCATTTCGCGGCGAGCAGGCATCTCATGGTGCGTTGCACGTGACGGGCAGTTCGCCGTCTCGCAGGATGTCACGGGATGGGGGCGTCTGCAGGTTAGAGGCGGGGGCATTCGCGGGCCACAACTGTGTGTAGCGTTACGGTTGCGCTGCACGGCATCGCACAGTATCCAGCACAACACACGGCATAGCCTGCACCACTGTGGCGCGGCGCACGACTGTGCTATCTCCGCGGCACGTACTGCGCTCGCAATTGGCTGAATCCCCTACTTATGGGGGTGTCACTTCAGCTCCCCACACGGATATGTTTAGTGGGTCGGGGTAGAAATCAAAAACAACGATGAATCAAGTAATGCGTCAACAACGGAGTTGGCGGGTTGGGGGGAGTCAGCGTCAAGGAGGGGGGATACTCGTTGCGTTCTTTTCCAAGAGGCCTGGCCGGGCTCGCTATCGCACTGTCCGTGCTCACAATGACAAACGCAATCGTCGTGGATACGGTCAATGCCCCTGTGGCGCAGGCAGCGCCGTTTACCCGCACGTTTCTGATCGACTCCGCCGTGTTCGGCAACGGTGTCTCGACGAATCGGCCGACCAACGTCTTCAATTCGGCCTCAGACAAAGACTTGACCGACGGAAAATGTGAGACAACCGCCGGGACGTGTACGTTGAGGGCTGCTCTCGAACAGGCCAACTATTACACGGATGGGCTGTCGACGCTCATCTCCGTCGCCTCGTCGATATCGAATGCGATCACGATCGCAGCCAACGATGTCACTGCGAACTTCATGACAACCACACGCATCGGCTATTGGGCGTATGGCTCGTTCTTCACGATATCGGCACCCAATGTCACTCTCGACCTGAAGAGCAAAGTGTATGTATCGGCGCTGGATACCTCGCGGGCGGCGCTCTACGTCAATGGTGCCGCAGCGGTCGTGGCTGGTCTCGCACACTGGAACTCGGGCTACTCCATCATCCACGTAGGGCCGGGGGGATCCGGGTCCACCTTCACGAACCTCACCTTGGGAAATGACTCCTACTACGCGCAAAATGGGATAGTTCTCAACGATCGTGCGGACAACGTCACGATCGAGAATTCGAGTTTCGGCGGTCTGTATACCGCGGCCAACGATCGCAATGCCTGGGTCACGACCGACTACAACGACTACAACTTCGGCGGCCGGCTTTGGGTGACGATCTCCAACCTGACGGTGCGAAACAATACCTTCGCCAACGCTGCGAGCGGAGTGTGCAACGCGACCAGCAGCGTGGGCTGCCAGGCCAAAGGAGTCTCTGTCGAGTACAACTCGACGGTAAGCGGCTTCTCCATCCTGAACAATACGTTTACCGGCACAACGACGGCGGGCCTCCAGACCCCCATCCAGATGTATAACTCCACGGCCGCCAACACGAACCTCTCAGGCCTCGACATCAACGGAAATGTGTTCTCATCGCAGGCCACTGGCCAGGCTGAAGCGTATGCCACGATAACGCTTCCCACCGATCGCAGCTTGACCGGCGTCAACTACATTCGCAACAACCGATTCGTGGTCAACACCGCATTGGCCACGAGAACCGGTGTGGCGATCTACTGGAACTCGAACAGGACAACGGCAGACTCCAATCTGTCGATTGTGGGCAACTCGTTCGACGGTTACGGGCAGGGCACGTTCCCCACGATTCGTCTATACGAGACGGGAAACGTCACCGTCGAACAGAACACTTTCGGGTCGAGGACGATAGCGGCCAGCCAGACGGCCCTGGCCGCGGCAGACAACGCGACAAACGGCGTACTCGTCAACAACTACAACGCCAACTCGAACCGTGAGATGCAGACCTGGTATCCCACTACCGCCACCGTGTACAACACCGCGGGCTACGCATTGGTCGGCGGCGTGCCTACGGGGGTGGCGAATCCGGCCAAGGAGTGCTCCGTCGACGTGACCATGGCATATCCGACGACGGGCACGAACAGACCCACTGCTGGTGCCCGAGTGGATGTCTATTTCAGTTCCAGGGCGGCCGGCACCACCATGCAGAGCGCGGAGACACTGCTCGGGTCGACGACCGTCGGTTCAGGCGTCACCGCGAACCAGACCTTCAACTATCCTTTCGCCTCGGGACAGGGTGGGGTCATCCGCATCCAGACACAGGCGAACAACACTTCGGGTGGCAGCCAAGCGCAATCGTCGCAGTATTCGCGGTATGTGGCGGTCGACGCGAATGCCTGTGGACCGCGGATGCGCGTATTCCAGGCGGCCAGCCAGAGTGATCCGACCTACGAGAGGGACTTGCACTACACCGTGACTTCCTCCGAGCCTCTCGTGACCTCGGGGCCTGGCGCACTCACTGCCTCCGATTTTGTTATCGGCACTTCCAACTGCTCTGCGTCGTCCGTTGTGATCGAGAGCCTCACGGCCGTGAACGAAACCGAGTGGGATGTCGTCGTCACAGCGAATGACGACTGCGTCGTCACACTCAGCCTGCCAAGCGGAGCCGTTACCGACGTCGAGTCGAATCCTTCGGTGACGAAGGCAGATGACGAGAACGGCGATGCGCTTGATCCAACCATCACCTATCTCAGCCCACTGTCGCGGTTGCCGGATTCGTTGACGGTTTATCAGGGAATCCTGCCTGGCGAGGACGTTACCGTTTCAAAAGCCACGGTAACGACGACTGAGACCTTCGATACTTTCGATGACGACGGGAACGTGACAGGAACAATCTCCATTACATCGACCTCCGACCGCGTCCCGGCAACGGCTACCATTTCGGTTGCCCTGGGGTTGAGCAACAGCTGGGCGGTGGTCGATCCCGTACTCGATGTTGCAACGAGTGCATCGAGCGCGTCGACTGAGATCACAAGCGCGGCCGACCTGAAGAACCAGGTACGCACCTCGGCACTCTCATACGTGGTGAGCAGCGATGACCCCAACTATGACGGCCTGCTCCTCTCTAATACGGCTGTCACCGAAAAGCCCGTCGTCATCCTTGACGTCGTGCACGGCCCGACCACAGGCGGCACCGTGGTCGGGCTCGCGGTGCAGTGGCCCGGCGGCGGTGTTGTGTCCTCCGTCACTTTCGGCGGTACGAATGGGGCGCTGAGCGGTTCAGACAGCGTCTATTCGGTGGTCTCCCCGCAGAAGACTTTCTACGCGGTCACTCCAGTCGATCTCGTCGTCCAGTTCGCCGACGGCACAGTGGTCACCGTTCCGGCAGTGTTCACCTACATTCCGCAGCCCGGCATGAGCGTAACGAAGCGGGCGTTCGCAGATGCGGGGCATACGCTCGAAATCTTCCCTGGCTCGGTTGTAGAGGCGGGAACCACCGTCTACTGGACCTATACGGTGGTCAACACGGGCGAGACCACGCTGACCACATTGGCGGTGATTGACGACCAGCTTGGCGTCAACGACGTTACGTGTCCCGTCGCATCCCTCACGCATGGCGCAAGCACCGTGTGTACTGCGAGCGGGGAGGTGGGCTAGTGCCGGCCAAATTCAGCCCCCTCACGATTGCGGTCAGCGCCGTCCTGGTGGCGGCGCTTTCCGGAGTTGGCACCACATATGCGTTATGGAACCAGGCCCATAGCCAGACGGGCGGTGTCATCACCAACGGTGACCTCCAACTCGACAACGACGCCTTCAGCTGGCAGGAGACGACACCAGCGAAGTCTACGAATCTTGCTTCGGGTACGACAGCGGCGAGCGTCGCGGACTTCTTGGGCGTGAATGGGGACGAAGTCGAACTGCGCTACCGTGTCACGGCGGTTCTCACCGGCGACAATCTGCAGGCAGAGGTCAATGTGGCCTGGACGCCACCGGCCCCGACGCTGCCATCCGGTTTGAGCGTCGCCGGCTATCGCGTCTACGATGGCGAGCTGTCGCAACTCGTTCCGCTCACAGCTCTGGGAACACAGTCGCAACCTGAACCACTCGAATCCACTGGGCCCGGCGGCACAGTGAGCACCCAATTGGTCATCGCGGTCGTTGTGAGGTGGAGTGCCGCCCCCACGTACACGGGTGACTTTACAAGCACCACGGTCGCCGAGTCTTTGACCGAATTGCCCATCACGGTGACTCTCACGCAGGTGCGGTAGGGGGCGGATGTGAAAGGTAACTCGACAGGCACCCGACACCACGATGCGGCGGCTGGCCCCGGCATGCAGCACCGTCGTAGCGCGCGCACCGACCGCAACGCCATTGTCACATTCATCGCGACGACCGCACTCTCGATATCGCTTGTCTTCGGCATCGGGGTTGGCGCCTGGGCCCTCTGGTCGGCCAATTTTACGGATTCGGATGTCCAAGTCGGTATCGGAGCCAAGGTAGGTTTCGCCGTGGGCCGGATCGAGGTGGCAACCACCGAATCGGCATCGGCGACAGCGCCCGCGCAAGTGCTGAACATCCCGACACTGACATCAGAAGATGCGGAGACGCTTCTCGCCTCGACACCCGTGAATGGAGAGCGAACGCTTGCGATCCCGATTCGGGTGCAACTGCGCGCCGACGGAAACCTTGGGATCCAATACAGTGCCGAGTTGCCGAGCTTCGATAGCGGCACGGTATTCGGCGAGTCGACCATTCGCCTGTTCCCGCTTTCCTCCAACGATGACTCGGCCGCGGTAAACGCGTGCACTGCGGCAGCTGCGCCGGCTACCCAGCCGCCGACAGAAGACGTCGTCGGCATCGCCACAGGCGACACATCTCTGACGATCGCGACCGACTACTGGTGTCTCACGGTCGTCTATACCGAGGGTGGCACCTATACCAACGTCGGTGAGGCCAGTGCCTCGTCGACGGCAAGTCCCAATGCCGATCCATCGCCGACCGTCACGGTTGACCCTACCGAGATCGCAGCAAGCGATTCCTGGCAGGCATACGTCGTCGACAGCGGGATGTATGGATGGGTCCATACCGTGACAGTGCCATAGGGGAGGGGGCCGAGTACACCAAAGTGACCGCACCAATGCAGGGCCCCGAGCCAACGGGGACATGCCAACACAATCACAGGTTCGGCAAACGCCGAACGCAGGCTTAGGAAGGAGCCACAACATGAGCAACAAAAACGAACAGCAGGGTCGTCGCCGCCGTGGTGTCATCGCGGGCGCGATCGGAGTCAGCCTTCTCATTGGCGGCACATTCGCGCTCTGGTCGGATTCAGGTTCGCAGACTGGCGGAACCATCACGAACGGTAACCTGGACGTCGCATCCGTAGGCGATGTGAGCTATTACGATGTCTCTGCCGACCGCACCGATGTGACGGCGGCGGCGAACCCGGTCTCCGGCCTTGACGGTCACACCATCGCCGACATCGCCGCCTACAACATTGTTCCGGGCGATACGATTCAGGCGAACTACCCGTTCTCGGTCGCTCTTCTCGGTGACAACCTGGTGGCCAGCGTCGAGGTTGCCCTGCCTGCGTCTTCAACGGCCGCCACCGGGGTGAGTTTCACGGCACAGGCCTACTTCAGCAACGACGGCACCACGTGGACTTCGAACGGTTCAGAGCAAACGCTGACTGCGGGAACCGCGGCGACAGTTGATCTGGGCCGGGTCCAGGCCGCGAACCAGCTGAACGGAACGGTAGATGCTGGCTCGATACCGGTAGTCGACAATGACGTTGTGTCCCTCACCGATGCAAATGTCGTGGTCGTCGTTACCGGTGAGTTTGACCCCACGACTTCGAATCAGACAAGCGTGTTGGCGACGTCGATCCTTGGCGCGGTCACTACCAACATCGCTCAGGTACGCACCAGCGGAGTCGGGAACTTCTCGTAGAACCAGCAGTTGGGTTTGGCCTGGGTCTCGCGAAGCCGATCGCAGCGGGACCCAGGCCGAGGCCCGCGTATCTAGGTGGCGTGAATAGGCGTGGTCATGGATAGCGCAAATATGCAGCAGCATGTAGCAACGCACGGTGTGCCAACGCACAATGTGCGTGTACTGGACGACGCATACCTGGATGAGATGAGCAGCGGGAGGGCGGGATGAGTGCAGAGACGAGATTAGAGACAAGAACAAGGCGAGATCGGAGAAGTGCCCGACGGATAACGTTCTGGGCTGTCGTCCGGGGTGCGGGTCTGGCCTTGGCCATCTGCCTGGTATTGGTTGTGAAGGTCGTTCCCTTCCTTTTCGGCGGGAATTCGCTCATCGTGCTCACGGGCTCCATGCAGCCGACTCTGAATCCGGGGGATCTGATCGCCATTCGCCCAGTCGCGGCAAGCGAGATTTCAGTCGGCGACATTGTCACATTCCAGCCCACATCGGATGACCCGACTCTCATCACCCACCGCGTGGTGAGCAAGGGAGTCGGCCCAGAGGGGATCGTCTTCACTACGCAAGGCGACAACAATGATGCTGCGGATGCGCAGATCGTCGCCGCGCAGGTGCAGGGGATTTACATGTATCGCGTTCCGCTGATCGGCTTTCCGCTGAATGCGATCGGCGGCGTAGGAAGTGGCACGGTTGTCATCCTGGCGGCACTCCTTATTGCGTACGCCGTCTATGCGATATTCGCACCGGGCAGGCGTCGCTCCCCGTCCGCGGGGACCGGAAAGGCGCAGCCATGATACGGGCAGCCAGCAGAATCAGCGCCTTCCTATGGGTCATGGTTTTCGTTGCTCTGGTTGCGGTAGTTGCAGGAGGCAATGCAGCTCGCGCCGACGAGGGAGACTTGGCGATCTCCTGGGTCGGCGACACGATGCATCTGGACTGGCGTGGGGCCACCACGACGACAACGCAAGACTCATTTCTTGGAGACAGGGTCGTCTCACCTGGCGACCATGTCGCACGCACCATCTCGATCACGAATTCAGGTGCAGGCGAGGGCAAAGTCTCCGTTCGGATCACCGAGCCAGTCGTATCGGCACAAAATGGCGTCGGCGAGCTGTCGTCGCTGTCATGGCGAATGGGGGATGTCTCGGGCACGAGTTCCTTGGGTGGCCTGTTGAAAGACAGAACAATGGTGACCGATTTCGTGCTCGCGAGGGGAGAATCCGAAGACTTCACTCTCACATACGACTTCCCGATCGGTGCCACCGGCGGCAATAGGGCTGCGTCGGGAACATTCTCGACAGCCCAGTTCGACATCGAGGTCTCGATTCGTGGGGCGGGCAAGGCGCTCGTCGACACGAATGCTATGACGGCTGCAAGCGGCTGGCTGGTCGTGGGGTGGGGAATGCTTGGCGGTGGAGTGGTGCTGGTGCTGGTCGCGCTGCGCCGTCGCAGGCAGCAACCGGACGCCTCATCCACCCATCGGCAATAAGCGGAAACGGGTCGCCCGAGCCTACCCCTGTTCAATAACCTCGCCGTCGCTGTCAAGCAGAATCCGTGTTGTGCTCGAATGATTCCGAAAATGCAGCGACACAGCTCCATAGCGTCCTCGCGGGATGGTGCGGATGGTGAGCGAGTCAAAATCAGAGGTCTGGATGCGGCTGGCGATTTGCGTGGCCAGGCTGGTGCTGATCACGTGGGAAGCATCGTCCTGTTCGCCGAGCAGCAGCACAGAGATGCCGCGCTGGCGCAGCTGCCTCACTGCGGCGGCAAGCACGGGATGGCGCAGAGCGGGCGACCGCAGCCGATCGCGAATTTCTGCCTCCGTTATCGCGATTTTTCTGTGCAGAGCCTCGTCAAGCTCCGCTCCGCTCGATATTGCGGCCACAATGGGACGCACCTGGTCGAGCATTTGCGATACTTCGGCGTTGATCTGAGAGGCTGCCTCCGCCGAGACCTGAACAGCTAGCTCGCGCTGGGCGGCCACGCTCCGGTGTGCCCGCTCTTTGGCAACAATGCGGCTGACCGCTATGTACCAGATGACACCGGCGAATATTGACGCGATTGGGATTGCCAGCATGGTAACGACAACGTCGGGCGTGGCCCCCATGAGGATCCCGAGCGCCGTCATGACGGCGATCATTGCGCCTCCTCCGATGGCGCCGGCGGCAATGTTCCCTCGCGGAAAAATCAGTCCGATCAGGTACGAGGAAAAGTTGAGCATCCCGTTGTCGATGAAAGACGCGGAGCCATACATCGTCGAGGCCGCGCTTGCAATCGCGCAGATGATTACCATCCAACTCCATAGCGGGGAGAGGATCTCGGCGCCTGGCCTGGTCAGTGCGATGGTTCCAACCCCCGTGAGAGCGTATGACAGGAACTGCAGGACGCCGGGCGCGGGCTCGCCTATGGCATCAGTTGTGCAGACCACAAACCAGACGATCAGAACCGCCCATCGCGCCCCTGGTGTACCGAGCCCAACTGGCGCGGGCTTGCGGGCTGCCATCACCTCTGCCATGAGACACACACCTCTGTTCCCTTGCCGGGGGCGGACCAGATTTCGGCGTTACCACCGCTGAGCGAACTCATTCTGTGTTGAATGCTTTCGCGCACACCGATCCGCTCTGCTGGTACGCGGGAGAGATCGTATCCACATCCATTGTCGGTAATCGTGGTCGTCAGCATGTGCGTTGACGCGAAAATCCGGGCAGATATCGTGACATCTGGCCCGGCGTGCTTGACACTGTTTCGTAGCGCCTCGCTCGCCGCTCTAGCGATCGTGTCAACCGCAAGGGTCGGTAGGAAGCCTGGCTCGCTCACGCATTCTACTTGGGTGTTGGGAGCGATGCTGTGGATGCCTTCCTGGAGCATGCGAATCGCGGTCGCGGTGTCGACCTGGCCAGGCCGCATGGCTGGGATCGGATTCTCGAGGTAGAGGAGAGCCCGTTGCGACTGCTCTGTGAGTTCCTCGGGAGGCGTGCCGGTGAAGGTGAGGGCGGTGTTGAGAAAGGAGAGCACCTCGTCGTGCATCATTGCCGACATCTGCTCTCTTTGCACGACCTGCTCTTGAGCCTCAAGCTCCGCTTTCTCCATTGCGAAGGCGGCCAGTTTTGCGCTTCGTAGTCTTATGAGATGCGCGCGGATTACGAAGAATATAACCACGAAGGCGAAGTTGTTTATGTGCGACGGCAGTACTGAGGCGATCGTGTGGGGAACGGATCCGAGGAATATCAGACTCGATACAGCGGGAAGCGTCGCGAGAAATATGCTGACTAGCACAGCAGCCACCGGGCGCAGGAGCAAACAGAGGATAGCGACGTAAGACGGCTCAAGGGTCCAGGCCCAGGGGGCGCTGGTCAAGGTAGAGGTGTCGGCCGCGGCAGAGGATGTGATGGCGAGTATCCCACCGAGTATCGGGATCGACATCCATACGATGCGCAATGCGTGGTAAGGGATGAAGCGGCCAAGTTCGCCGATGGACACGATGACCAGGAGAAGGACGATTCCGAGGGCGTTCCACCAAACATCCGAATGGGAGCGCTGGCCGATGAACTCGGGCAACGAAACCACGAAGGCCAGAGGAATACTGCCGACTGACACTACCCGCGCGACCTGCCGATCGATCGCCTCATGGGTTTCGTCTTTCACGACGCTACCCTTGCGGTGCAACAATGCCGTCTTCGACGGCCCGGCGATACAGATCCACTTTCGTTTTTGCTGGCCGGGAGAGCGCCGCATATTTGGCTCGTATCCGTTGGATGTGGTCGAGAACTGTTTCGCGGGATATGAAAAGCTGTGCTGCGACGCGTTCTGCGGTCTCGCCAGACGCATAGAGCGCGAGCACTTGGGCTTCCCGGGGCGACAGCGACGCGGTGACGAAGGGACTGTCGGAGTCGAGTGCCGCCGCCCAGTCCGGGCTTGCGACAACACCGTCGTTGGCTGCGACGCGGATAGCGTTCAGGAGCACTTCGGGTGGTTCCGACTTTCGAACCATGCCTTGTACCCCCGCCTTGCTGGCCTCTCGGATGAGCGCGGGACGTTCGCCGCTTGTGAACGCGATGGCCTTGATGCCTTCGGCGGCGAGCGCGAACGCGTTCTCGGTGGGGGTGCTTCCATCGCTCAGCGAGAGGTCGAGCAGGACAACGTCGAGGTGGGTGTTTTGGGCGAGCACTTCTGGCACGGATGCCCCGGAGGCGACCAAGGCCATGTCGCTCTGGAGTTCGAGAATACCGCTCACTCCAAACACCAGTGTGGGATGGTCATCAACGATTCCAACCTGGGTTACCACTCCGGCCCCCTCTCGTCGCGTGCGTCCTCCCGTGGTGTTCGTGCCACAAGAGCAATGCCAGAAAGGCAGAGAAGTTTCGTGCCGCAATAATATAGCTTCTCGTGGGTCTTGTCGGGGTGAGAGAGACCACGTTCCTCCCGGTCTCGGGTGCATTCAGACATACGATGCCGTCCCCTATCTGCCGAGCACCCCGCCGCCCAAGGTTGCTGAAGATTGCCCCGGAGTCTGAACGTTTTCGTTGGGCTCGCTGAGCGCTCCCCCTTATAGTAATGGGGAGCTTCAGGAATAACTGGGGCCGAAACGCTGCGAAGGAAAAGGTTCGGTTATGCACGGCGCACTCATCGCTCTCTTCATCGTTATCGGGCTCGTGCTCGTCATCGGAATATGGCTATGGGCAACGTATAACTCCCTGGTGACGCTGCGCAATCGGGTCGATGAAGCCTGGAGCGACATCACCGTTCAACTCAAGCGACGTGCTGATCTTATTCCCAATCTCGTCGAGACCGTCAAGGGCTATGCCGCCCATGAAAAGGGCGTGTTCGAGGCTGTTACTCAGGCTCGTTCGGCGCTGATGACCGCCGATACCCCCGCTCAAGCGGGTCAGGCCGAGAACATGATGACGGGTGCGTTGAAGAGCCTGTTTGCTGTTGCCGAGGCCTATCCGCAGTTGCAGGCGAGTCAGAACTTCTTGAAGTTGCAGGCGGATTTGGTGGATGCGGAAGACAAGATCCAGGCCGCCCGCCGCTTCTACAACGGCGGGGTTCGTGAGTACAACACGAAGTTGCAGATGTTCCCCACGAATCTGATCGCGGGCGCGTTCAAGTTCACGGCGCGCGACTTCTTCGAGGTGGAGGATCCATCGGCGATCGCCGAACCTCCGCGCATCCAGTTCTAGCGATACCCGGGGGCTGATCCGTGTATCGAGCGATACGCAAGAACAAAGTCAACACAGTCATCATCATTGTGTTTTTCATCGTCATCATCGCCGGCCTTGGCTATGTCGCGAGCCTTTATTTCGGCGACTGGACCATAACGATTTGGGCGGTGGTGGGCGCATGCATCTACGCGCTCATCCAGTATTTTGCTGCGGGTAGCCAGATTGTGGCGATCTCAGGCGCGCGAGAGATCGGGCCGCAAGACGATCCGCGGCTGTACCGCATTGTCGAGAACCTGGCGATCACGACAGGCAGTCCGATGCCTAAGGTATACATTCTTGACGATCCAGCGCCGAACGCCTTTGCCACAGGCCGCGACCCCAAACATGCCGTTGTGTGTGCCACCACCGGTCTCTTGGATATCCTCAGCGATCGTGAGCTCACAGGTGTGATGGCGCACGAGTTGGGGCATGTCCGCAACTACGACATTCGCGTCTCTCTTATCGTCTTTGGTCTCGCCGTAGCGTTGGGTCTCATCGCCGACATCCTGATGAGAGTCGTGTTCTGGGGCAATCGCAGCCGAGACAACAACGGTGGTGCACAAATAGTTTTTCTGGTGATCGGAATCGTTGCCGCCATCGTCGCACCGATCGTCGCGACGATCGTACAGTTGGCGGTGTCTCGCCAACGCGAATACTTGGCCGACGCCACTGGTGCGCTTACGACGCGCGACCCGGAGGGTCTTGCCAGCGCCCTTCAGAAGCTCATCGAGTACCAGCAGCCCATGAGAAAGCAGAATACGGCGACGGCTCACCTCTATATCAACGATCCGTTGAAGCCGGGGCTGTCGGCGCGGCTCTTTGCCACGCACCCGCCACTGCCTGATCGCATCATGCGATTGCTGGACAACGCCGATAAGTTTTAGTGCCGTGCCGCAGATACGGCAATCGTCAGTTCTGTGGCGAGGTTCCCCTTTTCGTGTACCAGAACGGTGTGCAGCCCCTGCCAAGCTGCGGCCTCCCACAATGACGCAGCCAGCTCAACGGCGGTGTGTGCAGGCGCGCCTGCCTCGGCCCAGGCTGCTTTGACCTGCAGAACGCCGGATACGCGGTCAGCTTTCAAGTCGACGCGTGCGACGATCTGATCGCCCAGAAGGTAGGGGAGCGTGTAGTAGCCGTAGACCCGTTGGGCCTCTGGCGTATAGATCTCGATGCGATAGTGAAAGTCGAACAGGCGTTCTGCACGCGGCCGAAACCAGATGAGTGGATCGAACGGGCTGAGCAGCGCGTGCGCGTCGACTCGGCGGGGCACCGGCTGTCGCGCGTGCATCCATGCATTGTCACGCCATCCATCCACCCTCACTGGCTCGATGACGCCGTCGGCTTCGAGCTCTGCGAGCGCGGTGAGCGCCTCCGGCTTGGTCATGCGAAAGTAGTCGGCGGCATCGGCGGCGGTGAAGACTCCCAGGTTAGCCGCGGCCGTTGCAACGAGGGCGCGTCGCGAGTCGGCAGGCGTGAGTGGATCGAGTGCGCGGATGCGTGCGGGAATCACCTGTTCGGGGGTTGCGTACACCCGTTCGAAACGGTTTCGGTCGGCCGCAGTGAGGTCGCCGATCAAAAAAAGCCATTCGAGCCCGCGTTTCACATCGGACCACCCCCACCACGAGCCGGTGCGCTGGTTGCGTTCGTGGTCGATGTTGCGGGCCGACACGGGACCGTTCTCTGCGACATATTCGCGCAGCCAGTCGACGAATGCTGCGTTCTCGTGAGCCCAGGCATGCCCCCTGCCCTCGCGGGTGCGGTAGTTATCTTTGCGCCAGTGCCACAGCGGCCACGTCTCGATGGGCAAGTAGGTCGCCTCATGCCCCCAATACTCGAAAACGCGCGGGGCACCCGTGGCAGAGAGGGCATCGAGATCGGCCTGCGAGTAGACGCCGAGGCGTGAATACAGCGGCATATAGTGCGCCCTCGCAAATACGTTGACGGAGTCGATTTGTAGGACGCCCATGCGCCGTACCGTGCGTGCCACCTGCCGCGCGGGCGCCACTGCGCTGGTCGAAGGGATGGCGTCGGCCTCGTTCTCTAGTAGCACACGGCGCTGGGCCAACTGTGATGCGGAAATGGCAACACGTCGAGCCGCGCTTGGGCTGAGGAGGCGAAGAGGCACGTTCGGCAGTCTAGTTACTGGCACCGAGACGTGAGTGGTGTGTTGTACCGGCGGCTTGGCATGGTGCATTTTTCGCAGCGGGTCGCCCCATTGGCTTTCGCGCGTCGTGCGTCGTCCGAGCGCATGGGTTCGTGCTCGGGAGACCCCGTTTTCGGCACACCCGACTCTCCTGCTGACTGTCAGCACCGGCACATTAGACTGTTCGCATGACACGCGCTGAAAGAAATCAGGCTCCTGTCGACGACATATCGAAAAGATATGTGACGGTCGGCGTGCGGGTGGCCGCCGCGTGGTCGTGGCGCTTGATCGTTATCGTTGCGGCCCTCTTGCTCGTTGCCATTACCGTGGCATATTTGCGTATTGTCGTGATCCCTTTGCTTGTGGCAATTCTGCTGGCGGCGTTGCTGAAACCGCTCATTGATCGGCTTCACAAGTGGAGGTGGCCTCACGCACTTGCGGTCGTCGTGGCTCTGCTCGTCCTGCTTGGCATAATCGTTGCCATCGTGTGGGTGATCTCTACCCAGTTCAGCCGCGGACTCGCAGACATGAGTGTTCGAACCAAGGAGTTCTACGAACAGGCCCAGATCTGGTTGCTCGACTCGCCACTGCATGTGACTGAGGACCAGATCAACCAGGTTATCGAGGCCGTCCAGATGGCAATCCAATCCGATACGAACGCCTTGGTCGACGGAGTGATCTCGGTTGGTTCAACGGCAGGCCACTTCGTCGCGGGCACTCTGTTGGCTATCTTCACCCTCATTTTTCTGCTGCTGGATTCGCATGGCATCTTCAAATGGGTGGTAGGGATATTCCCGGAGAAGACGCGGGCGGCAGTGGCAGGCGCGGGTAGGGTCGGCTGGACCACCATCTCGAGCTACGTGAGGGTGCAGATATTCGTGGCGTTCGTTGATGCAGTCGGTATCACTATCGTTGCTGCGATTCTGAACCTGCCTATGCTGCTTCCGATCGGATTGCTTGTCTTCTTGGCCTCCTTTGTGCCGTTCATCGGTGCCATCGTGAGTGGGCTCTTCGTCTGTCTTGTCGCGCTGGTTTATGGCGGTGTCTGGCCGGCACTCTTCATGCTCATCGGTGTGGTGGTCGTGCAACAGCTCGAGTCACACGTGCTGCAGCCGTTCATCATGGGTAACGCGGTAAAGGTGCACCCACTCGGCGTGGTGTTCGCGGTTGCCATCGGCGCCCTTGTCGCGGGCATTCCCGGCACCCTCTTTGCGGTGCCGCTCGTGGCTGCCGCGAACGTGATGATCGGATATGTCGGTGGAGGCACGTGGCGCAGGTCTGGGCCTAGCGCTGAGGAGCCGGACGAAGGCCCTGGTGCCAAGGAGCAACTCAACTCATGAACCAATTTGCGTCGCCGACCCTCGATGATTTCACGGCGGCCCGGGAGGTCATTGACCGTATCGCGCACAAGACCCCGGTCGAACGCTCCATGGCCTTTGGCGCCTTTATCGGGCAGCCCGTGTACCTGAAGTGCGAAAACTTGCAGCGTACGGGTTCGTACAAGCTTCGCGGTGCCACCTACCGATTGTCGAAGCTTTCGGCGGGTGAACGAGCGGCTGGGGTCGTCGCGGCGTCAGCGGGCAATCATGCTCAAGGCGTTGCGATGGCTGCGCGCGAACTCGGCATCGAGGCGACCATCTTCATGCCCCTCGGCGTTGCATTGCCGAAACTGCAGGCCACGAAGCGGTATGGCGCGCACGTTGAGCTGGTTGGCGTCACCGTCGCCGAGTGTCTTGTCGCAGCCGAGGAGTTCTCCGCCAAGACGGGGGCCGTCTTCATCCCGCCTTTCGACCAACGTGAAGTGATCGTCGGGCAGGGTTCGCTCGCGCTCGAGATTTTTGAGCAGGTCCCCGACGTCGAAACCATTGTCGTTCCTATCGGTGGCGGAGGCCTCATCTCGGGGGTGGCTCTCGCCGCCCGCGCAGTCGCCGAGTTGCAGGGGAGGACGGTGCACATTGTCGGAGTCCAGGCCGAAGGATGCGCACCATACGTTCCGTCGCTCGCTGCAGGTCACCGCGTCACAGTCGAGCCGACCGGAACCATCGCCGATGGCATCCTTGTGCCTACTCCCGGCGAACTGAATTTCGAGATCATCCGTGATTATGTGGATGAAGTGGTCACCGTATCGGATGACGACATCGCCAGGGCCATTCTGCTGCTGCTTGAGCGCGCCAAGATGGTTGTCGAGCCCGCGGGTGCGGTGGCGTCGGCCGCGATCATGGCTGGGCTGGTCAACGCATCCGGGCCGACCGTGTCGATCCTGTCGGGCGGCAATATCGATCCGCTTCTTCTTGAGCGAGTCATCCGGCATGGCCTGACCGCGTCGTCGCGCTATACGAACGTCACGGTGGCGCTGCCCGATCGGCCTGGGCAACTCACAACCATTTCGCGCATCATCTCTGACTCCGACGCGAACGTGATCGAGGTGTTGCATACGCGGCATGGCCGGGGACAACAGATCACGACGGTTGAGTTGCAACTGAGCATCGAGACACGAGGCGCCGAACACCGCGATGCCGTTCTCGATGCCCTACGGCTCGAAGGCTACGACCCCATCGAACGGTAGCCGCTGCGCACCAGGTGTGGTGCCGAGCGCTAACCTTTGTAACGCGACACAGAAACGATCTCGACGGCGATCTCTTTGCCGTTCGGTGCAGTGTAACTGGTCGACTGGCCAGCCGAGAGCCCTGAAATCGCCTCGCCGAGTGGGCTGTCTCCGCCGAATACCTTAATATCTGCTCCCGCAGCGAGCTCGTGGTTGCCGACCAAGAACTCCAGCTCGCGACCGGCGACGATCGCGGTCACATGTGAGCCGATCCCGATCGTTCCCTCGTCGCCCTCCGGCTCACCAACGACGGCCGAACGCAACAGCAACTGAAGCTCGCGAATACGAGCCTCCTGCTTGCCCTGTTCATCCTTGGCGGCGTGATAGCCACCGTTCTCCTTGAGATCTCCCTCTGATCGCGCGGCCTCGATGCGCTTGGCAATCTCCAACCGCCAGGGACCACTCAGATAGGCGAGTTCGGCCGTCAAACGGTCAAAGGCTTCTTGCGTGAGCCATACCGGTTCTTGATTCTGTGCCATGTTGGGGCTCCCTTGGAACGTGAACACTATTGTAGCGGCGCTCGGCACAATCACGATTCGGTGAGCCAGCAGCTGGGGACAGAGGCGGCAATGGGCTTCTGAACACTGCGAACCGGCACGGTCACCGTTTGGGTGTATTCAGTGGATGCTGCAATGTCGACGTAACGCCAACCGACCGTCGACTGTCCGTCGCCGAGCACCTGTACTGCGCATCGGGCTGTCGCCCCCGGTGCCATCGTGACTGTGATGGTGACATCCACCTCGGTTGCCGAAGTCGACACATAACGTGGTGCCGAGAACTCGATGTTGCTCGATGGCAGTCTGAGAGAGAGGACGGTCACTATTGCCGCGCCGACCGCGACGCAGGAAAGCGCAAAGATCCACCAGAATCGGTGGCTGGGGGAGCGCCTGGCCGTGCCGTAACGCTCGGCGAGCGCGGCCCGCTGGTCGTCTGGACCGGCGTCTTGGATGCCCGTGGCTTCAGGCGCTGGTGCATCATCGGTGGTGCCGGTCACGGTGGTGCCCTTCTCGCTTAGTCTTGGTTAACACAATACGGCTCGGCTCTATGAGCCTCGCTACAGTTGTTTCAGGATAGGGGCCGATATGACGAACCTGAGGCTGATGGCCGTTCACGCGCATCCAGACGACGAGTCGAGCAAGGGTGCTGCGACGTACGCCAAATATGCAGCCGAGGGAGTCCGTGTGGTCGTTGTGTCGTGCACGGGCGGGGAGTCTGGCGACATCTTGAACGACGAAGTTCGATCCTCGCCTCGCTCGATTTGGGATCTGCCCGGTCTGCGATTCGACGAGATGACCGCCGCTCGAGACGTGCTTGGTGTCGACCATCGGTGGCTGGGATACCGGGACTCGGGTTTGCCTGCTGAGGGCCAGCTTCCGACCCCTTTGAGCTTTGCGACAATCGACGTCGAGATCTCGGCCCAGCCTCTCGTTCGCCTGATCCGTGCCGAAAGGCCGCAGATGGTGATCACCTACGACGAGAACGGCGGATACCCGCATCCCGATCATGTGCGTGCACACGAGGTGGCGGTGCGTGCGATTGAAGCCGCGGCCGACGCGGACTACCACCCCGAGCTCGGCGAGGTCTGGGCGGTGAGCAAGCTCTACTATGAGCGCATCTTCAATACCGAGCGAATCGAAGCCGTCTACGAGGCGGGAATACGCTCCGGCGGCGAAGAGGTGGCGCATTTGACCGAGTGGATGGCGTCTCGACTTGGCAAGGATGCGGGCGTGGAGGGTGTGAGCGCGGACAACCCTGTCGAAGACAATGCGGCCGACGAAGGCGATCACATCCCGGGCACCGCGACCACGCACATCCCTGTGGCCGATTATTTCGAAACGCGCGACCGAGCCTTGCGCGCGCACCGCAGTCAAGTCGGCGACGAGCATGCCTCATACTTCTTCTGGCCCAATGCGTTGCAGCGTGAGGCATGGCCCTTCGAAGACTTCGAACTGATCTGGTCTCACGTGCCGACGGCCCTGCCGGAAGACGACTTGTTCGCCGGTCTGCGCTAGCCGGGGCAGAATAGGACGATGAACACTCTGCTCATCGCATCGCTCGTTAGCGAAAGTCCCAGCTCGAGCGTGGCTGTCGACCCAACCTTGATCACCCCTGGTCCTGTTGGCTTCGCGGTTTTCGTGGTGCTCATCCTCGCCGTTGTGGGGCTGGTCTGGGATATGGTGCGCAGGTTGCGCAGGACGCGATATCGAGCAGAGATCTCCGAGCGGCTGGATGCGGAAGAGGCGTTGGCCAAACAATCGCAAGATGCGTCGCCATCGGCATCCGCCAACCCCGGCCAGATCCCCGAACCATCGCCCAACGACGATGCCGTCGGCTAGCCGTATGTGCGTTCAGCCGAGTATGGCAGGAGGGTTGAGCGCCAGCAGGTAAATGGCCACGCAGTGGCAGGCGAAGGCGGCAACGGTGAGCGAATGAAAGATCTCGTGAAACCCGAACACGCCGGGGAACGGGTTCGGTTTTTTCAGTCCGTAGACGACGGCGCCGACGATATAACACAGTCCGCCAGCCAGGATGAGGATCATGGCCGTCGAATTCGCCCGAAAGAAGTCGCCCATGTACATGACCGCGGCCCAGCCCATCGAAATGTAGATGGCCACATACAACCACCGAGGTGCGCCCACCCAGAAGACCCGGAACAGAATGCCGAAAAAGGTCATGATCCACACGATCGACAGCAACAGCGTTGCCTGGCCTTTCGGCAGGCACAGCACGGCAAGCGGAGTGTAACTGCCGGCAATGAGCAAGAAGATGTTGGAATGGTCGATGCGTTTCAGCGTGATCTTCATCTTCGGGCCCCAGTTGAAGCGGTGGTACAGCGCCGAATTTCCGAACAAGAGCATCGACGTCACCATGAACACCGCACAACTGAGTTTTGCCGCAACGCCATCAGCCAACAGGATGAGCACGATGCCTGCCGCAATGGAAAGCGGGAAAGTGACCGCATGAATCCATCCGCGCCATAGCGGCTTCTCTTCCGACGAAATCTCTCGCTTGGAGCGGGTGATCGGAAGGTAGGGCAGGCCCGGCTCCTCGGCATGGACCGCACGCTCGACCGCCGCCTCGTTTTGTGCCGCAGTGGAGTCATTCGGATCGGTGGGAGGGTCGGTGGCAACCATGCCCTCATCCTAGGAGTCTGACCAGTGAGCCGGATGTAGGTAGGTTAGGAGAGTGACAGAGAATGATCGCGCACGCACTCCATTGCTGTACCGGCTTTATGAGAGACGGCTGCAGCGTGAGTTGTCGACGTCGGTTCTGCCCCATCACGTTGCCGTTGTCGTTGACGGCAACCGGCGGTGGGCACGCAGGCAGAACGACGAGGTCGCGTTCGGGCACCGCATGGGCGCGGCAAAAGTGGTGCAGTTTCTCGAATGGTGTGATGAACTCGGCATCGAGATTGTGACCGTATACCTGATCTCGAATCGCAATCTCGAAGCTCGCGAGTCCGATGAGTTGCAGGATCTGTTCGGCATTTGTGGTGACCTCGTCGATGAGGTCTCGCAACGGCAGAACTGGGTGATTCGCCACGTTGGCTCCTTAGACGGCCTACCTGCCCCCCTCGCTGATTCCTTGTGCGGCGCAGTTCGTAGAACAGCTGCGCACCCCGGCCTGGTCGTCAATTTGGCCATCGGATATGGTGGCTGACGCGAAATCTCTGATGCCGTCAAACAGATCGTCATTGAACATGAGGCCAGCGGCGGCACCCTGGCTGACCTGGCGGAGGTACTCTCCGAAGATTCCATCGATGCTCACCTGTACACCGGGGGTCTGCCGGACCCTGATCTGGTGTTGCGCACGTCTGGCGAGCAGCGCATATCCGACTTCCTGCTGTGGCAGAGTGCCAACAGCGAGTTCTATTTCGCGGAGGCGCTCTGGCCCGACTTTCGGCGGGTCGACTTCTTGCGTGCCCTGCGCGACTATGCCAAGCGCAACCGTCGATTCGGTGGATGAGCCTGGTCAAGGCTTGTGAGCGAACGGTGCTCCGAGAAGATGCGTTCGAAATAGGTGATTTGGGACGAGAGTTAACCCGGCGTTTACACGAAACGCGCCGTGTCATCCACTACATCGATAACACCGCATCGTAGCCTCAAGACAGCCAGGCGTCTTGCCTGACTGCGGGATGGCCACCACAACTTCCCGTCGGCGACCATCTCGCACCTCACAGAGCTGGGGCGCGCCCCAGATGGGAGCGGTTGTGACTTCACTCGACAACCTTCAGTCGGAAACTCGCTTTGACCCACAGGACACCCGCACGACTGCGGAGCTGACCTATGTTCTCGATACCTCGGTGCTCCTGTCGGATCCTGCGGCATTCTTTCGGTTCGCAGAACACGAAGTCGTGATTCCGATCGTTGTGATATCCGAGCTTGAGGGGAAACGGCACGATTTGGAGATCGGATATTTCGCCAGGCAGGCCCTGCGCTATCTCGATGAACTCCGCACCAAGCATGGGCGACTCGACTTCCCCATCCCCATTGGGGACAACGGAGGGACGCTGCGCGTCGAGCTCAATCATTCCAACCAATCGGTGCTGCCATCGGGATTTCAGCTGGGCGACAACGACTCCCGCATCCTGGCCGTCGCGCAGAACCTCGCGAACGAAGGCTTTGACGTCGTCGTCGTGTCAAAAGACATGCCCATGCGCGTCAAGGCGTCGTCGCTCGGTCTTGCCGCAGAAGAATACCGCTTCGAGCAAGTGGCAGATTCGGGCTGGACAGGTATCGTCGAGTGCGAGATCTCGGCCGAGACAATGGCAGCGCTCTATGACGAAGAGTCGATCGACGATCGCGTGGCGAAGGATCTGCCCGTCAACACCGGTGTGATTCTGCAGTCGCCGCGCGGTTCCGCCCTCGGCCGCGTCTCGGGAGGGGGAGTGGTCAAGCTCGTTCGCGGCGATCGTGAGGTCTTCGGTCTGCATGGCCGCAGCGCTGAGCAGAGACTCGCCATCGACATGCTGCTTGATCCGAGCATCGGGATCGTCTCGCTCGGTGGCCGCGCAGGTACCGGCAAGTCGGCGCTCGCGCTGTGCGCCGGGCTCGAATCGGTGCTCGAACGGCAGCAGCACCGCAAGATCATGGTCTTCCGGCCGTTGTACGCGGTTGGCGGTCAGGAACTCGGCTACCTACCGGGTGACAAAGACGAGAAGATGGGACCTTGGGGGCAGGCGGTATTCGACACCCTCGGCTCGGTCGTCTCGCCGGAGGTGCTTGACGAAGTCGTTGCCCGAAACCTGCTTGAAGTGCTCCCGCTGACGCACATTCGTGGACGCTCGCTCCATGATGCCTTTGTGATTGTGGATGAGGCCCAGTCGCTTGAACGCAACGTGCTGCTGACTATGCTCTCGCGCATTGGGCAGAACTCGCGCGTAGTGCTCACTCACGATGTCAATCAGCGCGACAACCTGCGCGTTGGTCGTCATGACGGCATCGCTGCAGTGGTTGAGGCGTTGAAGGGGCACCCTCTGTTTGGGCACGTCACCTTGGTGCGATCAGAGCGTAGCGCGATTGCAGCACTTGTTACCGAGATGCTGGAGGAACGCAGCCTAGTTTTCTGAGGTCGAAATTCTTCGGCTCCTGAGGCCAAGGATTCTTCCGAGGTCAGGGATGCGCCATTTGAACGAATGATCCAGTCACTCGCCGGCGGATTCTTTTGCGCGGGGTGCGCGCCCCTCGAACGGGGTGCTGAGCACTACCGTCGTTCGGGTGCGCACTCCGGCGGTGCCACGAATCTTCTGAAGCAGGTCTTCGAGTTCGCGCGGGGTTGCCACGCGAACAAGGAGGAGATAGCTGGCGTCGCCCGCGATCGAATAGCAGGACTCGATCTCTGTAAGACCCCGGAGGCGTTCTGGGGCATCGTCTGGATCTGATGGATCGAGCGGAGTGATTTCGACGAATGCTGCCATTGGCAGTCCGACTGCCTCAAGATCGATAAGCGCCCGATATCCACGAATCACCCCGGTTTTTTCGAGTCGTTGTAGGCGAGCCTGCATCGCTGAGGTGGAGAGGCCTGTGGCGGTGGAGAGTTTGCTCAGAGTAGCTCGGCCATCTGCGTGGAGTGTCGAGAGAATCGTTCTGTCGGTTGAGTCCATAATGCCTCAGTGTAGACACTGAGATGTTGCAGAGACCCTAGGCGTGAGCCGGTGTCTGCTGAGCATCGGCTTCACTTCCTGTGCTGTATATGTCTGCGTGGGACTGCTCTGCGAACAGAACCATTCGCCTGATGCCTTCACGCAACTCGTCGTAGTCTCCCGCATACGAAACGCGCACAAAGCCTTGGCCCGCATCGCCGAATGCGTCACCTGGCACCACCGCCACCCGCCACTGATCCAGAAGCCGTGAACTGAAATCGTCGGCGGTGAGTCCCGTCCTTCGCACGTCGACGAAAGCATAGAAAGCTCCCTCTGGAGGCAGCACCTCAAGTGCACTGCTCTCGTTCAGAGCCTCGACCACCAGGTCCCGTTGGCGCGCGTAGCGGCCTTTGCGGTGGTTGACCTCGTCGAGTGGCCCAGCCAGTGCAGCGGCGCCAGCGTACTGGGCCGGCGCGTTGATCGAGGAATGGATGAGCTCGGCGATTGTGGCCGTCTGCTCAATGAGGTGTTGGGGGCCATGCAGGTAACCGATGCGCCAACCTGTCATGGCGAACGTCTTCGAAAGGCTCTCGACGATGATGGCCCGCCCGCGCATGCCTGGAGCCCCAGCGATGCTTGGTGCGGCGTCTGCGGACGACGCATAGACGAACGGGTGGTACACCTCGTCTGAGATTGCCCAGATGTCGTGGGCAACGCAGATGCGTGCGATGCGGGCGAGTTCGCTCGCCGGTGTTACTGCGCCGGTCGGGTTTCCGGGGGAGTTGATGATGATGGCCCGCGTACGAGGGGTAATGGCGCGCTCGATGTCGTCGGCGCTGATCCGCATCCCGTTCTCTGGGCGCAGCGGGACGTGCACAGCGGTACCGAAGGCGAGAGCGATCTGTGCGTCATATGAGGTGAACGCGGGGGAGGGAACGATGACCTCATCCCCGGGATCGACGACCGCCCGCAACGCAAGGTAGAGGCCGAGCGTCGCGCCGGGGATGGCCTGCGTTTCGGTTTCTGGGTCGTAGCTCAGGCCCTTGACCCGATGGGTGTAATGAGCCGCTGCCTGACGGTACTCCGGGATGCCGAGGATGTCGGTGTAGTGGGTGTGCCCGGCGCGAACAGCGCGCTCGGAGGCCTCAACGATGTGTTCTGCAGCGGTCTCGGTCGGCTCGCCAAGAGCGAGCGAGATGACGTTCGGAACGCGCGCTGCGCGATCGAATACGTCGCGAATGCCGGAGCGTTCGATGCTTTGGGCAGTAAGGGAGAGCGGAGCGAGAGACAATCGAATTCCTTGGATGGTCCGCGAAAAATGCGGTCCTGGTAGATAAAAAGACATCTATCAGTGTATATCACGGGCATAAATTCTGAAAGTCCACGTTTCGCAGGAAAAAGTGCACCTCGGTTCTTGCGGCGAAACGTGCCCTATGCGGTGTGCGTGCTCAACTCGTGCGCATGGACGATGCGAGCCAACGTCGCAAGTACAGCCGACGAACTCGCACGCACCTGATCGGCGTGTTCTCGGGCGAAGGCGACGATCTGTTCGGAATCGAACCCGTCTGAGGCGAGCCGGGCCGGGTCGAACTCGAGCGCCCGTTCCGGCGGCACCTCAGGGTGAAACTGCACGCCCCAAACCTTCTCGCCCATCCGAAACGCCTGAACTTCGCAACGGGCGCTGGATGCAAGCAGGACGGCGTTGGCAGGCAGCGTTTCGATGAAGTCGCGATGGTTCTCCATGAAAAACGTCTGCTGCGGCACATCGGAAAACAGCGGGTCCGTGCGAGCCTCATGCTTCAGGTCGATAGGGGTGGCACCCCGCTCAGGGGCTGGCCCGTTCGCCTGCACTGTTCCGCCACCCACGAGGGCGAGAATCTGGGCGCCAAGACAGATTCCCAGCGTTGGGATGTCCTGTGCGATCGCCTCTGCCGCAAGACGACGCTCTGCCACAAGCCAGGGCGCATGTTCGTCCTCGTCGGGCATGAGGCCTCCGCCGAGCATGACAAAACCTGCATAACCTTGCAGCGAGTCTGGTAGGGGAGTCTGTGTCGCGTCGATGACATCGGCGGCGATCCCCTGGTCGAGCAATACCTGCGGGATTCCGCGAGGCCCGCTCTCGGGATCGTTGACCACGATCAGCGCGCGCGCTCCTGCTGTGGCCTTTGCTGTGGCCTTTGCTGCGGCCTGCGCAGTGGGTGCGGTATTCTCTTGCGTCTGTTGGGCCGTGCCCCTCCACTGAGTTTGGTCTTGGTGAGCCAAAGCACTAGCTCCTTTCGATGCGCGCGAACTCAAGCGGTCGCGAACCCGGACATATGCGATTCTCGGCATATGCGTGCCTCGTCGATGCGGTCCACTCTGCACGTTAGACAGCGGGACCACACCCGCGCCGTCGTGCGCGCAACCCTGTCAACGACAATACCCCGCAGACGCCCCCATTCGAACACATCATCTTTGGCACGTGCCACGGTGGACGTCCGAAATATCGGGCAATAACACGTGGGCGGGCTGGCTGCGTGGGTTTCGGATGGGGGCGTCTGCCACACACCTCACGAACCGGACCGCGGAACCGGGTCACCTGCTCATCCCGCATCCGGCCACCTGCTCATCACGAACCCGGCCACCTGCTCATCACGAACCCGGCCACCTGCTCATCACGAACCCGCCCGCCCGGTCATCACGAACCCGGGCACCCGATGTGGCGTACGATCCCAAACTGGCACCCCCGTGACTTCGTGGTCTAGCGTGGTGTGGCCCCACGTTTGCGTGCGGCAAGATGTAAGGCACAGCATTGAGAAAGTGGGTTGGGTATGTACCGGCGGGATGACGCGTCCGATGAACTCGTGGAGCTCGTCTCTAGCCATGCGGCCGAACGCACCGAAAAATCCCCCTCGTTCAGTGCCGCAGTCTTCGACCGCGCGGGCATTCTCGCGGCATACAGCGAAGGCACTGCTCGGGTGGGAGGCGACCGGCCGACCCTCTCGACGGTTTATCGCATCGCATCCATGACCAAAAGTTTCTGTGTCACCGCGATCCTGCTGCTTGTCGAGCGGGGCGATGTGCGTCTCGACGACCCTGTCTCGACGTATGTTCCGCAGTTTCACGACTACCGAGACGGCCAAGGTGTGGTCGTGCCCATCACGCTGCGGATGCTGCTGAGCAACAGCTCCGGACTGCCTGAAGACAATGCCTGGGCAGATTCTCAGATCGGCATCACTCGCGATGAACTGTTGAGTCTGCTTGATCGCGGCGTGCGGTACGGCGATACCCCTGGCGCGTTTTTCCAATACTCGAATCTGGGATTCGCTGTGCTCGGGCTGGTCGTCGAAAATGTGACAGGACGCAGATTTGCACGGTTTGTCGAAGACGAGATCCTGCAACCCCTCGAACTGCACGACACGCACTTCTCACCAGACGCCTATGAACAGAAAGATCTGCTCGCCGTCGGCTACAGCACCTTCGACGAGGGTGAGACCTGGGTTGAGCGGCCCTACGTCGGCGACGGTGCCATGGCCGCCATCGGCGGGCTCTACAGCACCCTCGGTGACATCGCACGCTGGTCCGCCTGGCTGTCCAGCGCGTGGACGGAGGAGCCAGATAACGCCTCTGTCGGGCTTTCTGCCGCTGCCCGGCGTCTCATGCAGACGGCAGCTACCGCCATCCATTCGGATTCTCGCACCCAGAGGGATGGCCTCGTTGCTGCCGGTTATGGCATGGGGATCATCGTCGAACTGGATCGCGATCTGGGCGTGTTCGCGCAGCATTCGGGCGGGCTGCCCGGCTTCACCTCACACATGCGCTGGCATACCGACAGCGGACTCGGAGTTGTCGCCTTTGGCAACACCGAAATGGCTGGCCTTGCAGTGTGGACGCGCGAACTACTGAAAGATGTCTTGCTCATGCAAGGCGTGCCGGCGCGCAGAATGCATGTCTGGCCCGAGACGCTCGCCGCAGCGCAGCGGATAGACGCCATGTTGCGTGACGGGGCAGACTACGCAACCTGCGCCGATCTCTATTCCGGCAACGTGGTCAGTGACATCCCGTTCGATATCCGGCGCCAGCAGACCAGTGCACTGCTGACGGGGCTTGGCGGGCTTGGCGAAGCTACCGATGACTTGGAAGCTCGTCTGCTGTGGGCAGACTCCGGTTCGCGCCTCACTTGGCGTCTGCCATGCAGAGACGGGGAAGCGATCGTGCAGATCGAGTTGACGCCACTGCGCGAAACTCGCGTTCAGCGAATCAGTCTTAAGGATGCGGCAGAGATGGGCCCTGTGGGCATGGCTGCGGGATTCTTGCCGTCGTCGTGACCGTGGTCCCGCGCCCAAGGATGAAGTCGGTTGACAGATAGCAGATCATTCGCATTTCGGCGCGGTGGGAGCAGAATATGCTCCACCTATCCACCTATCCACCTATCCACCTATCCATCTGCCGCATGCACCCACATCCAGGCCTGGTCTCTGCAGCTGAGCCTGCGGTTGACCGGCCAGCCGGATGCGCCGGTTACGGGTGGGTCATCGAGTCCACGTCGAGTGCCGCATCGAGCATGTCGAGTGTGAGCTCACCGCGTTCGACGAAGCCGAGCGCGATCACAGCTTCGCGCACAGTGCAGCTCTCAGCAATGGCATACTTCGCCACTTTCGCTGCGGCCTCGTAGCCGATCACTCGGTTGAGTGGGGTCACAATCGATGGTGAGGACTCGGCCAGCATGCGGGCGTGTTCGACGTTCGCAACCGCGCCGATCACGGTCTTGGACGCAAGCGCGCGTGCCGCGTTTGCAAGCAACCTGACCGACTCCAACAGTGCGTTGCCCATCACGGGGATCGCCACGTTGAGTTCAAAAGCTCCCGAAGCTCCGGCCCACGCGATGGTCTGATCGTTGCCGACGACGCGAGCGCACACCATCAGCGTGGCTTCCGGAATGACGGGATTCACTTTGCCGGGCATGATGGATGAGCCGGGCTGAAGGTCGGGAATGTGCAGTTCGCCGAGCCCCGTGTTCGGGCCGGAACCCATCCAACGCAGATCGTTGCAGATTTTTGTGAGGCTGACGGCGATGACACGCAGCGCACCCGACGCTTCGACGAGGGCGTCGCGTGCACCCTGTGCTTCGAAGTGGTTGCGTGCCTCGGTGATCGGCAGGCCCGTCTGGGCCGCGAGAATGGCGATCGCTCGTTGCGGAAACCCTGGTGGTGTGTTGATTCCTGTGCCGACGGCAGTGCCGCCGAGTGGGACTTCGGCCACCCGAGGTAGCGCTGACTGAATGCGTTCGATTCCGAGCCGAATGTGCGCCGCATAGCCCCCAAACTCTTGGCCGAGCGTCACAGGGGTGGCATCCATCAGGTGGGTGCGACCGGGTTTCACAACGGTCGCCCACTCCGCCGACTTGGTGTCGAAGGCATCGGCGAGCTCGGCAAGACCGGGAATCAGGTTGTTGAGCAGCGCATCCGTCACGGCGACATGGACGGAGGTGGGGAAGACGTCATTGGACGACTGCGACGCGTTGACGTGATCGTTGGGATGAACGTCACGGCCGAGGGCGAGAGTTGCAATGGTGGCAAGCACCTCGTTGGCGTTCATGTTGGAGGATGTGCCCGAGCCGGTCTGGTAGACGTCGACGGGAAACTGGTCGGCATGAGCGCCGGAGACTATCTCATCGGCCGCCGACGCTATCGCGTTCGCCACTGCGCCATCGAGCACGCCAAGCTCGGCATTGGCAAGCGCTGCCGCCTTCTTGACCTGCGCGATCGCTCGAACGAGCGCGCCCTCGATCGGGGTTCCAGAGATAGCGAAATTCTCGACAGCACGCTGTGTCTGCGCACCGTAGAGCGCCCCGACCGGCACCATGACCTCTCCCATCGTGTCGTGCTCGATGCGATATTCGGGGACAGCGGATTCGGAGTTGGCAGATTCAGGCACGGTGCTGTGTTCCTCGGTGTCAGGCGGTGGGGTGGATGGCAGTGTCCGACTCGGCCACGGCGCGTGCTGCAGGGACTGGATCGACACCGCCCGCCGACGCTGCGGCGTTAAGTCCGATATCGCCCACTGTGACAACCTCGTGCACAGCGCCGTCGACCAACTGGTAATTGACGCCGATGACGGCGACCCGGCCCGCATCCACCGCATCAGAGATCAGCTCGCTATGGCTGACCAGCTCGCGCGTGGTCTGACGCAGATGGCGCTCGGCGACGTCTTCGACGGTTCCAGAGCCCTCACGCTTCGACTCGACGATTGCCGGGTGGATGCGGGTAATCAGATCCCGCACGTAAAACCCGTCCGGAACCTGTTTGTTGACGTCAGCATCGAAAGCGGCCTGCACTGCCCCACAGCTGTCGTGTGCGAGCACGACGATGAGGGGCACCTCGAGCGCGCTGACCGCATATTCGAGGCTGGCCAGCGTCGTAGTGTCGATAACCTGTCCGGCGTTGCGAATCACAAACAGGTCGCCGAGCCCGGCGTCGAAGATGATCTCGGCGGCAAGCCGAGAGTCCGCGCACCCGAAGAGAGCAGCGAAAGGCGTCTGCTGGTTGGCCAGAATCGACCGGCGCTCGACGTCTTGGTGTGGATGTTCAGGGCTTCCATCAATGAAGCGCTCGTTGCCTTCACGCATGCGTTGCCATGCCTCGGATGGGGTGAGTTGATGATCGTGTGTCATTTGGATCCTTTGTGCCGGGTCATGTTGCAGGTCATGTTGTTCGGGCCGTGCTGCGGAGGGCGGCGCTGTGTGTCATATGCGACGGCCCCCAGCTGCGTCATTGCCGCCGTCAAGCCAAGCGTAGTCACAGTAACCCTCACGAGGGCACTGCGTCGGTGTCGAGCGTGATTGTCGACACCGAATCGATAAGGGCCGAGGCAAGCGCCGCGAAATCGGTGTCGTCTGCGCTGCCGTACAGCAGCAATGTCGAGCGTGGCGTGTTCTCGCCCGCGGGCAGCGTTGTGGTGAGACCATAGCGGATGCCGGTTTCTGTGGGGGACTGGTCATACACCTGCCACTCAAGCGCTGCGATGGTCGCCGTGCCGCTCGCGTTGCGATTACCCATGGCGGCATAGATCCACGTTTCGCTGACATCGAAGGCTTGCTTCACGCTGATCTGGGTGCCGGACGGGGTGAGGTAGCTCACATACCATTGCGCAGGAGCGTCGCTGCCTGCGGCCTGCCAGGTGGCGGTGTTCGCGCTCCACCCCGCAGGCAAGGTCGGGATGGCGAGCGTGCCATTCTCTGCCTCTTGAGCCGCTGCCCCGATTGAGGCGAAGTCAACCGTCGCCGGGGTAGTCGGTGAGTCGTCACGCGGCAAAAAGAACGCGAGCACAAGCGCGATCCCGAGGCAGATCACTACCGCGCCGACCAGATTTCGTGGTGTCTGGCTGCGTCGGTACTCGCTGGAGCGGTACTGCGCTCGCGGGTCGTCAGTTCGCGTCATCGCCGCCGCGGCCCGATGCCGATGGGGAGGATGCGGCGACCGCATCGTCGAGCCGTTTCTTCGCCCCGGCCAGCCACTCTTCGCACCGCGCGGCGAGCGCGTTGCCCCGCTCCCAGAGCGCTATCGACTCCTCAAGCGTCGCCTGGCCTTGTTCGAGAGCTGTGACTGCCTCGGCAAGGGCATCACGTGCTTCTTCGTAACTGAGTGCGCGGACATCTGCATTTGCATCGGGTTCTGTATTCGCGCTAGGGCTTGATTGTGCGGCCGTCATACGTGCCTCCTAGTTGTGTGGGGTGGGGTCGTAGTGGTGACTGTTTCTGCAGTCAGGATGGTCGGGATGCATCGCGTACCGTCGGATCGTCGGTTAGGCCGGTCGATGTCGCCCCGATGCGGCCGTCGGCGAGGATCACACTGAGGGGCGTGCCTGCCGGTGCGTCCGCCGCCTTCCGGATCACGCCGAGGGGTGGCGTTCCTCGCACGATCGCATACCCGCGTTCCAAGGTGGCTTGTGGAGAAAGTGCAGTCAAGTGCGCAAAAAGCTGGGTGATCTCGGCAGCTCCGCGCTCGATGACTCGGCCGAACTGGTCGTCAGAGCGTTGCTGCAATCGCAACACATCCTCCTCGCGGCCCTCGATGATCCACCTGGTACTTGCCAGCGCAGGCCGTGACCGCAGCTGCGCGATGCGGTCGCTTTCAGTGTGCAGGATAGACGCGAGCCGTGTGGTCAGTCGTACGCGGGCCTGCTGTACCCGCAACAGTTCGTCACCGACATCCGGCACCACGCGTTTCGCGGCATCGGTGGGCGTGGAAGCACGCAAATCGGCGACCTCGTCGAGAAGAGGCCGGTCGTTTTCGTGGCCGATGGCGCTCACGATCGGCGTCTGCGCGGCCGCGGCAGCGCGAAGCAGTCTCTCATCGCTGAACCCGATGAGGTGCATGAAATCGCCGCCGCCGCGCGCAATGATGATGACATCCACCTCGGGGTCGGCATCCAACGTCTGAATCGCGGCCGTTACCTCGGCAGGCACCCGATCGCCCTGCACCGCGGTGTGAATGGTGCGAAACTGTACGGCCGGCCAGCGCAGCGCGGCGTTGCGAAGCACATCTTTTTCGGCATCGGAGTCAGCGCCGGTGATCAGGCCGATCCGGCCAGGCAGAAACGGCAAACGTTTTTTACGGGACGCATCGAACAGCCCCTCATCCGCAAGCTGCGCCCGTAGCCGCTGCAACTGCTCGAGCAGATCCCCAAGCCCAACATGTCTCATCTCGGAGACGATCATGCTCAGCGTGCCGCCCTTGGCCCAATAGTCGGCCTTCACCCGCGCTGCGACATGGTCGCCCTGTTTGATGTCATTGGGGATGCGCGAGCCGCGAGACAACCACACGGTGATGCCGATCGATGCGTCCGCATGCAGGTCTTTCAGTTTGCCGTAGATCGCATTGCTACGTTGCTGCCATTGGGTGACCTCCCCCTCGACCCACACGTCTCCGAGACGACCGATATATTCGTGCAGTTTTGTGTTCAGCACCGAAATCGGCCATGGAGAATCAGCCGACGGACCGGTGGATGCGGGCGCGTCGACCGACCTGCCGGAGGCCATCTGCCCCGTTCTTGGATCTGACCCCATTAGTCACCTCATCTTCATAGACCGATTCACGTTGCGGAGAAGTCTGAACAAAGGGGGATCCTAATTCACCGCCTCCACGTATCATGGAGGCAAATGAATCAGCCTGTTCCTCTGCCAATTCCCCGCCTCGCAAGGCCTCGTCCTAGCCTACGCGAGACCACCGTCATGGGTCAGAAGCGTATCCTGCTTGCCGCGCCGCGTGGCTACTGTGCTGGCGTCGACCGTGCAGTCATTGCCGTAGAAAAGGCTCTCAGCATTTACGGTGCACCCGTGTATGTGCGCAAGCAGATTGTGCATAACAAACACGTCGTGAGCACCCTTGAAGAACAGGGCGCCATCTTCGTGGACGAGATCGATGAGATCCCTGAGGGATCCCTCGTCGTGTTCTCCGCGCATGGTGTCGCGCCCTCCGTGGTGGCCGCCGCCCGCGAACGCAACCTGCGAACCATCGATGCAACCTGTCCGCTGGTCACCAAAGTGCACCGCGAAGCCGTCAGGTATGCGCGCGACGACTACGACATCCTGCTCATCGGGCATGCCGGACACGAAGAAGTCGAAGGAACGGCCGGCGAAGCACCCGAACACGTTCAACTGGTGCAAAGCCCCGATGACGTCGGTTCGGCGGTCGTTCGCGACCCGAGCAAAGTCGTGTGGTTGAGCCAGACCACCCTTTCGGTGGACGAGACCATGGAGACAGTCGATCGGCTGCGCGAACGTTTTCCCACGCTGCAGGCCCCGCCGTCAGACGACATCTGCTATGCGACGCAGAACCGCCAAGTTGCCATCAAGAAGGTTGCGGCGCAGTCGGATGTGGTGATCGTGGTCGGGTCGGCCAACTCATCAAACTCGGTGCGACTCGTTGAGGTCGCTCTCGACTACGGGGCAAAGGCAGCATACCGAGTGGATTATGCCGACGAGATCAAGCAAGAGTGGATCGATGAGGCCGCAACCATTGGTGTCACCTCTGGCGCGTCTGTGCCCGAGGAGTTGGTGCAGGACGTGCTCGCGGTGCTTGCGACCGCAGGCTATGCCGACGTCGCCGAAGTGAAGACAGCTGAAGAAGACCTGTTGTTCTCGCTGCCCAAAGAGCTGCGCGCCGAAATGAAGGCAAGCGGCGACTCGTCTCGCGGGCTCGGCGGGCGCTCGCGATAGCTGCTGGTGCTGGTTATCGGCAGTACTGCCTGGACCAGCCCTAAACTTAAAGCACTTAAAGCACTTAAAGAACTTAAAGCAATGAGGGGTGGTCACGCATCTGCATGACCACCCCTCATTCGAGGTCCGTTGTCGACTACTTGAGCGACTTTCCTGCCGAACCCAACTGGGTCGCGGACTGGACGACGCGAACAGCCATCGCGTTCTCAGCGGTAGCGCCCCATGCGCGGGGGTCGTAAACCTTCTTGTTGCCGACCTCGCCATCGACCTTCAACACGCCGTCGTAGTTCGAGAACATGTGACCGGCAATGGCGCGCGTGAACGCGTACTGGGTATCGGTGTCGATGTTCATCTTGACGACACCATTCGAAACAGCTGTAGCGATCTCGGCAGACGTGGAACCCGATCCACCATGGAAAACCAGGCTGAGCGGCTTCGCAGCAGTGCCATACTTTGCGGCAAGGCCTTGCTGAATCTCGCCGAGCAACTCTGGTCGCAACTTCACATTTCCTGGCTTGTAAACGCCATGAACGTTGCCGAATGTCAGCGCCGCGATGTATGCGCCCTGCTCTGAGTCGAGGCCGAGGCCGAGAGCCTCAACCGTCTTGACGCCGTCCTCGAGAGTGGTGTACAGATTCTCTCCAGCCTCACCCTTCACGCCATCCTCTTCGCCACCCACAGCACCGATCTCCACCTCAAGGATGGCGCCGATTGCTTTAGTGCGCTTCTGAATCTGCTGCGCGATCTCCAAGTTCTCATCCAGCGGAATCGCCGAGCCATCCCACATGTGGGAGTTGAAGAATGCCGGGCGCCCTGCCTTGACCTCTTCCTCACTCGCTGCGATCAGCGGAAGCAAAAAGCTGTCCAAGTTCTGCTTAGGGCAGTGGTCAGTGTGCAACGCGACCCTGATCGAATACTTCTTGGCAACTTCGCGAACATACGCGACGGCAGCAAGAGCACCGGTTGGCATGTCCTTGATGCGCTGACCCGACAGGTAAGCGGCACCACCGGTCGTGATCTGAATGATGCCATCCGACTCGGCATCGGCAAGTCCGGCAAGGACTGCATTAACGGTCTGCGACGACGAGACGTTGAACGCGGGGAAGGCGTAGCCTTTTTCCTTCGCGGTCTCAATCATTTCGCGATACTGCTCGGGTGTTGCGATGGGCACGGGGCCTCCTCATGAAAGTGTGCGTCTGGGCATTGGCGGTTGCCTCTCCCAGGTTTCGCTGACAACATTCCATAGTAGTCCGGGTGGTTGGGGCGAGTCAGGGCACTTTGTTGGGTTCGGCCAGTAAACGGGTCCCAGGATGCAAGAATGGTGGACATGGCCGAAAACCCGCGCAAAACACCACCCGCATCGACGGCCACAGCACCGGTCACGCGGGCTACCGATCCATCGGGTCGTCCCCAGGCGGGACCGCAGATTCGACCCCAGATTCGACCCCAAACAGAAGGATGGTCGCAGAAGGCCGGGCCGGACGGCCGCCCGCTGCTGCAGTTCGCCGAACCCAAGAAGTCGATGCCGGCCACCCACCTCGCAGACCTCACCCTCGAAGAGCGCACTGCCGCCGTGGTTGCTGCAGGGCTGCCCGGCTACCGTGCCGCGCAAGTATCGCGGCACTATTTCGTGCACTCCACCACTGACCCCGAACAGATGACGGATCTACCCGCATCCATTCGCTCGGGCCTCACCGCGTCACTGTTTCCGCCGCTGCTCACCGAAGTCAAACGACTCAAGACCGACAACGGCGATACCATCAAGTTCTTGTGGCGGCTCTTCGATGGGGCGCTCGTCGAATCGGTGCTGATGCGCTACCCGGGGCGGATTACGTTGTGCGTCTCGAGCGAGGCCGGCTGTGGCATGAACTGCCCCTTCTGCGCAACCGGGCAGCAAGGGTTGACGCGTAATCTGTCGACTGCGGAAATCGTGGATCAGGTGGTGCAAGCCAACAAGGTTGTCGCTTCAGGAGACCTTGGTGGCGTTGTGCGCGAGGGGGAACGTGTTTCGAACATCGTGTTCATGGGCATGGGTGAGCCGCTTGCCAACTACAACCGCGTGCTTTCGGCTGTGCGGCGCATGATCGCCGACGCGCCGGAAGGCCTTGGCATGTCGGCGCGGCACATCACCGTATCCTCCGTTGGGCTCGTCCCCGCGATTCGTCGACTGACCGCTGAGAAGATTCCCGTAACCTTCGCGCTTTCGCTACATGCTCCCGACGATGAGTTGCGAGACGAACTCATCCCTGTGAACAGCAGGTGGAAAGTGGATGAGGCGCTCGATGCCGCGTACGAGTTCTACGCAGCAACCGGTCGGCGCGTTTCGATCGAGTACGCGCTTATCAAAGATATGAACGACCACGGCTGGCGAGCTGATCTGCTTGGCGAAAAACTCAATGCCCGCGGGCGCGGCTGGGTACATGTCAACCCGATCCCGCTCAACCCCACGCCCGGCTCCATTTGGACGGCGTCGGAGCCTGACGTGACGCATGAGTTTGTACGCCGCCTCGAAGCTGCGGGCATCGTCACGACGTTGCGCGACACGCGTGGCAAAGAGATCGATGGTGCGTGCGGGCAGCTCGCCGCCGCAGACTAGTTGCTGTTTTTCGCTGCGCACTCATTGCCCTCGCCAGTTCGTCGTTGTCTACGCTGACGGAGTGCTGTTCCTGCCGACTAGTCGCTCTCTTCGTTGGCTAGCTGGCCTCTACTTGCCTCCTAGCTGTTGTTCCTCGCTGGCTAGCTGCTCTCCCTGCCTGTCGGCTGCTGTTTTTCGCAGTAGTCGCTCTGCTAGCTATTTGGCACTCTTTTTCTGTTTCGGCAGTTTCGTGGCGTCTCAGCTAGCTCGGCACCTTGCGAAGCCAGAGTTTTGGTAGGGGGGTTGCAGCTAACAGAGGAAATGCTCGACCTCGACGTCACTATTCTTTCGAAGCCCCCGCATTTCCTCTGTTAGCTGCAACGTCGCACGGCAAAAGCCGCGCCGCCACAGCAATCGATGTCGCACACGCGCGGCTGGTCATGTGCCAGCACGCTATTCTGAGATCGAACGTGTATCGACCACAAGGAAGCGACCCCCTTATGTCTGAATCACCTATTCATCCCGATCGAAATCTTGCGCTTGAACTGGTTCGCGCAACTGAGGCAGCGGCAATCCGTTCGACACCGTGGATCGGGCGTGGTGAGAAGAACTCGGTCGATGGCGCCGCGGTTGACGCAATGCGTGCATTTTTGAGCACCGTGTCGATGGATGGTGTTGTGGTCATTGGCGAGGGCGAGAAGGACAAAGCCCCGATGCTGTTCAACGGTGAACACGTGGGCAATGGGGATGGGCCAGTCTGCGATGTGGCGGTCGATCCGATTGATGGCACGAGCCTGGCAGCTGCAGGCAAGCCGAATGCTGTGTCAGTGCTTGCAGTCTCTGATCGGGGGGCGATGTATGACCCTTCTGCGGTGTTTTACATGGAGAAGCTCGTCGTTGGGCCGGCGGGTGTTGACGCGTGCAGCCTTGAGCTGACTCCGGAAGAGAACATTCGGGAACTGGCCAAAGCCAAGAAGAAGCCTGTTTCTGAAATTGTTGTCGTGGTCTTGGAACGCCCGCGGCACGTCGAATTGATCGACCGTATTCGTGCGGCCGGTGCCAGGACGACGCTCATCGGAGATGGCGATGTCATTGGGGGCATCGATGCGGCGCGTGCCTGGAGCAATACCGATCTGCTGCTTGGCACGGGCGGAACGCCGGAGGGCATCATTACCGCGGCCGCGATCAAGGGCATTGGCGGCAAAATCGAGGGCAGGTTGGCCCCGCGTGACGAGGCTGAGAAGAAGCGCGCCTTGGATGCTGGCCATGATCTGGGCCGCATCCTTTCGACGGACGACCTGGTCACGAGTGACAACTGCTATTTCGTGGCGACTGGCGTCACCGATGGTTTGATCCTTCCTGGCGTCTCGTATGTGCGCCAGGGATACGTGCGTACCAACTCGATCGTGCTGCGATCGAAGTCGGGCACATGGCGCACGATTGAAGCGGAACACCGCATCGACAAGTGGTTTTAGGTTGGCAGCTGACCCAGGCTGATTTTTTTGGCGGAGCCTGGTTTTAAGGAGTCTGCTTAGGGGGCCGGCTAAAGATAGAGAGTTTGGCCAGAGTCTGGCCTTTTAGGCGACCAAGTTTTCAGGCCCCCGGAGCCGTCAGTTCAACGGCATCATCAGCACTTGAAAGCTCGGGCGCTGTCAGAGAGACAGGGGCCTTATCGATTTGGCGTGGTGCTCCGATGAGCTTTGTTTCGTCGATGCGTGCAAACTTACGCGCAGTGACCAGTACTCTGCCCTCGAGCGAACTGGCGAATCCGTTGTAATTGACTACCGTGGATTCGATGGCACGGCCCAGCTTTTCCGCGTGCTCGCCGAGCACTCGCATGCGATCGTACAGTTCTTGCGACAGATCGAAGAGCTTCTTCGCGTCTTCCGTGAGCAGATCCTGCTGCCACGCGAAGGCAACAGTTTTGAGTACAGACCACAGGGCCACCGGGGAGGCGAGGGCGACCCGCTTGCCGAAGGCATACTCCAGCAATGTGGGGTCAGCCTCGAGCGCCGATGAGAGGAGCGACTCGCTGGGGATGAACGCGACAACGAAATCCGGGCTGCCGTCGACCGCCTGCCAATATGCTTTGCTCGCGAGCGTATCGACATGCGAGCGCACTGCCTTGACGTGCTCGGACATGAGTGCCTTGCGTCGGCCGGCCTCGTCGGGCGCTCCAATCAATCCGCCATCGGTTGCCTGAATGTAGGACGAGAATGGTACTTTCGCATCGATAGGCACAGCCTTTCCACCAGGCATGCGCAGGATCATGTCTGGGCGCTGCCGACCGAAGTCGCTGTTGACGCTTGTCTGAGTCTCGAAGTCGACGTGCTCAATCAGACCCGCAGCCTGGACGATGTTGCGCAACTGCGCCTCACCCCAGGCCCCGCGCACGCTGTTCGACTTGAGTGCACCCACGAGATCGCTTGTTGCGGCACGCAACTCGGTGTCGGCCTGGTGCGACTGCTTGAGCTGTTCAGCCAGAGAGCCGTACTGTGTTGCGCGTTGCGACTCGAGTTCGGCGATCTTCGTCTGCATCGCGCGCAAGTTCTCTTGTACAGGCGACAATGCCTGCAAGACCTTGTTCTCTTGCTGTTGTGCTGCCTGTTGCTGGCGTTGTTGCTCAGTCAACTGCACGACTTGCTCGCGCAGCGTGTCGCGAGCTGCCTCTGCAGAGGCAGCGGCAGCGGTTGCTGCTGTGACCAACTCGGTCTGATGCGAGATTGTTGCAGCGTGCTCTTGTACCTGCGTCGTCAACTCGGTGATCCTCAGTGCCGACTGATCGAGAAGCGGCTGAAGCGGATTCGGCTGGTTCCTTGCCCGCGATCCCGCGAACACGAAACCTGCACCCGCGCCGAGGGCGAGAGCCAAGATCGCGACCAAAAACGTGACGAAAACATCCATGCGCACAGTCTGCCAGCATCCACCGACACGAATGACTCAGACATGACGATGTCGGGATCATCGTGCTGGGCGAAACATGGCGCAGACTACGGGGACGCAGGATTTGATGTCAGGCAGTGGCTGGGTTACCCCAATCGCGTGCGCTGGCCTGCGGCGAGACCTTAGCGGGCAGCACCAAACTCACCGACGAACCAGTCCCACAATTCTCGACTGCATTCGGCAACAACATCGTCCCATAACGTCTCGGCGCCCTCGTTCGCGTTATCCGAGATCGACTTCAGCACCCGGATCGGTACGCCGTGTCGTTGCGCGACCCACACATATGCGTAAGTTTCCATGTCGAGTATTTGCGCGCCCATCCCACGAATGAGCCTGCCACGCTCCGAATCCCCGACGAAGCTGTCACCCGTTGCGATCGTCAATCCGTCGCGTGCGAGTTCAAGCCGAGCCGGCAACGACACATGCTGGCCGACTACGCCATCCAGATCGGTCACATCGTGCTGAAACGCGGAACCGACCTCAAAGACGCCGCGGCCAAGGCCCGGATCAACCGATCCTGCGGTGCCGAGCACCAGAACTTCGCTGACCTTCCCGGTGAGAATCGTCTCGGTCAACGCGACCGCTGCCGAGAGCTTGCCTGGGCCTGTGATGAGGCGGTCCCAGCCGGGGATGTCGGCGGGGAAGGCCTGAAGTTCGGATGCGAGAGCCGCGACAAGAAGTTTCATGAGAACCATTGTGGCGGATGTGCGACCGAGTTCGTGGCGGCGGGTCGGGCGGGGACTGCGGCTTGGGGCACCGGAACTGCGATCGTGCATGCGTGGCCATGTTGTGCATCACGTTGAGCTGCGAAAGCTCCATCTCGTCATTACGGTGCGTCCGCGGCCACGCGGCGTGCGCCTATCAGCCGCCGAACCCGCGCCATCCCGACGAGAAAATGCAGACGCCCCCACGCGAACGATCGCACGAACCATGACCACGGGCTGGAGGACCGTCTTTAGTGGGCGCGAAAGTCGTCGTGTCGGCGGCGGAGGTGTTCGATTGGGAGCGTCTGCATGTTCTGCATGTTCGCCGACTCGGATTTCCTCGCACTCGCACACCTACCGCTCAAGGCCTCGCCGATCCACCAGGCCCCGATCCTCATACATACCCGCGCCCCTGCCGGTACGATGGCTTGCGTGGCTTTAACTATCGGCATCGTCGGCCTGCCCAATGTCGGCAAATCAACCCTGTTCAACGCTCTGACCAAGAATCAGGTGCTTGCGGCGAACTATCCGTTTGCCACGATTGAGCCCAACATCGGCGTCGTCAATTTGCCGGACCCGCGCCTTGCCGCGCTGGCCCAGATTTTCGGTTCCGAAAAGCTCGTTCCTGCCCCGGTTTCGTTTGTGGATATCGCAGGCATCGTGAAGGGTGCGAGCGAGGGTGAGGGCCTCGGCAACCAGTTCTTGGCGAACATCCGTGAGGCTGACGCGATCGCCATCGTGTCGCGCGGGTTCGCTGACCCCGATGTGGTGCATGTGGATGGGTCGGTGGATGCCGCTCGCGATATCGAGACGATCCTGACCGAGCTGGTGCTGGCCGATTTGCAGACTGTTGAGAAGGCGATCCCGCGTTTCGAGAAGGAGGCGCGCAACAAGAAGCTCGATGCGTCGGTGCTTGCTGCGGCGCAAGGGGCACAGGCCGCCCTGGATGCCGGCACCCCGATTTCTCACGCCAAGGGCGTCGACGCGGAGGCGTTGCGCGAACTCGGCCTGTTGACGAACAAGCCAATCGTGTATGTCTTCAATGTGGATGAGTCGGTGCTGTCTGATCCGTCGGCTCGGGCCGCGCTTGCCGCGCTGGTGGCCCCCGCCGAAGCTATTTTCTTGGACGCCAAGGTGGAGTCGGAGCTGATCGATTTGGAGGCAGATGAAGCGCGGGAGTTGCTTGCCTCAATGGGGCAGGATGAGTCGGGTCTCGACCAGCTGGCGCGCATCGGCTTCGAGGCTCTTGGGCTGCAGACTTACTTGACGGCTGGGCCGAAGGAGACCCGCGCCTGGACGATCCATAAGGGCTGGACGGCCCCACAGGCGGCCGGCGTGATCCACACCGACTTCCAAAAAGGTTTTATCAAGGCCGAAATCGTCTCGTTCGACGACCTCATTGCGGCGGGTTCTATGGCTGAGGCGAAGGCCGCCGGCAAGGTGCGCATGGAGGGCAAGGATTATGTGATGGCGGACGGCGACGTGGTGGAGTTCCGTCACAGTTAGGTATCTGATGAATAGGTTGAGTGAATGCCATCAAGTATGAAGATTCGCGCGAGGCTCAACATCGCCATCGGCGAGCAGCACATGATCCGGGTGGGGCGTGCGCCGAAGTTCGCTGACCACCTTGATGGATTTGTGGTGGCCGTTGGCGACCAGTGGGCGCTCATCGCCCAGTCGTCTGAGGGCGGCTTCTTCAACGGTTACGCTGCTTTCCGCCTCAGTGATGTGGACAGCGTTAGCCGTGACAAGACGTTTGAGACTGCCTTCGCGAAGACGCAACCTGAGTGGCCTCCGGTCTGCCCGTTTGAGATCGACTTGAACTCGACTACTGGTGTTCTGGAAGGGCTGGGGCGTGAAGGCGCGCTCATCGGAATCCAGAAGGAAAACGAACGCAGCGCCATCTGGATCGGTAAGCTTGACGAGGTGCGGAAGCGTGTGGTGTACCTGCATGAGGTTCGGCCTGATGCAACCTGGCATCCGGCTCCGCTTGGGTACAAGTTGAAGGCGATCACCATGGTCGAAGTGGCGACTCACTATCTTCGGGGGCTGGCCGCTATTGCCGGAACGGAGCCAGCTTCATGACGTTGATCAAGGAGCATCATTACCCGGTGGAGTTCCGCTTCAACGTGTGATATTCGGCGATCTTCGAGTCGGCCTCAAGCCAATGCCGGATGTTGGGTTTGGCCTTGGCACCGTGAGAACCTGCAATCAGCACGAGGCGGCGTTATCGTCAGTGATACCCTGACACGGGTGAGCACGGACACGCAGGGCAACGCCGACAGTTCTGGAGCGGTGGAGATCCACACCGATGGTGGATGCGCGCCGAACCCTGGACCGGGCGGCTGGGGTGCCGTGTTGCGCTACGGGGATCAGGTTCGTGAGATGAGCGGAGGCGACCGCGGCCCCACGACAAACAACCGCATGGAGTTGATGGCGGCGATCATGGCGTTGGAGGCGCTGACCCGTCCATGCCGAGTGGAGTTGTACACCGACAGCACGTACCTTCGTAGCGGCATCACCTCTTGGATTCACGGGTGGAAGAAAAACGGCTGGCGTACCGCCGACCGCAAGCCGGTCAAGAACGTGGAACTCTGGCAGCGGTTGGATGTCGCCTGTCAACGTCATGACATCAGCTGGCATTGGGTGAAAGGCCACGCAGGCAATCCCGATAATGAGCGCGCCGACGAACTTGTCGCACAAGGCCGCGCCGCGGCGAGCGTCTCAGGAACGAGTGACTGACAATGACGATTTTTTCTGAACCCTGGTGAATTCACGGCGCAGGATGCGATGGACACTGTAGTTTGAGGGACACTGTATTTATGGAGTTGGCGGATTTCCCGCCTCTGAACGGTAGGGGCTGGTCGCGTGGTTGAACTGCAGGATTTCCGGAAGGCTCATTTCACACGTGAGACACCGCTGACCAAAGAGCAGTTGGCGGCGATCCGGGCCGGGGACGCCTGCTGGTTGCATTCCTGGGACACGTCGAGCGAAATCAATGGACCGGGCACCAGGATCACGCTGTTCATGGCGGGGTGTGAACTCCGGTGCCAGTACTGTCACAATCCGGACTCCGTGTTTACTGAATTCGGCTCGTTCGTCACCCTCGATGAGGCATGGGAGCGTGTACAGCGGTTCAAAAAAGTTTACGAATACACCGGAGGTGGCGTAACCGCGTCCGGCGGAGAGCCCACTTTCCAGTGGAAGTTCTTGAAGAAACTGTTCACCCGGGCCAAGGAGGCGGGCATCCACACCACGCTGGACAGCTGCGGCTATCTGGGGCGTCTCGTCAAAGACGAGGACCTGGAACTGATCGACCTGGTCATGCTCGACCTCAAAGAGGGTACGCCGGAGGGATATAAGAAGACGACCACCCGCCGGCTGCAACCATCGGTGGATTTCGGCGACCGACTCGACAAGGCGGGCGTTGCGCTGTGGGGACGTTATGTGCTTGTCCCGGGGCTTACCGACAGCGACGAATCCATAGAGGGAATTGCCGACATAGCAATGCGCTGGCAGAACCTGGACCACATCGATATCCTCCCGTTCCATCAGTACGGCAAGGACAAATGGCACGAACTCGGTCTGCGCTACCAGCTTGAGGACACGCCCGAGCCGAGCAAGGAGCAGGTGGATCGCGCTCGCAGGATGCTTGAGGAACGTGGGCTGAAAGTTCTTACTTTCTGAATGTCCACACGGGCTTCCCGAAGGGCTTCGTCGCCGCGGTGGGGTCGCCTCGTTCGATGATCTGGCCTCAACAGGATCGACAGCCCCCGCACGCGGGAAAGGCGCGTATGGAGGGCAAGGTTTACGTGACGGCGGACGGCGATGTGGTCTAAGTCCGCTTCGATGTGTAAGTGATCGCCATCAATTCGGATAAGGCGGGCTGGACTGCCTAGGCAAGCTGATTGTCTATGAAGTCGCTTTGGGAGATGAGCGATGAGGGATTATTGAGTGCGGTCGGGCTGGACGCAGTGGTCACGACAAAGTCATTCCAAAGGATGAGCGCGCGTGAAGGCGTCCCGAGCTGTGTCCGCGGCTTCTGCCAAAATAGCTGTGTGCCCGGGAACGGGCCGGGCACAAGTGGAATCGGGGAATTGGTGATCCAGCGCGCATTTGTCAGCTTCGACTGCGAACAAGATGCACGGATGAAGGATCCGTTGGTAGAACAAGCGAAGAGACTGGATTCTCCGTTTGAGGTGTTCGATTGGTCGATAAAGAGGCCGTGGGCCGCATGGCAGAATGAGGCTCGGCCCCGAATCGTTGCTTGTGACCTGGTCATTGTGCTTTGCGGTATGGCAACGCATTATGCAAGTGGCGTCACTATTGAACTGCCGATTGCTCAAGAAGAAAACATTCCATACTTCTTGCTGTCAGGATTTGCGGATGGTGCAGTGAAACCCCAACACACACGGCCAGAAGACAAGCTCTATAGCTGGACGTGGGGAGGGATAAAGGCACTGACGAATGGCACGCGGTGAATGCTGCATAACATTTCGGGTGCTACGACGTGTAGCCCGATGCGGCGCGTTCGCCCGAATAGCATGACAAGAGTCGAATTGTATTTATTGGGAACCGGGGGATGGGTGGTGAAGTTACGATTGCGAGATGGGCTGAAGCTCCTAGCGCTGTGCCGTGATTGCTTTGACGCAGATGTTTTTCTCATACCCAAGAACCCGAAGCAGTGCGAACGGTTGCTGATCCGCCCTGCCGACCCCCTTACAGTATGATTTGAGCCGTGGAGTTTCTTGTGGGGGGCATTTTTGTTGTGGCGATCGGCTGGGTCGTCATCGCTGTGTTGCGAACGGGCGAGATCATGAGCAAAGGGGTGGAGTCTACTGCGGTTGTCGTAGCGGCCCACTCGACGGCCAGGGTTTCTGGCGCGGCGCCCGTCGTGCAGTTCACCCTCGACGTCCGTGACCCGAATTCTCGCGTTGTGCATCGAGTTACTGTTGACGACGCGGTCAGCCCGATCGATGCGCCTCGTGTACAGCCCGGAATGACTGTGCCTGTGAAGTTCATGCCCAAGAATCCTCGGCGACTCCTCTTCCTCTTCGACTGATGTCCGTCCTGGCACCCCGAGTGAGTCACCGTCCGCGCTGGCGGCATAGCCTAGATGGCTAAGCAGCCTCATACGCCTAAACTTGCGTCCATATTTCGATCAAGGAGGCGGCAATGTCTGATGACCCGCGTCTCGATGCCATGCGTTACGCGCTTGAGAAACGGCAGCACGAGGCCGAGCCCCAGGGCGCGACTTCGCCTGAGCCGAACACGGACGCGAAACCCGAAGCATCCACTTCGCCCTCGAATCCTGAGCCGTCCGAGCCGACACCGTCGCAAGTTTCGTCGTATGTGGAGCAGTCGATCCAGCAGGCGATTCGACGTGGTGCGTTCGACAACCTTCCTGGCGCGGGAAAGCCACTGCCCAAATTCGTTTCGTCGCATGATCCGAACTGGTGGATTCGCACCAAAATCGCGAACGAACGAATCAGCGGGCTTGCGCCCGACGCACTCACGTTGCGTACCGAGCATGCCGAATTCGCGGCACGCATGGACGCGCTGGTCACTGAGGAGCAGGTGCGCGCGGCCGTGGAGGACTTCAACCGACGCGTTGTCGAAGCGCGCAGGCAACTGCTTGGCGGGCCTCCCGTCGTGACGCCCCTGCACGACGTGGATGCAGAGGTGAGCGCCTGGCGAGAACGAGGCGCGGGAAGCCGACGGCATTAGCATGGCGATCCCTAAGACGTGGCAGCCCATTCACCGGCACGACGACGGAGAATTGCTCGGCTGGGTTGAAGCGATAGATGATGGCCGGTTCATCGCGCGCGACCGGCTTGGCTGGGTGGTTGGCGAGGCCGACACTGTGGATGAGAGCGAAGACCACCTGGGGGCGCGAGGCCTTGGCTGGCTTGGTGAGGCGTTTGCTTACACTGCCGAAGTCGGGGCAGAGCCCGTGCGTGTGCGACTAGTCGAAGTCAGCACCGACCGTGTTGTGGTGAAGGCAGACGACTGGGGCGCGATCGACGTGCCGACTGAGCAGTTTGTGCTCCGGTTTCCGGTGCCGCGTGAGATGCTGCATCCGTGGCATTGAACTCCGGCGCTGACGTATGCAACGCGGCGGACGTCGGGCTCGCCTGTGCGTGAAGTTGCCGCCTTATCTCGCCTTATCGGAGCACGGCCTCGGCGATCGGCTTTTGGCCGTCAGTGAACCCGATGAACCGTCGCGACACATCCGCCACCGGAGCATCCACAACCGCCGCAATCACTGCTGCCACGTTGCCGCGACTCGTTTGCGAGTTTTCGCCGCCCATGGGAACGGCCGCCAAGACCTTGATTGCGCCAGTCGGCGGTTCAAGGGTGAGCGCGCCTGGCCCGAGAATTGTCCAGTCGATGTCGGTGCCGCGTAGATAATTGTCGGCGGCAAGCTTCGCGTCGGCGTAGGGGAAGAACGAACTGTTGGGGTCAACGCCGTGATCGTCGACGGAACCGAGCCATGACACCATCACATAGCGGCTCACCCCCGCCCGGCGTGCGGCATCCATTGACCGAATGGCCGCATCTCGATCGACGGCGTAAGTGCGTTCGGGCGACCCGCCGCCTGCCCCCGCAGACCAGACGACAACGTCGGTGCCAGCGAGCAGGTCCGAAATTCGGGCGGTATCCAACGTCTCGATATCTGCGACGAGTGGGGTGGCCCCTGTCGCGTCGACATCACCGACCTGGTCGGGGTTGCGGATGATGGAGGTGACTGTGTGGCCGGCAGCGATCAGCAGCGGCGCGGCCAGAAGCGCAACTTTGCCGTGGCCGCCCAGAATAACGATGTGTGACATGGTCATGACTCTAGCTCGTGGTGCTTGTGGCTGGCAGTTCGTAGAACTGCAGAAGGTGCGGAAGGTGCGAGGAGGAAGGGCTGGGCGGGATATGTAACATTGGAGGGTCGGAGGGTCGGAGGGTCGGAGGGTTGTCGGGCAGATGCGGCCGCTGATTTCGGTATTCGCCCTACACCGGCCAATACCGAGTGTTATTCCTTCTAACTTTTCGTGCGATAGCGTGTCAGGGTGTCTCACCCACGAGCTTTTGAATGTCGGTTGGGCACCGTCGCGCTCGTCAGCAACGAGATTGGGGCGGGCTGCATGCTGGCGCTGGCTATTACGCTGGCACTCTTTGGCGGGGCCCTCACCTCTTTCCATTTACTTGCCTCGTTCGCTACGATCGCGCTGTCGGTTCGGTGGGCGTGGCAAGCGCCGCGCGCGCGGGTTGCCTACGACCAAAACACGGTGCTTGTCGTTGGATTCTTCTTACCGAAAAAGCGCATCCCGTTGGTGCAGATCGTGCGAGTCACTGAAGATTTCATCTGGTGGCGTGCACCTAACAGCCGCCACCTACGGGCCACCCCCATATCCGCGCTGTGGGTGGTGGGGAGCGCGTGGTACCCGCGAGGATGGTTGGAAGAGCGTCGAGTTTTCCTTGATCGACTTCGGGATTGGGCGCGACGGGTTGAATGACAGGCTCTGCTATTGCCTCCACTGACGGGGCTAAGGTTGGTTGCCCGCGCAGCGCGGCCAGTTGACTGAGCGATGTCGAGACGATGCCTAGCTTAACCGGGTAGCAAGCATTCATAATGGCAGTTATGACGTCGAGCGCTATAGACGAGTATCTGGCATCGTTGCCCGAGCCGAAGCGCTCGACTCTGCAGACCGTTCGTGAGCGCGTGCGAGCCATCATCCCAACCGCAGATGAAGGGTTGACCCGTGGGGTGCCGATGTACCGAGTCGGTGGCAAGTCGGTGGCTGGATTTCTGGCGTTCAAGAATCATCTGACGTATTCGCCGCAGAGCGCCGAGGTGATGACTGCGCTGGCGGATGATCTGGAGGGCTTTATCGTGTCCAAGGCATCGTTTCAGTTTGCCGTGGATGCTCCTCTCGAGCCGGCCCTGTTGCGTCGCCTGATCGAGGCTCGGCTTGCGCAACTCGGGCTGAACTGAGATCGCGATGCTGACGCATGTACCGAATCGGCGCTGACACACATGGGGAGACTGCGCTGAGGTTCAACCATTAGCGGTTGACGTTTATCCACATAACGAAGGGAACCCTAATGACTGCAGACAAGGCTTCGGCCCGCGACGCTCGGCAAGGCGATAGTTTTTCGGCCGAAGAGCGCGAGGCGATGAAGGCTCGCGCCGTAGAGATGCGGGCAAGCACGAAGCGGCGCACCAAGGCCGACAAAGCAGCTGAGAATCTGGCAAACGTGGTGGAAGCGATCGCAGGGATGCCGGAGAATGACCGCAAAATCGCGGGACGCATCCACGACATCATTGCCGACGTCGCACCACTGCTTTCAGCAAGGACCTGGTATGGCATGCCCGCGTATGCGAAAGACGACAAGGTGGTGTGCTTTTTTCAACCTGCGAGCAAGTTTGGGGTGCGGTACGGCACATTGGGGTTTCAAGATGTTGCCAACCTCGACGACGGCCTGATCTGGCCAACCTCGTACGCCGTCACTGAGCTCACGCCCGAAGTTGAGGCGACGATTGCCGATTTGGTACGGCGCGCGGTAGGTTGACCGGAGCGGTTGAAGCTAACAGAGGAAATGCTGGGTCGCTGCGAGAATAGCGGCTTCGACCCCCAGCATTTCCTCTGTTAGCTTCAACCGCATGGGTCGCGCGCCCGGCGTGAACGACGTCTGTTACTGGAATAGCTGACTCGCGTCACAGATTTTCGCTGATGTCAGTGGAGTTTCTTCGAACACGCGCGTCGCCGGTAACATGAGCAAATGTCTTGGGTCATCGAGTTCATCGCCGACTGCCTCATTTCGTGGTTTGGCCCTGACCTGTTCAGCCCAGCCATCGAGAGAAATATCCGACGGGGCCAGAAGCGTTTGACTCAGCAGCGGGTGCCGCGCGGAGGTTCTTTTCGGTCAAGCATTCGTCTGCTTGAGGGCAGCCACCCGCGCCTTCATCGGATGTGGATGCCCGGGCGCGTGACGGTGTCGCCGTCGATCATCAATTTTGATTCACTCTTTGATCTGCATGTGGAGCATGTTGCCGACTCCTCGCGATGGTTTTCTGAGGAGGCCGGGGATGAGCCGACGGCGGTAAGCCCCGGATCTGTGATCCACGTTGTCGAGGTTGAGGGGGCGACGTTCGAATGGGCGATCCCGCCAGAGTTTCGCGACTGGGCGGTCGCTCAGGCGCGTGGGGGCCTTCCAGGACACGGTGAGCACTGGGCAGTCTGAGCACCGACTAATGCGATTGTGAGAATTCCACTTGGGAGTAGCGCACGCATGCCGCGTCCATTACGCCTCATCCTCGGCTACCAATGTGGGTTGTTGCACCACGCATCTCAATTGGTGACGACGAGTGTCGGTGGCTGGACCTAACCTCAACGTATGACACTGAACTTTGAGGTGCGCGGCTCGGGAACTCCGCTGATCTGTTTGCATGGTTTTCCGTTGGATCATCGCTCGTTGTTGTCCCTGGATGGTGCGTTGGGATCTGTGCCGGGTTGGGCCAGGTATTACGTCGATCTGCCAGGTTTTGGAGAATCGGCGGGCGAAGGCATCGACAGTTCACTCGCGGTGGCTGATGCAGTCGCGGCGTTCATCCGGGAGGAGTTGGGCGATCAATCTTTCGCATTGCTGGGGCACTCTTTTGGCGGAATGATTTCGCGATATCTTGCAGGCGTGTTCGGCGGCCAGGTGCTTGGGGTGGCGATGCTTGCTCCTGTTGCCGTTGCGGACGCTGAGCGTCGCCAGAGGCCCGAGCATCGTGTGCTTGTTACCGCCGACGGATGGATCGAGAAGATCCCCGACGAGCAGAGGCAGAGTTTCGAAGAGAACTGCATCTTCCACACCCCAGAGATGTGGGTCGCGTATCGGGACGGCGTTCTTCCTGGGCTCTCTGCCGGCGACCCGGCGGCGGTCAATCGAATAAACGCGCACTATGCGCTGCCTTCCGAACCAGAACAGCAGTTCGGCCCATTCGTGCAGCCTTCTCTGATGGTGCTCGGCCGTTTGGACTCGTCTGTGGGCTACCTCGATCAGCTTGCTTTGTCAGAGTCGTATCCGTCGGCCACCATTGCGCTTCTGGACCGGGCAGGGCACATGCCGTTCTGGGAACAACCAGAACTGGTGGCGTCGATGCTGCGCGACTGGCTTGAGCGGGTTGGAAACGATCGAGTTAGAAACGATCGGGCTGACAGTGGGGGCGCACATGAGTGAGAAGTAAGAGTAAAGCGCAGAGGTGAGGAGTATGGGGGGAGCACGGCGTGAGTTCTGTGCGCGATTCATGAATCGCGACGACGAGGACGATATGACATGGCGTTTGGTCGTCCGTTTCGGAAGATGCGTGAAATGCTTCAAAATACTCGTGATGGGCGCATCCCATTGAGGTTGGGTCGTGTGGCATTCGCCGGGACAGTACTAACATTCACCCAGGGCCAGATAACAGAAGCAGTGCTGGCTTGACTGAAGTCATCCGATGGATGCGTGAGGACGAGCCTTGTGCGTGAGGATGACCCTTAAAGGATCAGAAATGGAACGAAAGTCAGCAGGCGGCAGGCCGACGGTCTATGACATTGCCGAGGCGGCAAACGTCTCCACTGCGACGGTCTCGTTTTCGTTTCACCATCCGGACAGGGTTCGCCCTGAGACCAGAGAACGGGTGCTGAATGTCGCCCGCAGTATCGGGTACCTGCCGAGTGCAAGCGCGAGGAGCCTCGTTCACGGACGTACGAATGCTTTAGGCCTCTACTCTTTCGATCTCATACTTGACGCCAAGGGGGAGACCGCCGAAGGCGGAACCACGAAAGACGCTGTTCTCTCGGAAGAGCCTGATGTCCTCCTCTACCCCCTTTACGTTGATGAGGTGCAACGTGGCTTCGAACTTGAGTGCTCGAGCAATGGGCAGGCGTTGGTGCTCGATAGCGTTGCGTCGCAAGACGCGGGAAGGATGGCTGACTTTGCTGGCCGTGTGGACGGACTCGCGGTCTTCCCGGGACGCACGGAGGATGAGATACTCGAGCGCGTTGCGCGCCGAGTTCCGGTGGTTCTCCTCAGCCGACCTATGCAATCCGGGATGCCTTTCTACTACATCCAAGTCGACAATGACTCTGGGATGCGTAGTTTAATCAGTCACTTAGTGGACGTACATGGATTGACCGATATCCAGTTCGTTGGTTCGCTCGTTGATGAGACAACCGACTTTCAGTTTCGATTTGAGAGCTTCCAGGCAAGCCTTCGCGCACGCGGCCTGAGCGTGCCAGCAAAGCCGCTCAACCAAACGGTACTCTTCGGGGAAGAATCATTCGCCAACCTGAAACGCACGAGGCGCCCCGGGCAGCCGCCGCAAGCGCTCGTTTGCGTAAACGATCAGCTAGCCCTCTATATCCTCGATGAGTTCACTAAGCACGGGGTTCGTGTGCCAGAAGACGTCATTCTCACCGGATTCGATGGCATCCTCGCGGGAAGGCTGTCGAAACCCACTCTCACGACGGTCCGACAGCCGATGGAAGCGATGGGAAGGCATGCCGCAAGCGTGCTCTACGGAAGTGCCGGGAAGCCATGGGATGAATCTGACTCGGCAACTTTTCCTGTGCAACTTGTCCCTAGACAAAGTTGCGGGTGCTGACTCCTTGCCAGGCCCGTTGCACGGGTGCAGCCCATGCATACTGTGGGAGTGTTGGCGAGAGCTCGACGGGTTGTCATCGCCCTTGCTGCAAACCGCGCATCGCGCGGAAGTATTCGTTTGCCACGACATCGTAATGTGGACTTGCCAAACACAATCTAAGCGCTTAGACTTTTACTTGAATCTAAGCGCTTAGATTTGTTCACTTACCTGACGTAACGTCGTCAACTGTTCAAGGAGGAACATTTATGAAACGCATCTTTGCATCGGCGGTGGCAATCACAGCAATTGCCCTTGCGCTTACGGGTTGCGGTCGATCGAGTGACACGGCGACGGGAAGTACTAGCGCCACAACACTCAGCGACGGCAAGGCAACTGGAGACATCAACGTCTGGGCGATGGGCGCGGAGGGCGATGCGCTTTCCGATTTCGTTGCCGACTTCGAGGCCGCCAACCCGGACGCCAAAGTGACCGTGACAGCGGTGCCATGGGCATCGGCACACGACAAGATCCAGACAGCAATCGCCGCGGGCAACGGGCCGGACGTGCTCCAGGTCGGTACTACCTGGATGGCAGACTTCGGCGACGCATTCGCGACGGTCCCATCCAACCTCGACACCAGTGGCATCTTCTCGGGTTCGCTTGACACCGCTTCGGTGGGCGGTAGCACGGTTGGCGTGCCCTGGTATGTCGACACCCGGGTGATCTACTACCGCACCGACATCGCCGAAAAGGCAGGTTGGACCACGGCCCCGACCACCTGGGACGAGCTGTACAACATGGCTCAGGACATGCAGAAGGTCGACGGTGTGGACTATGGCATTCGTCTGTCGGCAAGCGGCACCGACGCGTACTTGAATACGCTCTGGGCGGCGTGGTCCAACGGCGCCTCCCTCACAAACGACGATGGCACAGAATGGACTCTCGACACAGATGCGATGAAAGAGGCATTCACCTACACGTCGAGTTTTTTCACGAACGGAATCGCCAACGTGAATGTTGATCCGACAGCGGGGGACCAGGTCACCAACTTTGTCGATGGCACAACTCCGATGTTCATTGACGGACCCTCTCTTGCGGCCCAACTCAACGATCAAGGTGGCGCCGACTTCACGGACAAGTACGCGACAGCGGTGCTTCCCACCAAGGTCTCGTCGACATCCTTCGTTGGCGGATCGAACCTCGCAGTACTGGAAGACAGCAAGAATGCGGATTCGGCTTGGAAGCTCGTCCAATGGCTGACCCAGCCCGAGGTCCAAGTCAATTGGTACAAGGCCACCACAGATTTGCCTTCCGTGCAGAGTGCATGGGATGACGAGGCTCTGAGTGGTGATGCGAAACTGGCCGCATTCGGTGAGCAACTCAACAGCACGCAGGCTCCACCGGCCGTGGCGACTTGGGCCCAGGTGAATTCTGTGGGACAAACCGTGCTCGAACAGATCAACCGAGGAACTACGACCGTCGCAGACGGCTTGGCGAATCTGCAGAGCCAGGCCGCCTCCATTGGGATGGAATGACTAAGCAATGACCACAACAGTGTCCGAGTCGGCCGGAGCAATCGCACGCTCCGGCCGGCCTGGCCGACCCGACATGCGCAAACGCAAGTCGGCTCGCACAGGCAGGCAAGGCCTCATAGCATGGCTCTTCGCACTCCCGTTCGTCTTGGTGTTCCTGGTCTTCATGGCAATACCGCTCCTCGCTTCCTTCGCCATGTCGTTCACCGACTTCACCGCGCGGGACGTCCAATCGCCGCTCGACGTCTCGGTCGTGGGCTTCGACCAGTACGTTGCGTTGTTCTCAGACACGCGATTCCTCAAATCCCTTGGGGTGACGGGAACCTTCGTGCTGTTCGGCATCCCGATCACCATAGCGATCGCGTTGCTGCTCGCGGTTGCGCTCAACAACGGGATCCGGCATCTGAAAGCCTTCTATCGGGCTCTCTTCTACGTGCCGGTCGTGACCAGCATTGTCGCCGTCTCCGTGGTGTGGAGGTATTTGCTTCAGAACGACGGGCTGGTGAACAGCACACTGGCGTGGTTCGGCATTCAGGGTCCCAATTGGCTCCACGACACGCAATGGGCTCTTCCTGCGCTCATCGTGATGGCGACGTGGCGCAATGTCGGAACCCTCATGGTCATCTTCATCGCGGGGCTGCAGTCTGTTCCGGAAGAGCTCTATGAAGCGGGCGAACTCGATGGCGCCGGCACATTCCGTAAGTTCTGGAGCATCACCTTGCCGCTTCTGCGGCCGACGCTTCTCCTCGGAGCCGTGCTCATTTCCGTCGGGTATCTGCAATTCTTCGAAGAATCGTTCGTGATGACACAAGGTGGGCCGCTCGACTCAACGCTCTCGACCGCCTACTACATCTATGAGAAGTTCGGTTTCGGAAACTATGGGTTGGCATCGGCCGCAAGCTACGTGCTGTTCGTCGTGATCGCCATCGCAAGCCTGTTCCAGTTCCGTGCGCTGCGATCCAAGGACTAAGGAGACACATCGTGACCGCACTAACAACAACTCCCAAGGCCCGCACGAAGAAGAACGCGGGTGTGGTTCGGCGTCGCGCCACGCTCCGGATGTTCACCTACCTCGGACTCGGCGTCGTCGGCATTCTGTGGATTCTTCCTCTTATCTGGATGGTTCTTGGATCGCTGAAGACGCAGGCGGAGATCCTTGCAAAGCCGCCGACCTGGTGGCCGAGAGAATTCACGCTGGAAAACTTCGTCAAGTGGTTCCAGGAACTCAACTTCGGCCAGTTCTTTACCAACAGCGTTGTCGTGGCCATTCTGACCGTGCTCGGCAACATCGTGTTCTGCTCGATGCTTGGGTACGCGCTGGCCAAAATGGAATTCCGCGGCAAGAAGATCCTCTTCGGTGCTGTGATGGTGACGCTGATGGTGCCGAGCGTTGCCCTCTTCGTGCCGATGTTCGTCATCGTCTCGAAGATCGGTCTCGTCAACACCTATGGGGCACTGATTCTGCCATTCCTGACACAGCCGATTGGCGTGTTCCTGATGAGGCAATTCATCATGGGAATCCCGGATGAGATCATCGAGGCGGCACGTATCGACGGGGCGGGGGAGTTTAGAATCTTCTCCCGCGTTGTGATGCCGCTGTGTGGTGCCCCGGTGGCGACGCTGAGCATCATCACGTTCCTCTTCTCGTGGAATAACTTCCTGTGGCCTCTTGTCGCGGCGCAGAGCCAGGACATGTACACGCTGCCGGTTGCGCTTTCCCTCTATTCGACGGGACAGAACTCAACCGACTACGGCGTACTCCTGGCCGGATCTGTGCTGGTGATCGCGCCAATCGTGATCCTCTTCCTCCTGTTGCAGCGCTATTTCATTCAAGGGGTGGCGACAACGGGCTTGAAGTAGCAGAAACAACGACCATCCGGGCGGACCCTTCCTCCGGGCAAAATCGGCGCGCGAAGATTCGCTTCTCACTCGCCTCAGACATCCATGACACTCGAAAGGCCTTCTCTCACCCATGTCCGAAACCACAATGCCACTGACGTTTCCTAAAGAGTTTCTGTGGGGCGCCTCAACTGCGGCGCACCAGATCGAAGGAAACAACGTGGGGTCAGACTGGTGGAAACGCGAATACTCGGAAAAGACTGATCTCTCGGAACCATCCGGCGACGCGGCAGACAGTTACAACCGATACCCGGATGATATCGGCATCGCCGCGTCGCTTGGTCTCAACGCGTATCGATTCAGTATCGAGTGGGCACGCATCGAACCAGAGATGGGGCACTTCTCGACGGCACAGCTCCTTCACTACCGCGGAATGATCGACCTGTGCCGCGAAAAGGGCCTCGAGCCCGTCGTCACCCTGCACCACTTCACACATCCGCAATGGTTCGCCAATCGAGGTGGCTGGCGTGCGCCGGACGCGGTGGATCTCTTCGCTCGCTACGTCGAGAAGGTGCTGCCGATTGTGCGAGACGTCACCTGGATCTGCACGATCAACGAGCCAAACATGCTCGCGATGACTCGGGGCGAGGAGGGCACAGAAATGGCTGCCGCAGCGTTGCCGACCCCTGACCTCCAGATCTCGGAAAGCCTCGTCAGAGCGCATAAAAGGGCGCGGGAGATCCTCGGACAGGTCCCGACCATTCGCTCCGGATGGGCGGTCGCGACGCAGGCATTTCACGCGATGCTCGGGTGCGAGGCTGAGACGCTGGCATATGGATACCCCCGTGAGGATTTTTTCCTTGAGGCCGCGGCAGGAGACGACTGGCTGGGTGTGCAGGCGTACTTGCGTACCTTTATCGGCAAAGACGGTCCTGTGCCCGTGCCTGCCGATGCGGAGAAGACGCTCACCGGATGGGAGTATTTTCCGGCAGCTCTCGGAATCGGCGTCAGGCACGCATGGGAACTGGCACAACATACGCCGATCCTGATCACCGAGAACGGAATAGCTACGGCACAGGACTCTCGCCGCATCGACTACACCTATGACGCCCTCGTTGGGCTTCGGGATGCGATGGATGACGGGATCGATGTGCGTGGCTACCTGCATTGGTCACTTCTGGACAACTACGAGTGGGGGTCGTACAAGCCCACATTCGGCCTGGTCGCTTGGGATCCGGACACATTCGTCCGTAGCCCGAAGCCGTCGGCGTACTGGCTGGGCGAGGTAGCGACGAGCAACACACTTTTCAAACCTGCGATGCCATAGCGCAGCGTGTGGCTGGGAGGCGCCGAGATGCCGATTCATGTGCTGCGACTTGCGTAACCCCGGCGCGTCACATTTAACAGTGCCGTCACATCCACCCGTTATGCTTTACCCCATAACTGAACACCGATCGTACGGGTGTGGCGGGAGAGCCGGGGTTGCGCATCGCGCAGCTCAGCAGCGGCACCGAAGGAGCAAATCTCCCCAACAATCTCTCAGGTAGACATACCGCCGACACTCAGGCCGCAACTGCGGTCGCGATCACTCTGAAAAGTGTGGCATTCCTATCGGTTTCGCCACCGCCCAAGGTGAAAATTGTGGCTCATGCGGCAAGGCCCGCACCGCCACAGTGAAGCTCTCAGGCACCAGCAACAGAGGGGGAGTTCCACGACAGCTGCGGCGTAGCACCGCCTGAACGATCGGAGCTCCTGTGAGTGTTCCAACCGGCAATTCCCGCTTGACGCAAGCACCGCCTGACGGCGCGCCTGGGAAACTCGACCCTGTGGCCGGTGGCAACGCATCGGGCGCGCGGGTTTCTCCGCTTGACGCGGTGCATACGGCCGCAGGCGCATCGTTCACCGACTTCGGCGGTTGGAGAATGCCGCTGCGTTACACCTCGGATCTGGCCGAGCACCATGCCGTGCGCACCGCCGTCGGCCTGTTCGACATCTCGCATATGGCAGAGTTCGCGGTCACCGGAGGGCAGGCAGGCGTCTTTCTCGACTACGCGCTCGCCGGGAAGATCTCCTCAATTTCCCCCGGTCGCGCCAAGTATTCGCTTGTGCTCGCACCAGACGGTGGCATCGTTGACGACGTGATCGTCTATATGCGCGACCCGGGCGACTACCTCGTGGTGGCGAATGCCGCCAACCACGATGCCGTGTTCGCCCACTTCGTCCACCACATTAGTGGCTTCGCAGCCGATCTCGTCGATCTCACGGATGACCTTGCGATGCTCGCCATCCAGGGCCCCCGCGCGCTCTATACCCTGCGTGCGCTCGCTGGGATTGTGCCTGCAACATCAGCGGGCCGCGCACCCATCGCCGACTTCGGCGATCTCAGCTACTACGCATCCACAGACGCGATCTTCGATGATGGCACCGAGGTCATCGTGGCGCGTACCGGATACACGGGTGAGGACGGCTTCGAACTATACGTTCCCGCTGTCGCCGCCGAGGCACTCTGGAACGCTGTCGTCGAGGCGGGCCGGCCATTCGGACTCACGTTGTGTGGCCTTGCCTGTCGCGACACCCTTCGGCTCGAGGCGGGGATGCCGCTTTACGGCCACGAGCTGAGCCTCAAAACCCTTCCTGCCGAGGCCGGGCTGAGCCGAGTGGTCGCGCCACTCGATGAGACATACGTCGGTGTGGATGGCATCAGAAAGTCGGTCGAGAGCCCAAACCCTGCCCGCCGCGTGCTTGCCGGGCTAAAGGGCGAAGGTCGCCGCGCCGCCCGGACCGGATACCTGCTGTATGGCAGCGATGCCGCAGATGCGTCGCCCATCGGCGAGGTCACAAGCGGAGCGCTCTCACCCACACTCGGAGTGCCCATCGCCATGGCGTATATCGACCAGGAAGCTGCGAATGTGGGCACGACCATATGGGCGGACATCCGCGGCAGGCGCCTCGCCATGACCGTCGTGAAGCTACCGTTTTACCGACGTGCCGATCGTCAGCCCAATCCGCAGACTTCGAGCTAACGCGGCCGCGGCAGCCAACCGGGCTCAGACCAGGACCCATGCCCCTACATCCATCCTCATCCATCCCTCATACACCGCACCCGCAGACCCCCATACCGTTCAAAGGACTCACCACATGCCTCTCAACGAATCTCTCTACTACACCGCCGATCACGAATGGATCGAATTCGACGGCACCTCCGCGACCATCGGCATCACCGACTATGCCGCGGACCAACTCGGCGACATCGCGTATGTCGAACTGCCGGATATCGGGTCGGCGTTCGACGCGGCAGGCACCATCGCAGAGATCGAGTCGACCAAGAGCGTCGGCGAAGTGCTCGCGCCGGTGAACGGCGAAATCGTTGACATCAACCAGAACGTCATCGACAACCCCGAACTCGTCAACCAGGATCCGTTCGGGGCAGGCTGGTTGTTGCGGTTACGCTTCGACGGCACTATTCCTGGCATGCTTTTGAACGTGACGGCTTATGAAACGCTCGTCGCGGATGCGAAGGATGCAGAGTGAGCACCGCATCCGAGTCGAGTAGTCCCGTCTCTAAGGTGTTGCCACTCAGTTCGAGCGCCTTCGCGCGCCGGCATATCGGCGCAACAGGTGCGGCTGCTTTGCAGATGTGTGAGGCGGTCGGCGTCGCTTCGGCAGAAGAACTCGCGGCAACGGCGATGCCGAGCACTATTCTGGCCGACTCAGACTTCGTCTCTGGCAGTGCAGAGACGAGCACCATTCCCCTTCCGGCAACGGAACGCGAAGCGCTCACCGAACTGCGTGCCATCGCCTCGCGCAACGTGGTGATGACAAGCATGATCGGGCTCGGCTACTACGGCACCTTCACCCCTGCCGTGATTCAGCGCAACGTGTTCGAGAACCCCAGTTGGTACACCGCGTATACGCCATATCAGCCAGAGATCTCCCAAGGCAGGCTAGAGGCACTCCTCAATTTCCAGACCATGGTCGCCGACCTGACCGGGCTCACCACAGCGAACGCATCGATGCTCGACGAAGCGACGGCCGCTGTCGAGGGGATGCTTTTAGCGCGTCGGGCAAGCAAAGCCAAGTCGAACCGCTTCCTCGTGGACTCCGACACTTTGCCGCAGACGAAAGCGGTGCTCGCCAACCGGGCGGCGGCGGTCGGCATCGAACTCTACGAAGTCGACCCGGTATCCTGGGCGGTCAGCGGCGGACAACATGACGAGCGGATCCCCGAGGCATTCGGTGTGCTTATCCAGTACCCGGGAGCATCCGGGCGCATCTATGACGCTGCTTCGTCGATCGCGCTCCTGCACGAGCGCGGGGCGTTGGCCGTGATGAGTGCCGATATTCTTGCGCTCACCCTGTTGACGCCGCCAGGCGAACTCGGGGCCGATATCGCCGTCGGGTCGACGCAGCGTTTCGGAGTACCGATGGGGTTCGGGGGCCCGCATGCCGGCTACCTTGCGGTGCGTGCCGGGCTGGAGCGCCAGCTGCCCGGACGGCTCGTCGGCGTATCCCACGATGCCGATGGTGCCCCCGCTTATCGACTCAGTCTGCAAACCCGCGAGCAGCATATTCGTCGCGAGAAGGCAACCTCGAATATCTGTACCGCGCAGGTCCTGCTTGCCGTGATGGCTTCGATGTACGCCGTGTACCACGGCCCGGATGGTCTGCGCGAAATCGCTCTCGACGTTGCGCGCAAGGCGGCTCGGCTTGGCACGGCTCTTGAAACTGCCGGAATCGGGCTTGTGCATCCCGCGTTCTTTGACACTCTGCAAGTACGTACGAATCCGGGTCTCGCCGGCGCCGTGGTTGAGCGCGGCCACGACCAAGGGCTGAACTTGTGGCTCGTTGATGAGTCCACGGTCCAGCTTTCTGTGGATGAGACCACAACAGACAGAGACCTCGAGCGGGTACTCCGTGTGTTCGGCCTCCAAGATGCAGCTGTCGAAATGCCAGGCAGCAGCGAAACTCAGACTCGCCTGCCTGGGGCACTAGAGCGATCCACTGCCTACCTGGAACACCCGGTGTTCAACAGCTATCACTCCGAAACTGCGATGATGCGCTATCTCAAGCGTCTCGCCGACAGCGACTACGCGCTCGATCGGGGGATGATTCCGCTCGGCTCATGCACCATGAAACTCAACTCAGCCACAGAAATGGCGGCGATAACATGGCCAGAGTTCGCAAACATCCATCCATTCGCTCCCGCTGACCAGGTGGGCGGATATCTCGACCTGATCGGCGACCTGCAACGCTGGCTGTGCGAATTGACCGGCTATGACGCGGTCAGCTTGCAGCCCAACGCAGGCTCGCAGGGTGAACTGTCAGGGCTGCTCGCCATTCGCGGCTACCATCGCTCGCGTGGCGACGATCAACGCACCGTCTGCCTGATCCCGTCAAGTGCGCATGGCACAAACGCCGCATCTGCGGTGCTTGCCGGCATGAAAGTGGTTGTGGTGGCCTGTGACGACGAGGGAAACGTCGACGTGGACGATCTCGCGGCCAAGATCGCGGAACACGCCGATGATCTCGCGGCCCTGATGATCACCTACCCGTCCACGCACGGGGTGTACGAGCAGCGGGTCTCCGGGATTTGCGCGGCGGTACATGAGGCCGGCGGCCAAGTGTATATCGACGGGGCCAACCTCAATGCGTTGGTCGGGTTTGCCCGCCCAGGCGAGTTCGGCGGCGACGTGTCGCACCTGAACCTGCACAAGACATTCTGCATACCGCACGGTGGGGGCGGGCCAGGTGTTGGTCCTGTTGCCGCACGCTCGCACCTTGCACCATTTTTGCCCGGCCATCCGCTTGCCCAGAGCGGTTCCCGAGAGAATCCGGTCTCGGCTGCGCCGTTCGGTTCGCCGTCGATTCTGCCCATCTCGTGGGCATACGTACGGATGATGGGCGCGAGCGGTTTGCGTGCGGCGACCGCCTCGGCGGTGCTTGCGGCGAACTACATCGCGGTGCGCCTCTCCGACGACTACCCGATCCTCTATACGGGTGAAGGCGGTCGGGTGGCACACGAGTGCATTCTCGATCTTCGCCCGCTCACGCATGACACGGGTGTGACTGTGGATGATGTGGCCAAGCGCCTCGTCGACTACGGCTTCCATGCACCGACGATGAGCTTTCCGGTACCGGGCACGCTCATGGTCGAGCCAACCGAATCGGAGGACAAGGCCGAACTCGATCGGTTCGTCGACGCCATGCGACACATCAAGGCGGAGGCGCTCGCCGTGGCTGCCGGCGTGTGGCCCGCCGACGACAACCCGCTTGTTGGTGCGCCGCACACGGCCCGGTCTGTGACCGCTACTGACTGGACCCATCCGTATTCTCGTGAGCTAGCCGCCTATCCGTTTGCGCTCGACCCGGATTCGGGCGAACTGCGCTCGGAGGTGGCGCGGCAGAAATACTGGCCGCCGGTGCGCCGTATCGATGGCGTGTTCGGCGACCGCAACTTGGTGTGCTCGTGCCCGCCGCCGGCCAGTTTCGTCGAGGTGTAGCGCGGCGGGGGCGCCGTTGCGCCTGGGTGGCCTTTCGTAGGCGCCCCACGCGTTTGGTTGTTGGTTGTTGGTTGTGTGTAGCATGTCGCGTGTTGAGGTGGGTATGCGCGCGCTTGCGTGGTTCAGTGCTGCTTTCGACGCGTGTGTGTATGTGCAGACGCCCCCACTCGAATGCCAGCCTGGTGTCGTCCTGACGTTGTCGAACAGGGGTTTTGTCGGTGGGCGTGGGGTGTGTGGCGGTTCGGATGGGGGCGTCTGCTTCAAAGTGGCCTGGAACCCCGTGAGGCCATGGTCGGTGCTACGACCCTTTGAATGTTTCGAGAACGCCGTTTCGTGTAAGAGAGAACAGCCCGATGGGTGGAAGCAGAAGCAGGAGCGCGTTGAGACGCGCATAGTCCAGGAGGGTGAGTTGAAGGGCAACTGGGCCGAGCTCGCCGTGCATGATTACGAGCGCGACCATAACCCCGAATTGGATAGGTAGAAGGATTGCTGCAAGTAGTTCGACGCTGAGTTGCAAAATGAGGCCAGGCCTGGTGACGCCGAGAAGTCGGTAGAGGGAGTATTCGGTGCGGCGGGCCATGAGCAGGGTGAGCGCGACGATTATCAGCACGGTCGCGCCCACAACCGGCCCGAGCGAGCTTGCCCGTTGGTGAAGCTCCTGACGCGGGGTGAGGCCAGTGCTCGCATCAACAAAGTAGGGGGTTACATAGGTTTCGCTCGGCGTAGAGAACCAACCGGAGTTGAGCAGCTTTGCCACGTCGTTCTCGGCCCCGGGTGTTGCCTCGACGAGGCACGAGGTGATGGTGGCATCCGGCCGTTGGATGCGAAGTGCGCGGGTGTCGTAGGGTGTATTTCGCGTGGATGGTGGCGCGACTTGCGCGATCAATAGATTTTCGAACTTTCCGGAATCCTTGATGTTCAGGTAGCTGTCCGAGACGAGGCCATATTGGGTGGAGAGTTGCGCTCCGGCGATAGCGGTGCCGGGGCTGCCTGGCTTCGCGAGTTCCGGCCAAAGAACCTGGGCAACATTCGGTGTACCGACCATGATGGTCATACTCCGCGTCGGAAGGGCTCCGGAGTCCGCGACGACACTGGGGGCAAGTCCTCCGGCATGGTCAATTCCCGGGATGTTATTCAGCGCCTCGCATTCGGAGCCAGAAAGGTAGGCGCCCCTGTCCGCAGTGACGGTAATGACGTTGACGCCTTTTCCAACAAGAGTGTCGAATCTGCCCGTGATGTCAGCCGCCTGCCACGCGGTCGCCAGGCACACTCCGCAGCCGATGATGGCGCTAAGAGCGACCAGAGCGATGGTTTGGCCCCAATGGGCGGCAAGATTTCGCCCAGCTTCGCCAATCAATACTGTCGTGTTCCACCGTCGTCGAGGCATGTGTTGTCATACCTCCCGAAGTGCGCCGTTTTCGAGCACACAGATTTGGCTGCAGCGATTGGCTACCTCGGCATCATGGGTAGCCAAGATCACAAGTCGGCCGAGCTTGCAGGCGCTTAGTAGAGCATCGGTGACGAGCGTTGCCGATGCCCGGTCGAGGGACGCAGTCGGTTCGTCGGCGAGTATCAGCGGGGCGTCAGTGACGATGCTTCGTGCGACGGCGACGCGTTGACGTTCACCGCCCGAGAGCGCGGAGACTCGTTGAGCGCCGAGGTGGGTGATGTCTAGTTCGCGCATGATGTTTGTCGCGGCCTCGCGCGCTGAAGCTCGACTGAGTCCAACCGCGAGCGCGCCAAGCGCGACGTTGTCGAGCGCAGTACGTCGGGGTAACAATGGTGAGCTTTGAACCACCCAGGCTGGTGACTCGCTTAACGTGGGCTCAACGTGCCGGCTGCCGCTGCCGATGTCGACGAGTCCAGCGATCACGCCAAGCAAGGTCGACTTCCCTGCGCCCGACGGCCCCATGAGCGCGTAGCTGAGTGACGAGTCGAATTGGGCGCTGAGCCCATCGAGAACCGTGCGTTCGCCGAATGCGACTTGGACGGAGGTCAGGGTTATTCGCATGTGCGAATATCTGCCGGGGGCGCAATTGCCACGCTGTCAGAGGCACCTAACTGCCCCGTGACGATGAGGGATCCAACATTCTGTGACACGATGGCAATCTCAACGCCGCGCGGAGCACTACTTGTGCTGCTTCGGGAAGCAACACACGTCTTGCTGTTCGCGTCGGTGAAGACGGCGTCGGTGGGCACTACTAGCTGCCCCTGTTTCGCGGCTGACGTGAGTGCGGCGGAGACTTTGGTCGCATCGGAAGAAACCAGCTTGCTGAGAGTTTTGATGCCCATACTGCTGGCAGCCGAACGTTGCGTGTTGAGCTCGATTTTCGTATCTCCCACGTAGAGCGCCTGGTCGGTTTCAGCGGTAATCGTATCGGCGGCTGATGGGGCGGTATTGGTGGCCTCTGATTCATCCTGCCCGCTATCACCACCTCTGGCTTCGGCGATCAAAGTGGCCGATATGAGTTTCTGATTCTGCGTGATGACGGGTTGGCCTGCCGCAGGAGCGGGGGCACCAGGAGTGAGGTCGACTTCACCAATCGAAATGGAGTGAGCGGGAAGGAAGACCACCCACGCAGGCTCGAACGAGCTGACTTTGGTTGTGACACCGATATCGCCTGCGTAGTCACGAACGGCGGTCAATGTCTTTTGTGTGAAGGTCTTGCCTTGCGTCACCGTGTACCCGATGTCTGCGAGCCACGTGTTGAGCGCTGCGACGTCGGTTCCGGAGTCTCCACGAGATAGTGAGCGCCACAAAGGAGTCTTTCCGGCAAATGCACGCCGCTGCACTCCCGACACGGTGGCGACGATATCGCCGTCGGCGAGGCGTGAACCAGCAGCAACATTCACTGACTGAACGGTGCCTTCCCAAGAAGGGCTGACCACGGGTGTTCCGGATCCCCATTCCAAGGCAAGGCTGATGCGCTCCCGAACTGTGGTCGTGTTTTCCCGCACCGGTTGCCAAACTGTTGTCGAGGAGGTCAGCTCAGTTGAGTTGGATGTGCTGCTGAGATAGGCGAATGCCGCGAGCGGTGCACACAGCCAGACGACGATGCCAAGGATCAGCGCGGTGCGAAGCACGGCAGAAGGCGGCTTTCTCTGAGCGTGATGCTGCTGTTTCTCGGCTCTGACTGCCGAGTCTGGCTGCCTCCCGTCAGCAACGGTCATGACGCCAGTTGCCAGACGGTGACATCGGGAAAGAGCTTCGGGATCGTGTTGTCGAAGCATTTTTCTGCGGTTTTCGCCTGGTCGGATTGCACTCCGTTGATGAGGGGATTCTCGCCTAGGAAGTCGGCGTATACGGTGACAGTGCTTGGCAGCGTGTAGCCCGCGTCGGCCATACATGCCAGCGCCGCCTGTCTGAGTCCCTCGTCCATCCGCTTTGGAGCAGTGGCAGAATAGTCTGTGTTCAACGGTTCCCAGTACCGGTTACGACACTCATCCTGCTCCGCATATGTCTTGTCGTCGGTTTCGCGTCCATTCGCGTCGACACCAAAGAGATAGCTGACTCCATCAACTGGGCTGACCGAAAACTCGGCAATGTCGAAGCCGCGCGTGGTGAGGCATTCGCTGTATTTCTGGAATGCGTCTTCGTATTCGGCGGCTGTCACCTCGCCGTCTTCGAGCATGGCGGCCTGCTCTGTGCGCCCGTCCTCTGCTAGCTGTTTGGCGTCGGCACGAATGTCGTCAGCCGTCAGGCTTGAAGCCGATGAATCGTCCTGAGAACAAGAGGTCAACGTGAGCGTTGCTGTGACGGCACACAGTGCGGTCACAGCAACGCGTAGCGTCGTCGTTATGACGCGTGCCACGTGGTTCCCCATTGGTGAGCGGTTGCGTGCGAGTAGCTGCCAGTCTTGGAGACAGAGCCTGAGATGCTATTACCTGCCGTGGAGAAGGTATACGTCACTGTTCCAATGGTGATGCGCGATTTCACCGGAGGTTTGGAGAAGCAAAGTGCTGTGCCGGGGATGGATGTGCTCGCCTTGGTTACGCTGCCACTCTTCCCCCCGACGCCGGTAACTGTCTGTTGGGTGCATCCCGACGGTGTGGATTTGTAAACTATGCACGAGTCGGCGAATGCCGGGCCTGCTGTGAGCAAGACACTGGCGACGATAGCGGTTGCTCCCACACCCAACTTGCCGCGAAGTGTTTTCATCATGAATATTTCCCCCATTTCTTTTTCCGTGAGGCCGCATACCTACAAGCCCCGGGATACTGCGCTCCGGCAGCTCCCCCCCCGAAGGGAGATTATCAGGCCCTCACCCCCCCGTCTCAACCTGACCCCATGTTCTGTGGATAAGTGTGAACTACGACCATCTGCGTGGTTCAGTGCTGCTTTCGACGCGTGTGTGTATGTGCAGACGCCCCCACGCGAAGGCCAGCCTGGCGTCGTCCTGACGTTGTCGAACAGGGGTTTTGTCGGTGGGCGTGGGGTGTGTGGCGGTTCGGATGGGGGCGTCTGCTTCAAAGCGGCCTGGAACCCGTCCGCTGCTGGCCTACGACGCACCGTTTGCTTCCACTTCGGTACTTCGGTACTTCAGGCGCCTGGCCGCGTAGACACCTCGACGCATAGACGCATAGCGATACCGTTGTTTCATGCTTGAAGAGGTTGCGTTGTCTGCCCCCGTCGATGTCATTGTTCGCATAGTCGACCTGGCGGGTGTGTTGGCGAACGCGATGCTCGGTGGTCTTGCGGCCCGCACGGCACGGCTCGACATTTTCGGTTTCGTTGTGCTGGCCATCGCGTCTGGTCTTGGCGGCGGCATCATTCGCGATGTGCTTCTCGGATCTGGTCCGGTTCTTGCTTTGACGAACCCGTTCTATTTATGGGTGGCGATTGCTGGCGCGCTTGTTGTCGCCGTGGTGCCGTTTCGTTCGCCAAGGTCGGCTTTTGTGCTCGTTGTGGTGGATGCGTCGGCCTTGGGATGTTGGGCGGCTGTCGGCACTCAGCGCGGGTTGTCTGCCGGCTTGGGTTGGCTTCCGGCCATTTTGCTTGGCGTTGTGACTGCTGTGGGCGGCGGGATGGTGCGTGATTTGTTGCTTGTCCGTCGCCCTGCGGTGCTTGGCGGCAACACGTTGTATGCGACGAGCGCGCTGGTTGCTACCGTGGTCGTCGTGGCCTTTTCGGCACTCGACCTGCCGATTGTGGGAACGATTGTTGCCCTTGTCATCGGCGCGACGCTGTCCCTCCTTGCCCGGCATTACAAGTGGACGCTTCCGTTGGCGCCGTTGCTGACGGTCCCGGGATTGCGGGGGAACAAGTCTCCGCGGACGGCGACGTTCCAGGTGCGCACGACATCCATTCCCATCATCAAACGGCAAGAGGATGGTGCACAGACCGATCTCCAACAGGACGGCCCGGAGGAACCGCCTGCGCGCTAGCCGTGCCGCGAGCGCGCTACGAAGCGAAAGAAGGGTGTAAGGGCTCCCCGCTCAGAGGGGCGAGGCTATGAAAACACGCCGGGGAAGGTCGCCATCAGCCACGGCGCCAGCAGGGCGTAGCCGACGAACGAGAATGCGTCGAGCAGAAAGTGCGCGATGACAAGGGGGGTGACGCGTCCCCATTTCTTGTAAGCCCAGACGAATACGAGGCCCATCACAGCGTTCCCGATGAATGGTCCGAATCCTTGATACAGGTGGTACGAGCCGCGCAACAGGGCACTGGAGACAAAAATTGCCGGCCAGCGCCACGAGAGCTGCCGGAGTCTTGTCACCAGGTAGCCGACGACGATGATTTCTTCGAGAAAGGCTGCCAGGGCTGCCTACGCAAGCAGAATCGGGATCGTCCACCAATGCTCGCCGAGGTTCGCGGCGACCACGTTGACGGTGATGCCCATGAGCCTGCCCAACCCGTAAAACGCGAGGCCAGGAATGCCGATGAGGGCTGCGAGCGCAAAGCCGCGCCCGATGTTGCGCCGAGCGGGATGCCAGGTCAATCCGATGCGCGCCCAGCCGGGCATCTTGGCGTCGCGCAACAGGTAGAGCGCGAGGGCGACGGGGAGAAGTGCGAAGGCGATGTCGACGACCTGGTAGATCAGATCGAGCCATTCTTTGGAGTTGACTGAATTGTTGAGCGAGGTGGACTGCGAACCGAGCGAGACGGTGGTCGTCAGCTTATCCAGGAGGGACAGGATGGCGTAGACCGCGCTCTTGCCGAGGGAGAGGCCGACGATGATCCACACCTCGATGCCTAGCTGACGCCTTTCCCGCGGCAGCCAGAGCGTCGTCGAGGAACTGGGGGCTTTCTGCGATTTGGGGCCGGGAGATGCTGCACCTTCGTCAGCTGGGCGATTTGGGAAAGGATGTGGATCCATGCTGCAAGATCTTACGAGAAAGTGTTGAGGCCGGGTCATGATGGCGGTGGACATACCATCGAAGGCTCCGGTCGTGTGTTAAGACTAGATAACGTTCGACGGGAATCTGCCTTGGGACTGCCAAAGCGGACCTATGCTCTAAGCGTCGCGCCTTGGGTAGTGCCAGACGGCCACCACAGCGTGCCTTCAGGTTATGAGGCGCGGCGCACCAATTTCCTGTAGCAGAGAGGTGTGACTGTGAAGTTCACGCGTATCACTGCCGGAGTTGCCGTAGTTGCCGCGAGCGCACTGGTTTTAACCGGTTGCGCTGGTGGTTCTGCCGCTTCTTCTTCGGCACCGGTCGGTAACCCCGCCGCCATTATTACGACGAACGGTTCTGAACCACAGAACCCACTAATCCCCACCAACACAAACGAGACCGGTGGTGGCAAGATCATCGACAACTTGTTCGCTGGTCTTATTTATTACGACGCAACCGGAAAGCCGGTTAACGACGTCGCCGAGTCGATCACTGCGGAAGATGCCGCGCACTACACGATCAAGATCAAGCCTGGCCTGAAATTCACCAACGGCGAAGAGGTCACCTCAAAGAACTTCGTCGATGCGTGGAACTACGGTGCTGCTCTCGACAACGCACAGTTGAACAGCTACTTCTTCGAAGACATCGAGGGCTTCAGCTACGACAAGAACGTTGCGAAGCTTCCTGGTCTCGTAATTGTTGACGATCAGACTTTCACCGTTACGCTCAGCCACGACGCATCTGACTTCCCGCTGCGCCTGGGCTACTCGGCGTTCTACCCACTGCCTTCGGTCGCATTCGACGACCTCAAGGCATTCGGCCAGAACCCGATCGGCAACGGCCCATACAAGCTGGCGTCTGACACGGCATGGCAGCATGACGTTCAGATCGATCTCGTCAAGAATGATGACTACACCGGCGGCCGCCAGGCCAAGAATGGTGGGGTGACGATCAAGTTCTACCAGGACGAGAACGCCGCATACTCCGACCTCCTTGCCAACAACGTCGACGTGATTGACAACATCCCGGCTACGAGCCTCTCGTCCTTCGAGTCTGACTTGGGCGACCGTGCAGTCAACCAGCCTGCTGCCATCTTCCAGTCGTTTACCATTCCTGCGCGCCTTGCGCATTTCGGAAACGACGAAGAAGGCAAGCTGCGTCGTCAGGCATTGTCGCTGTCCATCAACAGGGAGCAGATCACCGACGTCATCTTCAATGGGACGCGCACACCAGCTTCAGACTTCACGTCACCTGTGATCGATGGCTGGTCGGATTCGCTGGCAGGAGCCGATGTTTTGGGCTACGACGCCGATAAGGCGAAGGATCTGTGGGCCCAGGCAGACGCTATCAGCCCATGGTCTGGCACCTTCAAGATCGCGTACAACTCTGACGGCGGCCACAAGGAGTGGGTCGACGCGGTCATCAACTCGATCAAGAACACGCTCGGCATCGATGCAGAGGGCGACGCCTTCGCGACGTTCGCTGACATCCGCACCAAGATCACCGATCGCACGATCGATGAGGCATTCCGCACCGGTTGGCAGGCAGACTACCCAGGCCTGTACAACTTCCTCGGCCCGCTATACGCGACCAATGCCGGTTCGAACGACGGTGACTACAGCAGTGCCGAGTTCGACGCTGCGTTGAAGTCGGGTATCTCGACCACTGATACCGCGGCCGCGACGGCTGACTTCCAGAAGGCGCAGGAGATCCTGCTTACCGATCTCCCAGCTATCCCGCTGTGGTACTCGAACGTAACCGGTGGGTTCAGCGAGAACGTCCAGAACGTGCAGTTCGGATGGAACTCGGTGCCGCTGTACTACGAGATCACCAAGCAGTAGTAAACATGGGTTAACACCCCGCCTGGTGCTGGGTGAATTGGTTCGCCGATTCGCCCAGCACCATTCCCATGTAAGAATGGGACTTGGTCTCACATCTCGTGGAAAGACAGCACTATGCCCCCCAAAGCCCGAATCCTGGACGGGTGCTCGGCATGATCAGATATATTCTGCGCCGACTCCTTCAGGTCATTCCCGTTCTCCTCGGAACGACATTTCTGATCTACTACATGGTCTTCGCCATGCCAGGAGATCCACTGCTTACGTTGTTCGGCGACAAGACACCGAACCCGGCGCTACTCGAGCAGCTACGCGCCCAATACCATCTCGACCAGCCGTTCATCGTGCAATACCTGCTTTACCTTGGCGGGGCGCTACGCGGTGATTTCGGCACCAGTTACTCCGGCCAGGCCGTGAGCGAGATCCTCGCCCGTACTTTCCCCGTGACCCTGCGGCTTGCCGTCATCGCCGTCGTGCTCGAACTCGTGCTCGCTGTCGTGATCGGCCTTGTCAGCGGTCTGCGCAAAGGCAAGTTCTTCGACAACATCAACTTGATCATCTCGCTCGTGTTGTTGTCTGTCCCCATCTTCGTTCTTGCATTCCTGGCGCAATACTTCATCGGCATCAAACTGGGCTGGGCCCGGCCGACGGTGAGTGGCAGCGCCCCATGGAGTGAGCTGCTGCTGCCTGGCATTGTGCTGGCTCTATCGTTGTATGCGACAAGCATGCGGCTCACGCGCGCGTCGGTGATTACGACAATGAACCAGGATTTTGTTCGAACCGCGTACAGCAAGGGCCTGCCGAGGCGCCGGGTGATCCCGGTTCACGTCTTGCGCAATTCGCTGATCCCGACAATCACCAACGTCGGAACGGACTTCGGTGTGCTCATGGTCGGGGCGACCGTCACAGAGGGCATCTTCAACGTGCCCGGTGTGGGCAACGCCGTGTTCCAGGCGATTCGACACTCCCAGGGCCCGACCGTCGTCTCGTTTGTGACGGTCATGGTTCTCATCTACGTGTTCGTCAACCTCGGCGTTGACCTGCTGTATGCCCTACTTGACCCAAGGATCCGTTATGAGTGATTACCTGACACGTAACGACCATTTCGTCGCACCCGATGCTGATCATTCGATCGGCGAGGTCGACGCGGTGGCCGTCTCCGACAAAGTCAGCAACCTGTGGCTCGACACGTGGCGCGATATTCGTAAGCGCGTGCTGTTCTGGGTATCCGCCGTCGTCGTGCTGCTCATCGTGATTGTGGCGCTGTTTCCCGGTCTGTTCACGCAGGTCAATCCCACCAAGTGCGTTCTCGACTTCAGCAACGCCGGGCCGGCCGTCGGGCATCCATTCGGCTATGACAAACAGGGCTGTGATGTATTCTCTCGCGTTATCCACGGCACTAATGCATCGCTGAGTGTTGGTTTGCTCACCGTGCTGATCTCCACGGTCGTCGGTGTCACCTTCGGTGCGCTTGGTGGATTCTACGGAAAGTGGATCGACGCAGTCCTGTCGCGCGTAGGCGACATTTTCTTCTCGATTCCTTACATTCTCGCCGCCGTGGTGATCATGTCCGTGTTCTCGCAATACCGCAATGTGCTCATGGTTGCGGTGGCGATCGGTGGATTCGCGTGGCCGGGTGTTGCCCGGGTGCTGCGATCCGAGATTCTGCGCGTCAAGAACGCCGACTTTGTGACGGCGTCGACAGCGTTGGGCCGATCTCGGGTCAAGACGCTGTTCTTGCATGTCCTTCCCAACTCGATTGCACCGCTGATCGTGCTGACGACGCTTTCGCTTGGTGGCGCGATCGTCGCCGAAGCGACCCTGTCGTTCCTCGGCGTCGGCCTGCCGGGCACCACGATGTCATGGGGCAACGACATCTCGGCCGCCCAGTCAGACATCCGCACGAACCCGATGACTCTGATCTATCCGTCAATGGCATTGACGATTACCGTTCTTGCGTTCATCATGCTTGGCGAAGTTCTTCGTGATGCGCTCGATCCGCAAGCGAGGGCCGCACGATGAGCAAACCCATTTTGAGCGTTCGCGACTTGCGGGTCGCGTTCGGCAATAAGAAGGCACCGGTTGAGGCGCTGCACGGCGTGAGCCTCGACATCTGGCCTGGCGAGACTGTTGCTATTGTCGGCGAGTCTGGCTCGGGCAAGTCGACGACGGCTTCGGCGATCATCAATCTGTTACCGGGCAGCGGTCGCATTACCGGCGGATCTGTCTGGTTCGATGACGTGGATGTTTCTTCCCTGTCGCGCGCGGAGATCGAAAGCCTGCGTGGCAAAGGCATCGGCTTTGTGCCACAAGACCCGATGGCCAGCCTCAACCCTGTGTGGAGCGTCGGCTTTCAGGTTGCCGAGGCCGTCAAGGCCAATGGCGTCGCGACCACGAAAAAGGAGGTGCGCGAGCGCACCATCCAGGTGCTGCGCGACGCAGGCCTTTCCGACGCGGAGCAGCGGCTCAAGCAGTTCCCGCACCAGTTCTCGGGCGGCATGAAGCAACGCGCGTTGATCGCGATGGCGCTCGCGGCCAACCCGAAGCTGCTCATTGCCGACGAACCGACGAGTGCGCTCGATGTCACCGTCCAGCGCGTCATTCTCGACTTCTTGAGCTCCATGACCCGCGAAACGCAGACCGCTGTGCTGTTGATCACCCACGATCTCGGCCTTGCAGCCGAACGGGCTGAGCGCGTGATTGTGATGTATCGCGGTGAGATCGTCGAGGCCGGTCCAAGTCTTGAGATTCTTCAGAACCCCATTCACCCCTACACGAAACGACTTGTCGCGGCCGCCCCGAGCCTTGCGTCGCGCCGGATCGAGTCGGCGGTTGTGGAAGGGCGATCGGCGGTTGACGCGGGCGCTACCGTATCGGAGAGCGTGCCGGCTCATGCAGCCGAGGTCGTTCCCGCCATCGAGATTCGTGATCTCACCAAGGTGTATCCGATTCGGTCGGGTGTGTTCTCGTCGGTGGACTTCACGGCAGTCGATCATGCCAGTTTTGTGGTGCCGCGCGGCACCACAATGGCGCTGGTCGGTGAGTCGGGTTCAGGCAAGTCCACCATCGCCAAACTCATTCTCAAGCTCGAAGCGCCAACAAGCGGCTCGATCCAGATCAATGGCGCAGATACCACGAACGATTTGGGCAGTCGCGACGCTTTGAGACTGCGCAGGCTCATGCAACCCGTCTTCCAGGACCCCTACGGGTCGCTTGACCCGTTGCGCAGCATCGAGTCGATTGTGAGCGAGCCGCTCGTGGTGCATCAGGTCGGCGACCACAAGTCGCGCCACGACCGCGTCAGCGAATTGTTGGACCAGGTCTCGTTAGGCCGCGGTATCGCCCATCGCTACCCGAATGAGCTCTCGGGAGGGCAGCGCCAACGCGTCGCCATTGCTCGTGCCCTTGCACTCAAGCCCGAAATCATCGTGCTCGATGAGGCAGTCTCGGCGCTTGACGTGCTCGTCCAAGACCAGGTGTTGCGACTCTTGACCGAGTTGCAGACAGAACTCGGCTTGACCTACCTCTTCATCACCCACGATCTTGCAGTGGTTCGGGTTGCTGCAGACCATGTGTCTGTCATGGAGAAAGGCAAGATCGTGGAGTCCGGCACGGTGGACGAGATCTTCGCGAACCCAAGCCAGGAGTACACGCGCAAACTGCTCGATGCGATCCCGGGCGCCAATTTATTGGCATGACAGCACCGCGTACCTTTCGTCCGCTGGCAAGCATGCTCTCGGCGGGTGTCACGGCACTTGTCGCGATTGTCGTCGTTGTTGACGCATTTGTGCGTTTCGGCGTTGCCGCTTCAGTGTGGATCGGCCCGGTCGGATTGGTTGCCTGGCTGATTTGTGTTCCGCTGGGCGCGTCATCGCTGCGGGTCGACGATGGTGGCGTGCGGGTGCAGAACGGTGCGCGCGTCTGGGATGTGCCGTGGGGTGCTGTGGCGAAACTTCGGTGGGACTACCAACTGCACATCGATCTTGTCGATGGGAGAACGGTGGTGCCCTGGGGCGGTCCAGAAGCAAAACGTCGTCGCCCGCTTCGCGACCAGAACGCCAATCACACGCCCAAAGGGTCCGTTCTTCTGGATGACTTCACGCAGATTCGCGAACGCGCCTTGGGGGAGGCGCGCCTCGATTCTGGGGGCGTCGAGGCCCCAGCCACTCGGTGGTCTTTCCCGTTATTGGCCGTTGGGGGAGTGCTTGCGCTTGCCTCGTTTGCGAGCCTATTCGCCCTGATTATTTAGGTCCATCTGTGCCCTGCTCCCGTATCTGCGCCTAATGCACTACAATTGGTCGGTGGCACTCGCCACCACTTCTTCTATTCTCTGAGGTAATACCCATGGCTCTTGCACGTCGTGAAGACCTGCGAAACGTCGCGATCGTCGCCCACGTCGATCACGGTAAAACAACGCTTGTCGATGCAATGCTCAAGCAGACCAACTCTTTTGATGCCCACGCGCAGGTCGAAGACCGTGTTATGGACTCGAACGATCTCGAGCGCGAGAAGGGCATCACCATTCTCGCCAAGAACACCACAATCTTTTACAAGGGTGCGGCGGCCGAAGGCAAAGAGATCACCATCAATGTGATCGACACCCCGGGGCACGCCGACTTTGGCGGCGAAGTCGAGCGCGGTCTGTCCATGGTCGACGGCGTTGTGCTGCTTGTGGACGCGTCGGAGGGCCCGCTGCCCCAGACCCGCTTCGTTCTGCGCAAAGCTTTGACGGCCAAGCTGCCCGTCATCCTTCTCGTCAACAAGACCGACCGTCCAGACGCTCGTATCGACGAGGTCGTGGCCGAGGCTCAAGACCTGTTGCTCGGCTTGGCCGGTGACCTCGCCGATGAGGTTCCCGATCTGGATGTCGACTCGATTCTTGATGTTCCTGTCGTGTATGCGTCTGGCCGGGCAGGTGCGGCCAGTTGGAACAAGCCAGAGAATGGAACGCTTCCAGACAACGCCGACCTCGAACCGCTGTTCGAGGCCATCATGAAGCACATCCCTGCGCCGGTGTATGACGATGAGTGGCCTCTACAGGCGCACGTCACCAACCTCGACGCATCCAACTTCCTCGGCCGCCTCGGCCTTGTTCGCGTGTTCAACGGCACGCTGCGCAAGGGCCAGCAGGTGGCGCTGATTCGCAACGACGGAACGAGCGAGACGGTGAAGATCACCGAGCTGCTCAAGACTGTTGCCTTGACTCGTGTTCCCGCTGAGTCTGCCGGGCCAGGTGAGATCGTCGCCATCGCCGGTATCTCTGACATCATGATCGGCGAGACGATCACCGACCCAGCCGACCCGCGTCCCCTGCCTCCGATCACGGTCGACGATCCTGCGATCTCGATGACCGTTGGCATCAACACGTCACCGCTTGCCGGACGTGTGAAGGGCTCAAAGGTTACCGCGCGCATGGTCAAAGATCGCCTCGATCGCGAACTGGTCGGAAACGTCTCGATCAAGGTTCTGCCAACCGAACGTCCCGATACCTGGGAGGTGCAGGGTCGCGGCGAACTCGCCCTCGCCATCCTGGTCGAGGAGATGCGTCGCGAAGGCTACGAGCTCACGGTCGGCAAGCCTCAGGTCGTTACCCGCGAGGTCGACGGTCATGTGCACGAGCCGGTCGAGCGGATGACCATTGACGTGCCAGAGGAGTTCCTTGGTGCCGTTACCCAGCTGATGGCCGCACGTAAGGGCCGCATGGAGGGCATGAGCAACCATGGCACCGGATGGGTGCGCATGGAGTTCTTGGTCCCGTCTCGCGGCCTGATCGGGTTCCGCACCCAGTTCCTGACCGACACAAAAGGCACTGGCATCGCGAATGCCATCTTTGAGGGCTACGAGCGCTGGGCCGGGCCAATTACTACCCGAATCAACGGTTCCATCGTCGCCGATCGCGCAGGCGTGGTCACGCCGTTTGCCATGGTTGCGTTGCAGGAGCGGATGTCGTTCTTCGTCGAGCCGACCCAAGAAGTGTATGAAGGCATGGTCATTGGTGAGAATTCTCGCGCCGAGGACATGGACGTGAACATCACTCGCGAAAAGCAGCTCACGAATATGCGCTCTGCGTCGGCCGACAACTTCGAGAAGATGACGCCGCCTCGCCGCCTCACTTTGGAAGAGTCGCTTGAGTTTTCCCGAGACGATGAGTGTGTCGAGGTGACGCCAGAGGCGATCCGCATTCGCAAGGTGATTCTGAATGCGAACGACCGCGCCAAGGTGGCTTCGCGCAACCGCAAGAACTAGATTGGTTCTGGGTTTGGTGCGCCCCAACGACGGCTAAATTGGGGGTTCGAGGCGCTATACGCATATAGTGCCTCCTCAGCCGTCACTGGGGCAGCACCCCACGATAAACTATTTCGCCTTGACCTTCTTGGCGGCGAGAATCGTCTTCGACACGGTCGTGTAACCTGTCTTCTTCGCGGTCACCTTCACCGTGATGCGCTTGCCCTTGTCTTTTGACGTGAGTTTGTATGTGGTCTTGACCGCAGCGTTGATCGCCTTGCCGTTGCGGTACCAGCGAATGCTGACTTTCGCCTTGGGTGTCCAGGTTCCGGCCGTAACCTTCAGCTTTTTGCCGACCTTCGTTTTGCCGGAGACCTTTGGCGCTTTCTTGTTTACGATTGTGCCTTTCGCAACCTCCTTCGCGGAACTCGTGAGCGTGAGGGTTGATCCACCAACTTTGCCTACGATTGAAACGGTTATTTTATTACCCAAATCCGCGGCGACGGGGATGTAAGTGGGTTTTGATGCTCCGGTGATAGGGCGGCCATTGCGATACCACTTGTAAGTGTGCGTGTTGGACGTCCAACCGGAGCTTGACATCGTAAGTGTCTGGCCTACGCGGCTATCACCATTGACACTCGGAAAAAGCTTGACGGCATTGGCGGCGTTTGCGATTCCTGCCCCGCACAGAGCGGGTTCACAGTAGTAGTAACTTGAGGAGCCAATGTCCGCAAATGAAGCATTGTATGGAAAATCTGTTGAGGTTGCGATCAGAATATCTGCGATCTGTGTCCCATTGAGCGTGGGGTCGAGGGATTTAAGTAGCGCGACGATGCCAGAAACATGCGGTGTGGCCATGCTCGTTCCCTGATAACTGGCGTAGGTCCAAGAGCTCGTCGCCGTTGTGGTTCCTCCATTTACTGTGGAGAGGATAAGGGACCCTGTCGTGTCGTTGTAGCGCCAGGACCCGCCACCGGGTGCGGCGATTGTGACGGCACTCGTGGTTGACCCATGATTGCTATAACCTGCGAGGGAGCCGTCGTCCGTTGACGCGGCTACACGCACAACATTTGCGCAGTTTGCGGGGGACGAATTAGAGAGAAATGTGGCCCCGTTTCCCGTTGCTGCGACGACAACACTGCCCGCATCTGTTGCAGCCTCTATCGCGGCATTGAGAGCCGTTGTACATTTGCCCTGACTGCCCAGGGACATATTGATTACATCAGCAGGATGGGTGTTGATTGGGGCACCCGCGACCGGGAGGCCCGACGACCACGTGATGGCGGCAATAACGTCGGTGAGGGCGCCGCCACATCCACCGATAGCACGAACCGCCTCGATGGAAGAATTTGGTGCAACTCCGGCCACCCCCTGGCCGTTGTCCTTGACCGCTGCAGCAATTCCAGCGACGTGAGTGCCGTGCCATGAAGAGCTATCGCCAGTTTCCGCGCAATAGTCCCCGGGATCAGTGGGGTTTGAATCCCAGTTATCGCCATCTCTGCTATACACGTCGTCGTTCGACACGTGATGATCAGTGACAAAATCGTATCCGTAGGGTGTTTTTCCACTCATCAGAATGTTGCTTTTTAAATCAGGGTGCAAGGTGATGCCTGTGTCGATAATTGCAATGACAACTCCCTTGCCTGTCGACTTGCTCCAGGCACCTTCGGCATTAACGCCGAAGGAACTCCCAGTCGTGATGTTCCACAGGCTTGCATACCGAGTGTCATTTGTCTTGAGTGCGGACACTAGCCGGTTCGGCTCGACCGTCACCACATCCGGTTGGGACTCCAGTGTCGCCACAAATTCTTCCTGAACCGCAGCAGAGACGCCATTCTCCAATTGCACTGCCGCAATGTCTCCGCTAACAAGCTTCGCAGATGCAATAGCCACACCATTGTCGACCGAATTGATAGCTTCAACCGCGTCAGTATTCACCTCTGACCGAGTTGGTGCAGTTCCATCCGAATAGGTCACAATGTATGAGTTGGCAATAATGCTCGGGTCAGACGTAGAGCCGCTCGCTGGATCAGGTAGAAGTTTACTCGCCGACAGGATCGAATCATCTGCCTGTGGCCATTGATCACTGGCGGCAGTCGCGGTCATCGGCGGAGTCAAAAAACTCATGATGACTGCCATTATGGCAATAGAGCTAAACCCGGATGAAACTCGCACTAGTTCTCCCTTAAGTATGGGCTAAACCCCGTGCCAGTAATCCTATACGCGCAGCGTTGAGAACACGTATGCCTATCTACGCTCGACGCGATCGAACATGAGCAACCTAAGACGGGCTGTCGCATAGAGTGAACGGTTCAGCAATTTTCGTCCTGCGTTACGCGAAAAGCCCCGAACCTACGAACTCTGACGCGGACGCCGGGGCGGGCGGCATCGCGAACACGGCGGAGGAGATGTGTCGAATGTATTCGTTCATCGCATCGGATTCGGCGAGCCTGCGTTGAATGGCAACGAAGTTCGCCGGCGTCGATTGGTACGAAAGGAAGAACAGGCCGGCGTCGAGCTGGCCGATCTCGTTGTTCCCATCCACATAGTTGTAGCCGCGGCGAAGAATCTGCACCGAATTGTTCTGCCGAGAGTGGGCGAGGAAGACGTGAGAATCTTGTGGGATCTTTGGGAGTCCTGTCGCAGCGTCGGTTGCGGAGAAATCTGGGTCGGTGAACTCTGTGCCACCGCTCAGCGGAGCACCCTCAGCTTTGTCCCGGCCCGTGACGTTCTGCTGTTCTGCAAGGTTGGCCCGGTCCCATGTCTCAAGCGTCATGCGAATTTTGCGCACCACCAGGTAGCTGCCCCCGGCCATCCAGGTGCCTTGCGCCTTCGCACCTGCCCACACATACGCATCCACGGCGGCCTGATCTTCCGATTTGATGTTGGCGGTGCCGTCTTTGAACCCGAACAGGTTGCGGGGCGTCGCCTGCGAAGTCGAGGTGGATGAGGTGCGACCGAATCCGAGCTGGCTCCAGCGGATCTGTGCCCGCCCGAAGGCGATGCGGGTGAGGTTGCGAATTGCGTGCACGGCAACCTGTGGATCGTCGGCGCATGCTTGAATGCACAGGTCTCCGCCTGAGATCGTGGCGTCGATGAGGTCACCCTTGAATCCGGGAAGCGCTGTGAGGTCGGCCGGCTGCCTTGCAGCGATGCCGAAACGATCGGTGCCGGTTGCATCCCGAAACAGTGTGGGCCCGAATCCGAAGGTCAGTGTCATGCTCGACGCAGGCAACCCGACGGCCTCGCCCGTATCTTCGGGTGGCAGAAGCAGCGGTCCGCCTGCCCCGCTCTCGGCAACCTCAAGGCCTTGCATGAGCCGGTTTGCCGCGAAAGACCAATCTTGTAAGAGCTCGATAAGGTCGTCGCGCGTGGCCGTGGAGGTCATGTCGAAGGCGGCGAAGTGCAGCCGGTCTTGCGCCGCGGTAGTGATGCCCGCTTGGTGGAAGCCATAGAACGGATACGTGCGGCTGTCGGTGCCAGGCGAGGCGGCGCCATTCACAATGGCACCGGCAGCCAACGTGCCTCCGGCTCCTACTGCGACTCCGCCGACGCCCGCGCCAAGCAGCCCAAGCAGCCCTCGTCGGGACAGGCGCGCTCGGCCCGGCTCGTGTGGGTCTGGTTCCTCAGGCTCGTGTGTGGCATCCATGGATGGGATCCTAGTTCGCGGTCGGCAACTCGAGTACGGTGTGCGCGAGCTTCGACAGCGGTTCGCTGAGTGCGTTGAGCTGCGCAGCGAGTGCATTCCGCTTGTCTTGGCTCACCGTGTCGTATGAGTCGAATCCGTCGGCGTAGGAGCCATATGTCGAGAGCAGCTTCTTCATGGCCGCGAATTGGGTGTCGAGCTCGTCTACCAGTTCTTTGCCTTCGGTGCCCTTGGATAGTGCAATATCGCGAACGGTCCCATATGCGACATCGGCGCCCTCGACGTTGGCATAGAAGTCGGAGAGGTCGGTGTGCGAGAATTCGTCTTCTTCACCTGAGAGCTTTCCGTCTGGCGCGGCGACCTCGTCGAGCAGCCCGACGGCACCATTGGTGATATCGCTGATCGAGAGGGTGAAGTCGGTGGCGTTTACTTTGCTCGACAGGTCGGTCACATCGGTGATGAGTTGCGTGCCAACGGTTTTGCGTTCGGCACTCGAAAGCTTCTTGATCGAACCATCCGGGTAGTTTTTGCCTGCCTCGTCGAACCACAGGTCGGCCTCGATGCGGTGGAACCCTGTCCAATCGAGGCCCTCAGCGTCGGCGCCCGGCTTGCGGTAGTCGATCTTGGGGTCAAGGTCGCCGAACTGTTCTGCCGTCGGCTCGACGCGCTCGTAGGATACGCGCGCTGCCGAGAAAAGTGACTTTGCCTTTGCGGTGTCGCCGTCGATGTATGCGTTCACGAACGTGGTTACAGCCGGAACGAGTTCGTCGACTTGGGACTTGACGTATGACAGGTAAAGCACCGCGGCGGCATCCAACGCCTCTTGATCGCTCGATGCCGCGACTTCTTCGCCAGTGACGGTGAACTCGGTCAGGTCGATAGGATCGCCGACGAGACGAAACTTGCAGGCCGTGTAATAGGTGCCCGGTTGGAGCTGCTGAACCATTGTCACGGTTTGGCCGGGCGTGACGTTCTCCTTTTCGCCGACGATGCGCAACTTGTCGTCGGCAAGGATCTCGAACTCGTTCACGTCGGTGCCCGTGTTGCTGATGGTGAACGACGTGGTTCCGCTCTCGGCCTCATGTGCAGAGACCTGGCACGTAGTGTCGGTCATGGCCACCGTGAGGGCAGCGGCGGATCCTGAGCCGGTTGCCGTTGTGTTGGGAACGCAACCGGCGAGGCTCAGCGCCACGATTGGCGCGAGGGCGAGCGTTCGAGCGAGGCGGGACATGGCTTCTCCTTGATGGTGCGGGTACTGATGGTGCTGGTACTGCGGGGAACGGGGCGGGAGGCGCTGCGAGGTGGTGGATGCGACGCCGTTTTTTGTCTAGGTGATGTTGCGCGCCGCTGTTCGGGCTGCAGGCTGCTGCTGCTGATTGTTGTGCACTGTGGATGATGCACGCGAAGCGGCGACGTAGAGCGGAATCGTGACCACGAGGTAAACCCACCAGGCGATGACTTGCAGTAGCGATGGATTCGGGGTGTAGTTGAACATGCCGAATAGCAGGCTGCCGATGACGCCGGTGCTCGGCAGCAGCGCTCCCAGATCGTAGGCGACGGGGGTGGGGAACATCCCGGCCTCTTGCAGATCGCCAACGCCATAGGCGAGCACGCCCGCAGCGACCAGGATGAGCAGCAGGCCCGTCCAGAAGAAGAACCGGGACAGGTTGATCCGCACGATTCCGCGGTAGGCCGACCAGCCGAGCACGGCGGCGACCGCGATGCCGCTCAGGGCTCCGACTGCGGCGATGGTCGCGCCTGTTTCGCTGTGGATGGTGCTCCAGACGAACAGTGTCGTCTCCAGCCCCTCGCGTGCGACTGCAACGATGGCGATCAGAATCGCTCCCCATCCGTTGCCAGTGATGACGGCCTCGAGGCGTGACTCGATGTCCCTCTTGATCGACCGTGATGTGCGGGCCATCCAAAAGATCATCCAGGTGACGAGACCAACGGCCACGATGGATAGGGTTCCGCCGACGATCTCTTGCGCCTGAAAACTCAGGGTGTATGGACCGAACGTGAGGATGGCGCCGAGGCCGAAAGCTGCGACGATGACGACACCGATGCCGAGCCACAGTTTGGGCAACAGATCTCGCCGGTCGGCCTTGACGAGGAAGGCGATGACGATGCTGACGATCAGTGCTGCCTCTAGCCCCTCTCGCAGCCCGATGAGAAAGTTCGAGACGAACACAAAAACATCCTTCAAGTCGAAACGGAAGCCAATAACGTAGGTGAGGCTTACCTAACTACCTTGGAGACGATACAGGCGAGCGGGGTAGCCTGTCTAGAGTCAACCTCAAGAAAATCGGAATGAAGGATGCCGTGCTCACTGCCGAACCACGCAGGTTATTGTTCGTGTTTGCGCACCCCGACGACGAAGCTCTTGGGGCAGGCGCAACCATCGCGCACTACGTGCGTCGCGGTGACGAGGTCACTATCGTGACCTGCACGCGCGGTGAGCGCGGAGACGTGATACCCGAGCGGCTCGCGCATCTCGCCGACGACCAGGCGGCATTGGCAGCGCACCGAGACCTCGAGCTTCGCGACGCGCTCATGGCGCTCGGCGTGACGCGGCACGCCTACCTCGGCACCGTGGAGGCGCGGCAGGCGGGCAAGCCAGTGCGCATGTATCGCGACACCGGCATGACGACCGCCGCCGACGGCAGCCCGCGGCTGCCCCAGCAGATCGACCCGGAGAGCCTGTGCGCAGCAGATCTGGCCGAAGTCGCGGGAGATATCGCGGCCGTGATCGAACAGATCAGCCCGGACGTCATCGTCACCGAGAACTCCTACGGTGGTTATGGTCACCCAGACCACATCCGCGTGCACGATGCGGTGATGGCTGCCCTTCGCATGTGCGCCGAGGAGGCTGTGCCGCGGGGAGTGTTCGTGCTTGAACACCCGGCGCGTGTGACCGCACGCGCTGCAGCCGAGGTGCGCGACGCGGGCGTCTTCACCCCCCTCCCCGCCGTCCCCCGTGCTGTGATCGCCGACAAGTTCATCGACGTTGTGATCGCCGACGAGGATGTGCGCCCGGCCAAAGAGGCCGCGCTCAGGGCCCATGTCACCCAGCTGGACCTGCGGGCCACCCAGATCGGGCACTCTGACGGCCGAGGAGAACTGCTCACGGCCACCGAGTACTTTCGGGAGGTCGGAGGAGCCATCACTCGACCGTCGCCTCGACCGACGACCGACTTCTTCGACGGCTGGGATGACGTCGACTTGCGCGAGGACGGCGCACTCATCAACGGCCGTAGCGGTGCGGTGCTCGGCCGACCGGTCAAGGCGCGCACAGACATCCTCACCGTCGTTGCCTTCATCATTGTCGGCATCGTGCTCGGGGCCACCGCCGCGGCAGGGCACCGGGCCACGTTCTCCGTCGGCTCGACCGCTGTTCCGGTCGGCTTCGTGCTCACGCTTGCCGCCATCATCCTGGGCCACGTCGCCGTTCGCATCACCACGCTTAGTCGCCTCCCAGCCGCAGGCCTTGCTGCAGGAACCATCGTGGCCATTGCGATCCTCAACCTGACAGGACCGGGTGGATCGGTGTTGTTTCCTGCCCAGAATCTCGTTGCCGTGGATGGCACTCTCACCGCTGTCGACAACGTCGCGAGCATCGTATGGATCACCGTTGCCGCCCTCAGCGCAAGCCTGATCGCCGCCTGGCCGCGTCTCGGTTCCACCGCAATGGTCGCAAAGCGGTGATAATGGAACACGTACCCGAATTCGGAGGAAAGCTGTGACTTACGTAATTGCGTTGCCTTGCGTGGACGTCAAGGACCGCGCATGCGTTGACGAGTGTCCCGTCGATTGCATCTATGAGGGGGAACGTACCCTCTACATCCATCCGGATGAGTGCGTCGACTGCGGGGCGTGCGAACCGGTCTGCCCGGTCGAGGCAATCTATTACGAAGACGATCTGCCTCCTGAGTGGAGCGAGTATTACCGCGCCAACGTCGAGTTCTTCAGCGAGATCGGGTCACCCGGCGGCGCGGCAAAACTCGGCCCGTTGCCCTTCGATCATCCCGTCATCGCTGCCCTGCCCCCGCAAGCCGCCGAGTAGTCCGAGCGGATATCTGTGACGCGGCGCAATCTGCTCGAAGAGACCCCCGAATACATCTGGAATGCGATCGAACCGTACCGGAAAACGGCGTCCGCCCATCCTGGCGGGCTCATCGACCTCTCTGTCGGCTCGCCGGTAGACCCCGTCCCAAGCGTCATCAGAACGGCCCTGGATGCGGCAGGCAACGCGCCAGGATACCCGACCGCCGCATCCACCCCCGCGCTACGCGCTGCGATCGTCGACTGGTATGCACGCCGCCGCGGAGTCACCCTCGACGAGTCGAATGTGCTCGCCACGAACGGGTCGAAAGAGTTTCTCAGCCTATTGCCGTTCTGGCTTGGCCTCGGTCCAGACGACATCGTCGTACAGCCCGCCGTCCACTACCCGAACTATTCCGAAGGCGCCGGCCTTGTCGGCGCTCGACTGCACTCGGGCAACCGCCCAGAAGATTGGCCCGCCGGCACGAAACTGATCTGGCTCAATTCGCCAAGCAATCCCGATGGTGCCGTCAACGACGTGGATTACCTGCGTGCCGCTGTTGCGCGGGCGCGGCAACTCGGCGCGCTCATCATTCAAGACGAGTGCTACATCGAACTCGGCTGGGAGGGACGCTGGGCCCATGAGCCGATTCCAAGCATCCTCGACGCGCGTGTTACCGAAGGCGACTACACCGGCGTGCTTTCGTGCTATTCGCTGAGCAAACAGTCGAACCTCGCCGGGTATCGCGCGGCCTTAGCAGCCGGTGACGCTCGGCTGATTGCCGCGCTGATCAACGTGCGCAAGACTGCGGGCCTTGCCGTCAGCAGCCCGATCCAGGCCGCGATGGTCGCAGCACTTGGCGACGACGAACACGTGGTGGAACAAAAAGAGCGCTATAGGATTCGCCGAACGCGCCTTGCCTCCGCAATCGCACAGACTCATCTCACTCTCGACTCCAGCGAGGCCGGCCTGTACCTGTGGTGCACCGAGGGCAAAGATGCCTGGCAGACCGTCGAGTGGTTTGCCGAGCGCGGGATCCTGGTCTCGCCAGGGCATTTTTACGGTACGGCGGCCGCGCAACATGTGCGCCTGGCCTTGACCGCCACGGATGAGAGCGTCGAAATGGCGGTTGCGCGGCTCGCCGAAAGCGGCTCGAATTAGGCACCGCCGAACCGAGCACAACCCGACACCGCCAGTCGTCGCCGCACAACTGAATCGAGCAAGAACCGACAACTCGGGGCGTGTTTTGTCGGTTTATGCTCGGTTCATGGCTTCGGTTCCGCAGGAGGTGTCGGGTTTTGCTCGGTTCAGCGTGAACTAGGCGCTGCCGAGTAGGATGGATGGCCTACCCTGTCTGCGGCAACATCAGAGAGAACGGCGGTGAGCGACGTGCCTGAACAAACAAGGTTCCCCACACTGGATACGACACCCATTCCTGTCATCCCCGACAACGTACCCAAGGCTGTTCTCGAACTGCCAGACAACCAAGCCGAGTTCCCGCTCGTCGAAGCGGTCGAAGGTCCCGGTGCCATCGCCATCGCCTCTTTGAACAAGCAGACCGGCCGAAACATCCTCGACCCCGGCTTCGTCAACACGGCGGCGACATCCTCATCCATCACCTTCATCGACGGGGTGAAGGGGGTACTGCGTTACCGCGGCTACCCCATCGAGCAGTTGGCCACCAGCTCAAACTTTTTGGAAGTCGCCTGGCTGCTGATCTATGGCGAACTGCCGACCGAGCGTGAGTTCGAGGCGTTCGATCAGCGCGTCCGCGCCAAATATCTGGTACATGAAGGGGTGCTTACCTACATCCAGACGCTGCCCCGCGATGTGCATCCCATGGTCGCGCTTGCCGGAGCGCTCTCCACCCTTGCGGCATACAACCCGCACATCCTCAACCCGCTTGACCCGCAACAGGTCGAAGACGCCACCATCACACTTATCGCACAGATGCCGACCATAATCGCGGCAACCTACAAGCACAGCATCGGGCAGGCGTTCATCTACCCGCTGCGTGAGCTCAGCTATGTCGACAACTTTTTGAACATGATGTTCTCCGACAAGGCAAGCGAATACACGATCGAGCCGGTGCTCAGCAAGTCTCTTGAGCGGTTGCTGATCCTGCATGAAGACCACGAACAGAACGCATCCACCTCGACTGTGCGCAATGTCGGTTCAACCCATGCAGACATGGTCGCTTCGATTGTTGCAGGCGTGACGGCGTTGAGCGGTCCGCGGCACGGCGGAGCCAATGAGGCAGTGCTGGCGATGCTCGAAGATATTCGCTCGTCGGGCGACAGTGTTCAGTCGTTCGTCAACAGGGTCAAGAACCGCGAAGAGGGCGTCAACCTGATGGGCTTCGGCCACCGGGTGTACAAGAACTATGACCCCCGTGCTCGGCTGGTCAAAGAGTCTGCTCACGATGTGCTTGAAGCATTAGGCGTGCAGGATGATCTGCTTGACATTGCCGGCGAGCTCGAGGCCATCGCGCTTGCCGATGAGTATTTCATCGAACGGCGGTTGTATCCGAACGTCGACTTCTACACCGGCGTGATCTATAAGGCCATGGGATTCCCGACAGGCATGTTCACCGTGTTGTTCGCCCTCGGCCGTCTGCCGGGATGGATTGCGCACTGGCGTGAGCTGGTCCAAGACCCGACCACCAAGATCCTGCGACCCCAGCAGGTATACACCGGGTCTCTCGAACGGGACTACCCGGCCAAGTTTGTCGGAATTCGCCCAATCCGGCGATCGCGTCGATAGGTTGACCACCACGCGATGACCGAAGAATCGAGAGCAGCTGGTTACCAGATTCGCGACAGTGGGGACGCGTGGAATTTTGGTCCGGATGGGGTGACCAAATATTGGGGCGCCTATGGGGCTGCCGGGCTGCTTGCCTACGATCCGGCTCGCGCTGGCGGCAGTGTGCTCTTACAGTTGCGCGCAGAATGGAGCCACCACGGTGGCACGTGGGGAATTCCGGGTGGCGCACTGCACGAAGGCGAGTCGGCCGTCGAAGGGGCGTTGCGTGAAGCCCATGAAGAGGCCGGCGTGCCAGTAGGCGTGATCGACATCATCGCTCAAACCGTGTTCGACGCCGGATTTTGGCAGTACACGACGGTGACGGGCGTTGTCACGCGCAGCTTTGAGCCCGAAGCACTGGATAACGAGAGCGCCGGGCTTGCATGGGTTGCATTGGACGACGTGGATGGGCTTGAGCTGCACCCTGGATTTGGCGCATCCTGGCCAGGGCATCGGGAGTTTTTGTTCAAATTATCGCGCACTATTGCCGAGTCGGACTAAATGGCAGATCTGCAGCTCGGCGTGAACGATGTGCGCCAGGTGCGACTCGCCTCAAGCTTGTTGCGTGGCGGCGCGCACACCGCTGCCGATGTCGCCGAACATTTTTTCGCGTTGCAGGGCCAAGACTGGGCCGCAGCACGCTTGGCGCTCGGGGTGCGAGTGCCTGGCTCGACCCGGGCATCCATCGACGCAGAATTCAACGAGGGCCGCTTGGTGCGGTCCTGGCCGATGCGTGGCACCCTGCATGTTGTCGCTGCTCGCGACCTCGGCTGGGTGCAGGCGCTCACCAATGCCAGGGCAATGCAGGACGCTCCACGAAGGCGCCGCCTGATTGGGCTGGAACTTGCCACAATCGAACGGGTTGAAGGCATCGTGCGCGACACGCTTTCTGGGGGCAGAGCGCTCACACGAGATGAGCTCTTGGGCGCAGTGGCGGCCGCTGGGGTTACGTTGGTTGCGCAGCAGCGGTATCACACGATCTGGCACCTCGCGCAAACGGGAGTGCTCACTTTTGGGCCGGTACGTGGTGGGCGGCACCTGCTCGTGTTGGCGGACGATTGGATTCGGCAGCCGCGCTGGTTTGATTCGGATGCTGCGCTCGCGGAACTCTTCCGCATGTACGTGCGGGGTCACGGGCCGTGCAGTGTTGCCGACTTTTCGTGGTGGACCAAGCTTTCCGTCACGGTTAGCAAACGCGCCGCCGTTCTCGCTGCCGACGTCTATGGCGACGAACTCGTCGCGGTAGATATCGACGGTCTCGAAAACTGGGCGACTGCTGCTGCGTTGGATGCCGTCCGGGCAAAGCCTCATGGTGGTGCAGAGCCATTGTTGCTGCCGGGTTTCGACGAACTATACCTTGGTCTGCGCGACCGATCGGCACACATCGATCCCGAGCTCGCGGCACTGCTCGCTCCCGGCAGCAACGGCGTGTTCCGGGCTAGCGTGCTGGTCAATGGCCAGATCGTGGGCACATGGAAAGCCCTCGGGAAGGGCGCCTCGGTAACGCCACAGATCGAGCTATTCCGAGACATCCTCGTCACGCCTGATCTTGAGGCGGCAACCGAGCGCTACCGGCACTATCTCGGCAGCTAGACTGTCCCGACAAGCCGAGCGCCGAGAGCGAGCATGATTGCCCCGGTGGATCCAGCTAGAACTCGCGCTGCCACGGGCCTTGTGAACAGGGGTGCGAGGAATCGGGCACCCCATCCGACGGCGGCAAACCAGATAACGCTTGCCGCAATCGCGCCGGACTCGAATATCCACTTTTCGTCATGCCCATGGCGGGCAGCAATTGAACCCATCAGCAGCACGCTGTCTGGATAAACGTGCAGGTTGAGTCAGGCCATGGCCGACGTTTGGCCAACGTTGTCAGCGCTGCCGGCTTGCGGCTCGTGGCCGCGCCGTCGGTGATTGTCAACGGTCGTCGGCGCGCAGCGCGGATCAGTGCCGAGGCTCTGTAGTATGCCAAGAACGCGACTCAACCCCATTTGACGATCTCGATGAGCAGAGGGACTGAGCAGATCACCAGCCCGACTCCTCCGATGCCTGCGCTGATCGGCACAACATCGGAGAGCGTGCAGATGATCATGATGATGCCAATGTGCTTACGTGCCATTCCCTGTTTGAGGACGAATGCATTCTGTGTCTGCCGCAGGCACTCCACCTCTGTCTGCCGCGGCTTCCGGCACACGCCCCCATTCGCTTTCTTCGTGGCGGCAAGACGCGTAGTGCCACGGACGTGGTGCAATGCCAGCTACTCGACCGCGCTGCTCGGCAGACGCCCCCACACCAGCCTCTCGTCGACGAACAACTGCGACTCTTATTCGCCGGAACTTCGGGCTTTTACTGTCCTGCACATAGAAGGAGAGGATGTTCGAGTGGGGGCGTCTGCATTTGGGGTCGGGTGCGCGCTTGGCGAAGTGATATGGCCGACCTCAGGATGCGTGGGGTGGCAGACGCCGGGTTTCGGGAGCAAATGGGGGCGTCTGCAGGAAAGAACGTTCCTCGGTGTGTGTGTGTGTGGGGGGGGGGAAGCCATGCGGCCGTGCAGACCGGGGCAGTGCAGGCATGCCGCCAAGCTATGGTGGCCGTGTAAGTCGGCAGTGCGGCCGCGCACGCCATGCAGCGCGGCCGTGCACACTGGCTACCTACGACTAGGCGACAGGATGTGTCGGGTCAGCGGAGCGGTGCAGCCGCGGCACCGGTGCCAACGCAAGTGGTCGGGGTACGTAAACCCGAAGGCGTGCGTACCCCGACCACTCGGATATCGCGTGTGCTGATTTTAGAAGGGTGCGTTGATGTCGACGACGTCGATGACCTTGACGTTCAAGAACTCGTCAAAGCCGAGATAGATCAACTCGTGGCCGTAGCCCGAGAGCTTTACGCCACCGAACGGAATGTCAGCCTTTACGCCGGTTGGGTGATTGATGAAGACCATGCCGGTGTCAAGCTGCTTTGCCACACGGGTGCCGCGCTCCTCGTCTTCCGTGAACACCGATCCACCTAAGCCGAACGGCGAATCGTTGGCGATGCGGATCGCATCTGCCTCATCCTTTGCCCGGTACAGCTGGGTGACGGGACCGAAGAACTCTTTGTGGAACGCGGGGTTGTCTTCGCTGATGTCGGTCAGGATAGTGGGCTGGTAAAAGAAGCCGTGCTCGGGCACAGGCTCGCCGACCAGTTCCGCTTTGGCGCCGTTCGCGACCGCCTCATCTACAAGCACTTTGATGTCTTCGCCTGCGCTGCCGGATGACAGCGGGGCGAGGGTGGTTGCGGGATCGAGCGGATCGCCGGTCTTGAGAGCCGCGACGCCCTTGCGGTATTTGTCGAGGAACTCTTCGTAGACGGCGTCGACGACGATCAGGCGCTTCGACGATACGCAGACCTGGCCACCGTTCCAGTGCCGGCCGAATACCGCCCATTCGACGCTCTTGTCGATGTTGGCGTCGTCGAGGACGATGAACGCGTCTGCACCACCGAGCTCCAGGGTGCTCTTCTTCAGGTATTTGGCCGCGAGCATGGCGATGCTCTGGCCTGCGCCCTCGCTGCCGGTCAGCGCCACACCGCGAACACGTGGGTCAGCGATGACATGCTCTGACAGGGAATGCGGGATGAACACGTTGGTGTATACGCCGCGTGGGGCCCCGGCGTCGAGCAGGAGCTTCTCGAAGGCGAGGGCGGCCTGAGGGACGTTACTCGCGTGTTTGATGATGATGGTATTTCCTGCACCCAGTTGGGGAGCCGCGACGCGTGCCAACTGGTAATACGGGAAGTTCCACGGCTCAACCGCGAACAGCACGCCAAGGGGCTCCTTGGATAGGAAGACTTTTCCTTCGGCTGGATCCGCAACGGGAAGTGGTCGGGGTTCGAGAAGCTTCTCGGAGTTGGTGGCATAGTAGTCGAGGATCTCGGCCGACAGGTCGACTTCAGCCTCTGCCTCGCCGATGAGCTTGCCCATCTCGAGGGTGAGGATCTCGGCGTAGCGCCGCTTGTCCGCGCGCAGAGCAGCTGCGGCACGGGCCAAGACTGCCTCGCGTTCTGAGACGGGGGTTTCACGCCACGACAGGAACGCCTCGTGCGCGGTGGAGATTACGGCGTCGAGCTGTTCAGCGCTGATCTGCTCGAAGCTTGCGACTTCTTCTTCGGTATAGGGGTTGATCGTACGATAAGCCATTGTGTTCCTTTTCGTCTCGAGATGAGTTCATGCCGAGACGGCGGGCGAGGCAGATCGTGTCTCGTGCGGCGGCGTCGTCGGCACCACGGTGTGCCGCTTCACGATGCCACAGGGGCAACGCCAACAACGCATCACACTTAATACAATACGTAACGTACACAAATAATTCCAGAGATGGGCGATTTGCCCAGCGAATCCGCACAGTTCATCCAGGATTCGTATGGTGCCTGCGGCCGGCAACCCTGTCCGAGCGGCAGAACCACCCCGGCAGCGAACGAGCGCACGCGGTGCGGGAGGCTATGGTTCTATCGGGAAGATAGCCGCGTTCCGCGCATTGCGTCGGCGTCGATGACTGCGCCGGAGCCCTCCAGCTTGGAAGGCAGGTCTGCGCTTCGTAAACCGTTGAGGTAAATCGCAACGGTGGTGCCGGACTCCGCGGATTTGGCCCGTCGCCGGCGCACATCGATTTTGGAAACCGTGACCTGGCGAGGGCCCTCGGGCAGGTACAGACTTGCGTTTTGACCCACTGACACCCGCCCCGCTGTGACGATCCTGGTCACGGCGACCCCTCGCATCGGTACGACGAACACTGATTCAACGGACACCTCGAAGGAGGTGAAGAATTCTTCGCCCCCATGCCCCCATGGTCGACTCATTCTTGACATTCTATGGGTCATGAGTCTTGGGCCGCGAACGCATGGTGCGACGCAGAGCCCGGTATCCACAGGTCACTCGCGGCCGTGCGGTCGTGCCGTGATTTGAGCCTTTCGACCCCGCAGAGTGGCTGGCCCCTGCGTTCACGGCGCGACCGCACAGATCGCGCACCAGCTACCGGTCGACCTCGATGATGGGGATCTCGGTGGTGATGGCAGGCAACGAAGCGGTGATGAGCGTGCCGTCTTCGCGCCGGTTGCCTCTGAGCGCGCGAAGCGTCGGCTTGCCTGGTAGCAACGGCCCTTGGCCTTTGAGAACGACATCAATGCTCTCGCCGGGGGCGATGCTGTATGCGACGCCGCGCACCGTGAATTCCGTCTCGGGTGCCCCTGCGACGACTCCTGCCGCGATGGTGATCGTTTCGCGACGTACGGTCACGGTCAATGGGACGGTTCGCCAAGTGATGTGGAAGGTCAGACTCGGCCAGCGTGCGGGAAGCCGAGGGTCGAACGACAGTTTTCCCTTGTAATCCCGCATTCCGCCAAAACCACAGGCGAGCGCGCTCCACACGCCGCCAGTGGAGGCGACGTGCACCCCGTCGGACGCGTTGTTGTGCAGGTCGGCCAAGTCGACATCCAATGAGTGCTCGAAATATTCAAGAGCCAGGTCTTGGTAGCCCACTTCGGCAGCCATAATCGATTGCACCACCGATGACAGGGTCGAATCGCCGGTAGTCAGCGGGTCGTAATAGTCGAAGTCGCCGCGTTTCTCTTCTGCCGAGAACTCGTCGCCGAGCAGAAACAGTGCAAGTACGACATCGGTCTGTTTGAGCACCTGGAACCGGTAAATCACCAGCGGGTGGAAATTGAGCAGGAGCGGCAACTGATCTTTGGGCGTGTGCGGGAGATCCCAGACTTCACGCTCCAAGAAGTGTGCGTCTTGAGGATGGATGCTCAACCCTTCGACGTATGGCACTGCCATCGCATCCGCAGCCTTCTCCCACGAGACGATCTCGTCCTCGTGCAGGCTGATCCGTTCGACAACGGCCCGGTAGTCTTCAGGCCGTTCCTCCTTGAGCCAGCGCAGGATGCGCGCTGCGTATCGCAGGTTGAAGCGTGACATCACGTTGGTGAACAGGTTGTCGTTCACGACGGCGGTGTACTCGTCTGGCCCTGTGACGCCGTGGATGTGGAATGAGTCGTCGTCGCGCCAGAAGCCGAGGGTCACCCACATGCGAGCGGTCTCGGCAAGCATCTCGGCACCCATGCGGGCCAAGAAGTCGAAATCTCCGGTGGCCGATACATACTTGGCGATCGCATAGGCGATGTCTGCGTCGATGTGGTACTGCGCGGTACCGGCGGCGTAGTAGGCGGATGCCTCCTCTCCGTTGATGGTCCGCCACGGGAAGAGAGCACCATGCTCGTTGAGCTCGATGGCGCGCTTACGTGCCGCAGGCAGCATGTTGTACCGCAATCTCAGAGCGTTGCGCGCAAACAGCGGGTTCGTGTACGTCAGGAATGGCAGTACGTAGATCTCGGTGTCCCAAAAATAGTGACCGCTGTATCCACTGCCCGTCAGGCCTTTGGCAGGGATGCCCATGCCGTCGGCGCGCGCCGAGGCCTGCGCAATCTGAAATAGGTTCCATCGGATGGCCTGCTGGATGTCTGGGTGGCCTTCCACCGTGACATCGGAGCGTTTCCAGAAGTCGTCGAGCCACTCCTTCTGCTTGGCGAACTGCAGGTCAAGACCCTCAGCCTTGACGCGGTCGAGGGTGCGGCGGCAGCGGTCGATAAGCTCGCGCGTCGGCACGCCTCGCGACGTGTGGTAGCTCATGATCTTCGTGACCCGGATGGGCGTGCCCTTCGTGGCCTGCACACGGTATACGTTCTTGGCGATGTCGGGCTCGATGATGTGGCGCGCCTCGTACTCGGATTCGGTGTCGATGAAGTGGTCGACGGCGACGGCGATCGTCATTCCGGAGTTTCGCGCCCGGTAGCTGAGCACACTGCGGTTGTCTGCCTGCCAGTATTCGCCCGGATCGAGGACACGCTCATTGATGGCCTCGACCTTGCGTGGATCGAATCCGGCGGCTCCGGCGTTCTTCTTGCGGCCATACTCGTCGAGGCCGTCTTGGCGATTGATGATCTGACACGAGATCGCCACAGGCGCGTCGGCGTCGAGCATCGTCACCGTGTAGGTCATCGCTGCGAGGTGACGCTCCGGAAACGACACCATGCGCTCGCTGTCGATCTGCACTCGTTTGCCCGAAGGCGTGTTCCAGACGGTGTGGCGCCGCAGCACGCCGTCCCGGAAATCGAGGCTGCGTTCGTATTCGAGAAAATCGGCGGACTCCATGGAGAGCGGTTCGTCGTCGACGTAGAGTCGGATCACTTTCGCGTCTGGCGCATTGATGATGGTCTGGCCGACCTCAGCGAACCCATATGCCTCTTCGGCGTGCCGGATGCGCCAGGTTTCGTGGAAGCCGTTCACGAACGTACCGTGTTCGACGTTGTCGCGACCCTCGGAGTTGTTGCCACGAAGGCCCAAGTAGCCGTTGCCGAGGGAGAAGAACGTCTCGGCATTGCCGAGGTTCTCAGACAAATATTCGGATTCAAGGAGTCGCCACTCGTCGACAGGGTAGAGGCGGCGGTCGATCATGACGCTGATCCTTCAGATGTTGAGGTGGAGGTGGATACGGGCAGCAACTCGGCGAGGTCGTTGATGACGACGTCTGCGCCTGCGGCGATAAGTGCATCGGAGCCAACGCCTCGGTCGACGCCGATCACGGTGAAGCCTCCTGCTGCGGCCGCCGTCACGCCCGAGATGGCGTCTTCGACGACGATGCTTCGGTTGGGGGAGATGGATTCGAGTTCGGCAGCGCGCAGGAAGATGTCCGGCGCGGGCTTGCCGGTGAGGCCTTCACGGGCGGCGACAAGGCCGTCGACGATGACATCGAAAGTGTCGATGATGCCAGCGGCTGTGAGCACCGACACAGCGTTGCGCGAGCTCGACGCGACAGCGACATGGACGTGGTGCTGAACCAGCCATTCCACGAAGGCGACCGAACCGGGGTACGGTTCGACACCCTCGGTGGCAAGGATCTCAGAAAACTCGATGTTCTTGCGGTTGCCGAGCCCGCACACGGTGTTGGCGGTCGGTTCGTCGGTCGGGTCGCCGTACGGCAGCTCGATTCCGCGGGAGCCCAACAAACTGGAGACCGCGTCATACCGGGGCTTGCCATCGAGATGCTCGAAATAGTCGTCTTGACTGTATTCGGGCGTGATGCCGTGCTCGGCAAAGTAGTCGCGGAACAGTTTTCCCCAGGCGCGTTCATGGACATCGGCGGTCGGTGTCAAGACGCCGTCGAGGTCAAAGATGACGCCCTCGTATAGGGAGAGATCTTGCAGTTGTGTCATAGCTCAACGATAGGCCAGAAGAGGCCCTGCTCGCGCTCTCTGCCGCTAACGTTCAGCGAATCGATCCAAGGCGTCGATGAGCCCGGATCGTATGCCTGGCTCGCTGAATGCGTGACCCCCATCGGGGACCACAGTGAACTCCGCTTCAGGCCACGCCTTGTGCAGAGCCCATGCAGTCATCATGGGCGTGCACATGTCGTACCGGCCTTGCACGATTGCCGCTGGAATGCCGGAGAGAAGATGGGCATTCTCAATCAGTTGATTGGGGGTCAACCATCCTTTATTGACAAAATAGTGGTTCTCGATTCGTGCGAACGCGAGATCATACTCACCCTCGTCTGCGGCGTCCGAATCAACCGGAGGCAGCAGGGTAATGGTCGAGGATTCCCACTCGACCCAGGCCTTGGCGGCGTGGACGGCGACCGCAGGATCCTCGTCGTACAGCAGCGCTGCATAGGCGTCGATGTTCGACCCGGACCAATCGGCAGGTATGGGCTCCATGTAGCGTTCCCATAGGTCGGGATACACGGCCGCTGCACCGCCCTCGTAGAACCAGTCGAGTTCTGTTTCGCGCAGTGTGAAGATGCCGCGGAGCAGAATCTCGGTGACCCTCTCCGGGTGGGTCTGCGCATAAGCGAGCGTGAGGGTGGACCCCCAGGAACCGCCATAAACCAGCCACCTGTCGACACCGAGATGTTCGCGCAGCTTCTCGATGTCCGCGACGAGATCCCAGGTGGTGTTGTGGCTTAAGTCGATGCCAGGTGTGCTTGCGTGCGGTGTGCTCTTGCCGCAGTTGCGCTGGTCGAACAGGATGATCCGGTACTTCTCTGGGTTGAACAGTTGCCGGTGTGCCGGCGTGGTGCCGCCCCCTGGGCCACCGTGCAGAAACAGCGCCGGCTTGCCGAGCGGGTTTCCGGATTCCTCCCAGTAGATGAGGTTTGCGTCGCCGACATCGAGCATTCCGGTGCGGTTGGGTTCGATAGGTGGATAAAACTCGCGCATGGCATCCACTGTATTCCCAATGTGGGCTTGGCCAGGGGTGCGCCTCGTCGCTTGGTGGCGCTGAGGCGGCATATCCTGGAACTCACTGTGTGGAGGTAAGCCAAGTGCCGAAATCGTTTCCAACTATTGCCGATCCGAAGGATGCCGCGGCGTATGCCGATGCATTCGCCGGCTTCGTCTCTGCCTCGCCGACGTCCTTTCATGCTGTCGAGACGGTGGCCGGCATTCTTGCCGATCATGGCTTCGTGCTTGTGGATGAGCGTGACGAGTGGCCTGCCGGACCCGGCCGTTTCGTGGTGCGGCGGGACGGCTCGATTCTGGCGTGGGTGGTACCCGAGGGTGCTACCGCGCTGACGCCGTGGCGCATCCTCGGCGCACACACCGATTCGCCGTCGCTGCGTCTCAAGGGCCGTGATTCGGCGTTCGGCTCTCATGGATGGCGGCAAGATGCGGTCGAGGTGTATGGCGGTCCGATTCTTGCCTCGTGGTTTGACCGCGACCTCGAGTTCGCGGGCCGCCTGACGCTGCGCGACGGGTCTGCGGTCTTGGTTCGGTCAGGGCCGATTGCCCGGGTCCCTCACCTTGCCCCACATCTCGACCGCAGCATCAACGACGCGTTCTCGCCCGAACGGCAACTGCACTTGCAGCCTGTTTGGGGCGTCGGCTCATCTGAGGGCGCGGAGGAGGGGATTGTCGGGCTGCTTGCCGAGCGCGCCGGGATCGCCTACCCGGAGGTTGCTGGAGCCGACATCTTCGCCGTCGATTCTCAGGCGCCGGGACGCCTTGGCGCCGACCGGGAACTGTTCGCTTCTCCCCGGCTTGACAACCTGATTTCGGTGTTCGCTTCGGTGAATGCTCTCATCGCAGAGGCGGAGGCTCCGGATCGTTCGGACTATGTCACGGCGATGGCGGCTTTTGACCATGAGGAGGTCGGCTCTGGGTCTCGCTCTGGCGCACAGGGTTCGCTGCTTGAGGACACATGGCGGAGAGTCAGCGATCTGCTTGGCGCCACCAGCACAGAGATGCTGCGCTCTCGGGCGTCGTCGTGGCTGATATCGATGGATGTCGGCCATGTCGTGCATCCCAATTATTCGAGTAAACACGACCCGCGAATTCAGCCGGTGGCTGGTGGCGGCCCACTGCTCAAGGTCAACGCGAACCTGCATTACGCGAGCGACGGACGTGGCGAGGCGTTGTGGTCGGCTGCCTGCCAGCGTGCCGGTGTGCCGATGCAGCTTTTCGTCTCGAACAACGATGTGCCGTGCGGCACCACGATCGGCCCGCTTGTTGCGACGCGTCTTGGAATTTCGACGGTGGATGTCGGCGCGGGCATCCTGTCGATGCATTCCGCCCGCGAACTTGTCCACATCGACGATCTTGCGGGCTTGGCGCGCGCCACTGCAGCGGCTTTGGCCTGCTAACCCTGCTCTGTCAGCCCTTGGTCGGTTTGCCCTCGATGAGTGCGATCAGCTGAGGTTTCGTGAGGCGCGAGTAGCCAGTCTTGCCTGCAGACTTGGCCAGTACCTTGAGTTCCGCAACGGTGAGCAGCGTCAGATCTGGCTGCAGCGGGGCGGTGTCCGGCTTTTTCACGGGTGTTGCTTTTGCTGTCGCAACCGGTGTGGTCTTCGTGACAGGAGGTATGTCAATGACGGTCTTGGCTTTCTTGGCCGACTTCGAGGCGGCCTCCGCGACGTCAGCGAGTGTCTCCTTGCCGGCTTGGGCGAGCTTCTTCAGACCTGCCGTGACATCTTCGGTCTTTTTTTCGGCGGCTTTCCCGGCCTTTTTCGCGGCGGACTCGGCCTTCTTGAGTGCCTTCTTCGCCTCGTCAAGTGCAGCCGCTGCGGCCTTCTCTGCGGCTTTCTTCGACTTCTTTTTTGCAGCCATGTGGTGCTCTCTTTCGCCAAGTAGTTAAGTTTGCCAACTGTTTGAGACAGGTTTTATTTGAGACAGGTTTCGCGCGGCGACATGCCCCGTGCAATCTATTGTTCGAGCGTATCTCGTGCCTTTGGGCGAATCCAGCGCCATGCCCTAATGTGTCGGGATTGGTGTGACGAGATGACGTCCGGCTGCGGCGTTGCCTGCGCGAACGGCGTCAACGATGCCTGTGCCGCGAGCGAGGGCCACCGCAACCGCGGCTGCAAAGACGTCTCCTGGTCCGACCGGGTTCACGATGTCGGCTTGCGCGATGGGGGTGGTCGGCACATCGATGCTGTCGATGTCGCTCACGATCGTCGCACCGTGGCGTGCCCGGGTGACGATCACGCGGGGACGGTTGTCGAGTTCCGCGAGCCGCCATGCTGCGACATCGGCATCTGGTGTGTCCTCGTCTGAGAAAACGACGAGGGAGCATTCTCGTGCGGCGTCCTCGATGTCTTGGCTGACACCGATTCCGACCGCGCCGTCGCCGTCAATCGTGCGCAAGTATCCTTGCGGCAAAAGAGCGACGAAAGCTCGTGGACTGCATGCATCCACGACCGCCGATACATACTCAGCGGGAAACTGGTCGACGATGGGCGCGAGGATGACGACGTCAGCACGGCGCAGGGCCGCTCTTTCGTTTCGGGTGAGCGGGAGGGGAGCCGCGAAGCTGAGCCCTGAGACGCGCTGGATGCGTGTCGTGCCCGTAAGAGTGTTGGCGAAGTGGAGGGAGCGGCTTCCTCGCGTGGGTGTGACGATTGGCAGCCAGCCTGCGAGGTCGTCGAAGTCTGTGCCATGTGCGGCGATGATCGTGGTTGTGATGTTCGGATGGCCACTCAATGCCTCAGAGATGAAGTAGGCAGGGGACCCGGGCGAAATCCGTGCGACTCCGTCGACAGTGTTGTGATCGATGCACAGGTGTCCGACGACGACGAGGGAAAGGTGCCGAGTGCGTGCGCGTCGCTCTGCCTTTGTCGACGGTCTCTGTGCTGTCGGGTGCGCAGCGAAAGTGGTGGACGTCGTTTCCGTGGCCGGCGGAGAGCTATGTGTGATGGGTGAGCCAGCGGCGTGGCCGTTCATGGAGTCTCTCTTGGCGGCCTTCACGATACCGACAATCATAGGGGCAGATGCCTGAACACGTGCCCCGTAGTAGGCTTAATACCAAGCAGGTAAACCAATCCCCTGCTGATCGAGGTCAATGATGACGGCGAAAATTGTTGTTGGTGTGGATGGGTCCGTTGCAAGCCGGACTGCCTTAGATTGGGCGATGGCGAGGGCGCGCAGGTTGGGGCGTTCAGTGGAACTGGTCTATGTCAGTGACACATCACCATTCTCTCAGGAGCCCGCTTTTGTCGACGAAGCGATTGCGGCCGCGCAGCAATTGCTTGTCCGCGAGCGAGAATACGCGATTGCCAGCGTGCCAGATGTGGATGTCTCTACCAAGGCCGTTCCTGGAGTGCCGATCCGCGATCTCGTGAAGTTGGCGACCGGTTCAGAGCTGCTTGTGGTCGGCACACATAAGGGTGCTCACTTGCAAGATGTGATCGTGGGAACGCGTGGCATCAAGCTTGCGGCCGTGTCGCCGGTGCCTGTTGCCGTGATTCCGGCCGCGGGCGTTGCGCCCCGGCGTGGCGTTGTGGTTGGGGTGGATCGCGAAGAGTCGTCCACTGCGGCGCTCGATTTTGCCGTTGCTGAGGCTTTGGCGTTGGCCGAGCCGCTGACCGTGGTGTATTCGTGGAGCTTGCCTGCGTCTCCGAGCGTGGAATATGCCTGGAGCCCTGAGATCGTCAATTCGATTCGCGCGGATGCGGAAGACTACGTCTCAGAGACTGTTCGCGCGCTGATAGCGGCCAACCCCGGCGTGGAGGTTTCTGGCTATGCGGTTCAAGGAGTGCCCGTGCTCGCGCTCGTGCATAGGGCCGAGACGGCGAGCCTGCTTGTCGTCGGCAACCGTGGCCGCCGGGGCCTTTCTCGCCTTCTGCTCGGTTCGGTCAGCCATGGGGTGCTCAACAACATCCCGTCGCCCGTTGTCGTTGTTCGCTCGGTGCCGGTTCCCACAACCGAGCCAGACTGAGCGACGGGTTGGGTTGGGCAGTTCGCGCATTCCGGGTTCATGCGACTGCGGCGAGCGTTTCGCCAACGGAGTCGTGAATCACCAGCGTCGCAGCCTCGTCGCTCGGCGTGGGGTCCCGGTTGATGATGATGACGGTGTCGCCATTGAACCATGTCAGTAGGCTGGCCGCCGGGTACACGCTGAGCGATGTGCCCGCAACGATGAGCGTGTCGGCACACGAGATCCACTCCGCGGCTTGAAACATCGGTTCGTCTGGCAGGCTCTCCTCATAGAGGACGACATCGGGCTTGATGGTGCCCCCGCAGACAGTACAGGTCGGAACGCCGGCCGTGGAGTACACATCCGCCAGGCCGTAACTCTTTCCGCATTCATCGCAATGGTTGCGATGAATGCTGCCGTGCAATTCGGCTACTTTGCGTGAGCCTGCCTTGGAGTGAAGGCCGTCGACGTTCTGTGTGATGACACCGGTGAGTTTTCCCTCGTGTTCCCACTTCGCCAAGGTGAGGTGGGCGGGATTGGGTCGTGCGTCCGGGTAGACGAGGTGAGCCCGGTAGTACGAGAAGAAGTCTTCGGGATGCTGGTCGTAAAAGGTGTGAGACAGGATCTGCTCGGGACTCACCTCCCCATAGTCGGCGCTGTACAGCCCGCCCGCACCACGAAAGTCGGGAATGCCTGACTCCGTCGAAACGCCTGCGCCACCAAAAAAAGCGATGCGGGATGATGAATCAAGCAGGGAAGCGAGCCGTGCAGTGGTATCCATAACGATCAAGTAAAACCATACTCGCGTCGCGTAAACGGAAGGTTTCCTACCAAGAGGCCGTCAGCGCAACGAGGTTGTACGGTGTCGTCTAAATCTTGGGGATATCGTCAACTGCTTTCGCCTCCGCAGCTTGGCTCGGTATTCTGGCGAGGTGAAGACCGCGACCTCCATTATCGACACCCTCAGCATGTTGCTGCCAGCCGAAGACTACTCGACCGACCGCGAACACCTCGACCGCATGTCGGGGGATTCGGCGGATGACGTTGCGATAGGTGCGCCTCTTGCCATCGTCTATCCGAGAACCACGCAGCAGGTCAGTACGATCGTGCGCGCCGCCGCCGCCGCAAAGGTTCCGCTCGTTCCGCAAGGCGCTCGATCGGGGCTTGTCGGGGGAGCGAACGCGACCGACGGTGCGCTGTTGCTCAACCTGACACGCATGGACGCGATCCGTGAGATCAGTGTTGCCGACCAGACCGTCACCTGCGAGGCCGGTGTCAACACGAAACGGCTTGCAGACGCTGTCGCCGAGCACGGGCTGTTCTACCCGCCCGATCCTGGCTCGGTGTCGCTGTCGACCATTGGCGGAAACGTCGCAACGAACGCCGGTGGGATGCAATGCCTCAAGTACGGCACAACCGGTAGGTTCGTGCGCGCGATGACGGTCGTGACCGGCACGGGGGAGGTGCTGGAACTCGGGCACGCTACGGCCAAGGGCGTTGCCGGGCTCGATCTTGCGGCGCTGTTCGTGGGCTCCGAGGGGACCCTCGGAATCGTCACCGAGGTGACACTCGCGCTGTTGCCTGCCCCGGGTCCGCTCATGGGAGCATACGGCGTCTTCGTCGACATGGATCAGGCGCTCGAGGCAGCGAATGCGATCGTCGCCTCTCCTTTCGGTCCTGCAGCGCTTGAAGTTCTCGACGGCCAGATCATCCGGGCCATCAACGAACTCAATCGCGAAGAAGTGCTGCCAGGCGACGCCGAGGCGCTGCTCATCGTGCAGTCCGACACCATCGACAGGGCCGAAGCGGATATCGCTGCATTCGCGGAGATCTTTTCCACCTTCGGCGCCACCAAGGTAGTGACTGCCACAGAGCCGCAAGCAGTGTCGGACATCATGAACCTTCGCCGCCAATTGCATCCGGCGACCCGGCGGGCATATGGATCGGTGCTGAACGAAGACATTGCAGTGCCGCGTGGGCGAATGCGAGAACTCATCGCCGGCGTTAGCGGCATCGCAGAAGAATTGGGCGTGCCTATCGCAACGGGCGGCCACGTCGGCGACGGCAACTTGCATCCACTCATCGGCTTCGACCCGAGAGACCCAAGCTCGCGTGCACTCGCAAACAAGGCGTTCGAACGTGTGATGGCTCTCGCCGCGGAACTCGGCGGAACCATCACGGGCGAGCATGGCGTTGGCATCCTGAAGCGTTCAGTGGTCGGTGCTGAGTTGTCGCCCGAGGTACGGGCGGCCCAGAAGGCGATCAAAGCCGTATTCGATCCGGCGGGGATTCTGAACCCGGGCAAGAAACTGTAACGAGTTTCGGGCCGTCGCGCACCTCGTTAGAGCCCCCCTGGGAGCTACCGGCCGCCGTCTTGGCCTCCTCCGCAGGTCGTCAGATCGTGTCGAGCACGGCTGGGCGCGCCTGGCGTCTGGTCGAGACCGCTACGAACGCGAGCGCGATGCCGATCACCAGCCAGACAACCAGCCCGCCGATTGCGGTGCCAATGCCTGCGCCGTTCGCCGCGATTGCCGTGAACCCTCTGAATGCCGGAGTCAGCGGCGAGAGCAACGCGGCCGTATCGAAGAAGCCTGGAGATCCGGAGATGAGCAACGTGGCCGATCCGAGAACCACCATGGCGATGGAGATGAACCGGCCGGTGCCGCCGAATGCGGCGACGAGTGCATAGTTGACGACGGAGAAGACCAGGGAGGCCGCCAGGCTGAACACGGCGAGCGCGAAAATCGTGCTTGCCGGCAACCCGAGCACGCTCGCCGCAATGGCGGTGAGCAACGCTGTCGCCCCGACCGATGTCACTGCGGAAGGCCAGAGTCCCTGCGCGAGCAAGGCGAGCGACGACTTCGACGATTGCACCGCGCGACGGGTGACAGGGCGTACGACGAGGAAGGTTGCGATAGCACCGATCCACAGCGAAACCATGATCAGCAGACCGGCGGCGGGGTACGCGCTGAACACCGTCTGGCCGTCGGTACCGGTCGTTGTCACCGGGGCGACCACCACTTTTGACAAAGTGTCGCGGTCGGACTCGGAGTATGTCGGCACTCCGGATGCGCCTTCGGCAACGCCTGTCGAGAACTTGTCGAGCCCGTCGTTGAGCTTGCTGGTGCCGTCAGCCAGTTTTTCGGCGCCCGTTCCGGCGCTTGTGACTCCGTCAGCCAGACCGGAGACGCCTGATGCGAGAGAGCCCGTGCCCGATGCGAGAGACGCCGCCCCGTCGTTCACGCCCGATGCGCCCTCTGCGAGTGACGCAATGCCGCTGGAGAGGGACGGGAGGGATTTGGCCAGGGTGTTGATTCCGCCGACATAGCTCGCCACGCCGCTTGAGAGGCTTGACGCCCCGTCGTTGAGCCCGCCTTTCTGCGTCGCCGCCTTCGAGAGCTGGTCGAGGCCGCTGGAGAGCTGCCCTGCGAGGCCGGACAGCGAGTACTGCGTTTGAGGCAGGTCGTCTGAAAGCGCCGCCGCTGCGCCGCCGAGCGTCGACTGATAGATGCCACAGGTGAGTGCACCACCACCTTCAGTGATTTGAGTCGAGGTGGCATACGCCTCGAGAGCCGTCAATTGATCCGGTGTCAAGGCAACTCCTTGATCCGCCAAAGCCTGCTCCGCGCCCCGCGCGATTTGCGTCGCCGACGTTGCTCCGGCGTCGCTCACATCCGTTGGGCAGCTTTGCGCCTGCGCCGTGATACCAGAAATGGTGCCGTCCAGGGCCTGTTTAAGACCCGACGCGGCATCCGCCAATCCAGGAGTCTTGCTTGTCCCAGAGATAGCTTCGGTGTAGCTGCTGACCCCGTCGGAGAGAGAGGACGCCCCCGTCTTCAGGGCTGCACCACCATCCGTGAGCGACTTGGCGCTCGATGAAAGCGAGGATGTGGCCGACTTGAGTTTTTCTGCTCCTGCGGCCAACTGATCGGTACCGTCTGCAAGCGAGTCCGCCCCAGAGGCGAGTGTGGACGCTCCCGAAGCGAGTGTCGTCGCGCCGTCACCCGCCGAGGCCAAACCGGAGGCCAGAGACTGCGTGCCATCATCCAGTTGAGTCCCCGCTGAAGCCAGTTGGGAGGCGCCGTCGCCCATTTCGGAAAGCTTGGTCGAGAGAGTGTTGAAGCCGACATAGATATTGTCGAGATACGAGGTTGTAAGCGTCGCGTTGAGCGTGCTCATCGCGGTCTGCGAGATGGCTTGGGCAACGGTCGCGTCGGCAAGCGCCGTAACAGATGACGTCGTGACCTCAAGCGTGGCCTGCTTGGCCTTGGACGCCGTTCCGCTGAACGACGTCGCTGCAGCCGAGAAATCTTTGGGGATCGTGATCGAGGCCACATATGTTCCGTCGGCAATGCCCGATGCGGCCCCCTCGGCGGTCTCGAGGTGCCAGGTGTAGTTGGAGTCAGAGGTGTCGGCTGAGGTATCCATGAGGCCGGCAGCAAGCTGACGACCGAGAAGCACGGGACTGCCATTGAGCTCGACCGCCTCGTCGAGGTTGACGATCGCTGCATCCACCTTGTGAAACCGTTCCTGCGGGTTCCAGTTTGCCCACAGCAGCCCGCCCGCGATCAACGCCGGGATGGTGATCAACCCGAAAATGGATACCCAGGTGACCTTTTTGTGCGAATTGGCGCGTTCGATACTGGCCATCTCAGATCCTCTCTGCGTGAAGCTGTACGTGATCGGCTGATGCAGCCTCGGGCGGTGTGCAGTCGACAACCCGAATGTGGGATGAACCGAAAATGTCGTTTGCCAGTTCAGGGTGCTCACTCGTCATGACTACCGAGAGCGCAAGCTCGCCAGAGTCGATGCGGGCGAATAGTTGCGCAAGCGAAGACCGCGCCTCCGGCTCGCGCAACGTGTCGATGTCATCGATGAACAGTAGGCGTGGCTTCTTTGCAGGCACGCGAGCGATGTCGGCCGCTGCGTCTTGAGACGAACGGCACGCAATGTACATCGTCGAGCGTCGCACTGATGAGCTCTGTTCAGGCAAAACCAGGTCAAGGACCTTGGCCCGGCCGGCGTCCATCGCCATGCGGCCGGAGAGCATGAGCGAAATCGCACTCTTGCCGGAACCCCGTGCGCCCGTCAAAAGAACGAGCTCTCCCGGGCCCACTCGCAACGAGAAGCCGTCCACGATGCTGCCACGCGAACCACGTTTGCTCAAGTCCTCGACGGCGATGACACTTTCGTCGCCAGGCCAATCGGCAAGCGCGCGCATGTGAGTCACGCCGGCGCCCTCGATATCCACAGAAGGCATGATGCGATCGAGCCACTTCGGCAGCCACCAGGCGTGTTTTCCCAGCAGCATCAATACAGCAGGCACAAGAGTCATCCGCACAATGAAAGCATCCACGAACACGCCGACGGCAAGGCCAAGGGCGATCGCCTTGATAGCGCCTTCGCCCTCAGGCACAAACGCGGCAAACACGGCGAACATGATCACCGCGGCGGCCGTCACCACCCGTGCGGAATCGACGAATCCCGACTCGACCGAGCGCTTCGCATCGCCCGAATGCACAAAATCCTCACGCATCCGAGACACAAGGAAGACCTCATAATCCATCGCCAATCCGAACAGAACGCCCATCAAAATAATGGGCATGAAGCTGATCAACGGCCCAGTGGCCTCGATGTTGAGAAGCGAGGCGAACCATCCATGTTCGAATACAAGCGAGGTCACGCCAAACGCGGCGAGCACGCTCAAGAGGTACCCGACGGTGGCCTTAAGCGGTACCCAGATGGATCGGAATACGATCGCAAGCAAAATCAAAGACAATCCGGCCACAAAGATTCCGAATGGCAACAAGGCGTCGCCGAGCCTGTTCGACACGTCGATCTGCAACGCGGTCACACCCGTGACCTGAATGTCGACGCCAAGGGTCTCAGAAATCTGGGGAGCCATCGCGCGCAGACGTTGCACCAAGTCGCTCGTCGCTGCATCGGAACCGGAGGTCGTGGGAACGAGTTGAATGATCGCTGTGTCTGCGTTGGCGTTTGGCGTTGCGAGCGCCACATATGAGACACCGTCGACTTTGGCTAGCGTATCGCTCAGGTCGGTCACCAAACCAAGCGGGTCGGTCGACTCGATGATGGATGCTGTGACAAGCAGTGGCGCATTCTGACCCGGTCCGAAATGCTCGGTGACAAGGTCGTAGGTCACTCGGGCGGGTGTTCCTGCCGCAGATTCGCCGTTTGTGGGAAGAGCAAGCCGCAAACTTTGTGCGGGTATTGCGAGCAAACCCAGCCCGACCACGATGACAACGATCGTCAGCGCGGGCACCTTGGTGGCAAACCGTACCCAACGGCGAGCAATCGGATGGTAGTCGTGCGCCGCGCCGTCGGCATTCCCTTGCCGCCGTCGCGACTGCGGCTCGGATCCCGCAGATTGCGACTTGCGCGTCTTGACCTTGGGCCGCAGCCGATCGCCAAACATGCCCATGATGGCAGGAAGCAGAGTCAACGCGATGATCACAGCGATGGCAACGCCCACTGCCGCGGCAATCCCCATCACAGTGAGGAACGGAATGTTTGCAACGAACAGGCCAACGAGCGCAATGATCACCGTCAACCCTGCGAATACCACCGCCGAGCCTGCCGTGGCGACCGCAATGCCGGCCGACTCCTCCGGGTCGACACCATCACGCAACTGGTTGCGGTGCCGCGACAATATGAACAGCGCATAGTCGATGCCGACGGCAAGCCCGAGCATCAACGAGAGCAACGGGGTAGTGGACGAGACCGTTGAGAACACGGTAGCGAAGACGATGAGTGCCGTGGTCACGATCACACCGAGAATGGCGGTCACGAGAGGAACGCCGGCGGCAAGCATCGATCCGAAAGTCAATGCCAACACGACCAGAGCGACAACGAGTCCAAGAACTTCGGTGATGCTCAGTTGCACGCCATTGATGCTGTAGGCATCGCCACCAGCGCTCGCCGTAGAGCCGGGGAACTGCGCCTGCAACTCGTTAGCGATGCGAGATATGTCGTCGGTCGTGGCGGTCGTCACCTCGCCGCGAGGCACATTCAATTGCACGGAGAGGATGAGCGCTTGCTTGTCATCGCTGATCAAACCTTTGACGGTATCGCCAAATGGATCTCCGACCGTGTCCACCTGGTCGAGCTTCTCCAACTCGGCAATGGAATCCTCGGTTGCCGCCTTTATTGCGCTCTCTTGTACCGAGTCTCCGTCGGGTGCGACAAACACAAGTTGTGCAGACGATTGCGCCATCTGGGGCAATGTCACCGCAAGGCTATCGAGCGCAGTCTGCGCCTCAGTGCCCGGGATGGTGAACTTGTCTTCAAACCCTTTTCCAAAACTCAAGGCAGACGCGCCGACCAACACGAGTATCGCGATCCACAAGCCAACGATGAGGCCCTTACGGCGGTAGGCGAAGCGGCCGAGCGTGTAGAGAAAGCTGGACATGTCTGACCTTTCGTGGCCGGTAATCTCTGTCTGAGCCGTGCACAGGCTTGTCATATTACTGTGTAAGCCTTGTAAAGAGCGGTGAAACCAGGCCCCTAAGGCGCCCTGATCTCTCCCGCCGTCTTTTAGGGCACAGACGCCGCGCAGGCCTGCTCTCGTGTGCCACAAATAACGAGAATGCTGCACACATTGAGGGTGGAGAGGCGGTCTGCCTCGATAGACTGGCCCGCATGCCAGCACCATCGGTCGAGCACGTTAGCGGGCACTCGTCCGCGCACCTCAGGCGAGGAGTCGCCATGGTGCTCGCCGCCGCTGTCGGCCTGGTAACGGCGATAGCCGCTCCAGCGGCCCAGGCTACCGCAGGCACGGTGACTCAGATCGGTAACGTGCCTGTCTCGACAAGCGTCGCGATAACGACACGCACCTGCAGCGCGACCGCGATCGCCAACAACGCAGCGCTCAAAAATCTTCGTGTCACCGTGTACAGCGAGAACGACCTCGTAAACTCTCTGTTCGAAAAGGGGAGCACGACCACCGACTCCCAAGCCTCGGTGATGAAACTCGTCACCTCTGTCGTAGCGACAAAGGTGCTCGGCAACAACTATCGGTTCACCACGAAGGTGTACGCGACCAAAAAAACGGGAACCATCGTCATCGTCGGTGGAGGCGATCCCACGCTGTCGAGTGCGGGAAAAACCGTGTACCCCGGTGCCGCCACCATGAAAACCCTCGCCCGCCAGATCAAATCCTGGGCCATCAAGAAAAAGGTGAAGATCAAGCGCATCATCGTTGACACCAGCGCCTATGACTCGGCCAACCTCAAGGGGCCGTGGGACAACGCCGACATCAAGGTCGGGTATGTTTCGCGCATCTCGGCGCTCATGGTCGACGGCGATCGAGCGGTGTCCACCTCGCGCACGTCGCCGCGCAGCAGTGCTCCGGCCAAAACCGCAGCCGCCGCATTCCGTTCGGCCGTGTTCTCGGCGCTGAACACGTCATCGACGCCGAAGGCCGTCAAGGTGAGTAAGAAGTCGGCCATCTCCGTCAGCTACGGAAAGGTGGCGAAAAAGGCCGCGATCGCCAGTGTCTCAAGCCAACCGCTCAGCAAATTGTTGACCCAGATGCTGCCATACTCGGACAACACTCTTTCCGAAGCCCTTGCCATTCGCGTCACCAAGACCGTGACGGGCAAAGCCTCATACGCACAGGTCAACAAGGCTTACCATACGGTGCTCTCGAGCCTCGGCATCGCGGCGGCCGGCATGCACTTTGCAGACGGATCCGGCATGAGCAAGAGCGATCGCATGAGCACCCGATTCTTGGCACGACTCGTGCCTATCGTGTACACCAATCCCTCGTACTCCAAAATCGTGTCGGCGATGCCCGTCGTTGGCAAAGTGGGCACGCTCGCATCGAAGAGCAGGTTCGCCACCTCTCGCTCGTATTCGGCATCCAGGAACGACCAGATCGCGGCAGCCAAGAAGCGCGGCCACATTGTGGCCAAAGACGGTTTCCTTTACGGCCTGCTCAGCTTGACTGGCACGCTCACTGCCGCGGATGGCACGCGACTCTACTTTTCTGTGGTCACCATTGACGGGAAGTTCTATCGAACCAGTTCCGGACTCAAGTCGTATTCATCGACTTATCCGATGCTCGACTACCTGGTTTCCCGGTTTTACACCTGCGGTTCAAATCTCGCCGCCTACGGGTCATAAAGTGTGGGGCCACCATTGAGTGCTGACGACGCGATCATCCATTCCTGCCATCTTGCCCGCATGGACCCGACCGACCTATACGGCATCCTGCGGGTCAGGCAAGACGTGTTCATCGTTGAACAGGACTGCGCATACCCAGACATCGATGGCATCGATCTGCACCCGGAAACCATTCAGCATTGGATCAGCGACCACACAGGCGTCGTATCGACCATGCGATCGTATGTCGTCGGAGCGGTCGAGGAGCAGAGTGCGATGGATGCCACCGGTGCAATGGATGTGGCGCTCGGCAGGCAGGATGGCTCAGCGGCAATCCCGGGCATCGTCTACATCGGCCGTGTATCCACCCACCCGCGAGCCAGGCATCGCGGGTACAGCAGGCGGCTTATGGACACCGCCATCGCGCGCCTCACAGACGACTACCCAAGCGCATCCATCCACATCGGCGCCCAAGCATATTTGCAGGCTTGGTACGAGACGTTCGGATACCGCGTCAGTGGCGACGGCTATCTGGAAGACGGCATCGCACATGTGCCCATGACTCTTCTGCGTGACGGTGTTGGCGATGTTTGACGTCTGCCTCGCCATCATCCATGACGACCGGGGCCGGGTGCTTCTTGGCACCAAGATGCGGGGCATCGGCATGGGCAATGTGGTCGGCGTCGGTGGCAAGCTCGAAGCAGGAGAGACTCCGGTGGAGGCGCTCGTGCGCGAAGTGTGGGAAGAGTCAGGGCTGCATCTGGATGCCGCCGATCTGACCGCGGCGGCTGTGATCGAGTACACATTTCCGGCGCGCGCGGAATGGAGTCAGAGGTCATACGTTTTTACGGCGTCGCTGCCAGAGGGTGCCGTCGCCGTCTCGAGCGATGAACTTTCGCTCGAGTGGTTTGATGCGCCGCCCTACGAGCGGATGTGGGCGGATGCACGGGAGTGGCTTCCCCGCGTCTTGTCCGGCGAAGTGCTCGATGCCTCTTTCGAGTTTGCGGAGGACAACGCGACGGTCGCCTCGTGGAGCATCCGGGTGCGCACATGATCCTGGGCGGCCTGGACGGCCTCGACGGCCTGGACCGCCGAGGCAACGGATGCTGGCGCGACGTCGCGACTTCGCGATCCGGCAACAAGTCAACCGGCCAAGAAGTGTGGGCGGATACGCGACTCCCTGCTAATGTGTCTTGAGCGAAGGGGAGTATCCCAGGTATCCATGTTCGTCAGTACGGTGCGCTTTGCGCGCTCGGGCTTGGACGCAGATGCACGAGGCGTCGGCGGGGAAAGACTTTCGAGACACACTCATATCTGGAAGGCTTCGCGCTGATGACTCTTATACCCGCATGGTTTGAAATCTCATCCATGGTGGTGCTGCTCGCGATCCTCGCATTCGATCTCGTCCTGGCGCTGAAACGGCCGCACATCCCGAGCATGCGTGAGGCAACAGCATGGATCGCTGTGTACATTGTCCTGGCGCTGATATTTGCGGGGCTTTTGGCCGCGATCGGCGATGCGCAGCATGCGGGGGAGTTCATTGCTGGCTGGCTGACGGAGTACAGCCTCAGCATTGACAACATTTTCGTGTTCGTGCTCATTCTTGCTCGGTTCAAAGTGCCGAAGAAGATGCAGCAGGAGATCTTGATGATCGGCATCATCATCGCTTTGGTGCTTCGAGGCATTTTCATTCTGCTCGGGGCGGCTCTCATCGAGCAGTTCAGCTGGATTTTCTACATCTTTGGCGCATGGCTGGTCTGGACCGCCATCCAGCAGACCAGGAGTGGCAACGAGGACGAGGTCAAGGACAACATTTTTGTGCGCTTGATGAAGCGCCGCGGAAACTTCACCGAAGAATACAGTGGCATGGCGGTGCGAGTTGTCGAGGGCAGCCGCAAATTGTGGACACCGGTTGCCATTGTGATCGTTTCGCTTGGCAGCACAGATTTACTTTTTGCCTTGGATTCGATTCCCGCGATCTTCGGCATCACGCAAAGCCCCTTCCTCGTGTTCGCGGCGAACGTGTTCGCGCTGATGGGGCTGAGGCAGCTGTATTTCCTGCTTGGCGGGCTTCTCGAGAAACTCGAATATCTGCACTATGGCATCGCGTTCATCCTCGCGTTTATCGGCGTCAAGCTTGTGTTCCATGCGTTGCACGTGAACGAGTTGCCATTCATCAACGGTGGGCACCCTGTGGAATGGGCGCCGGATATTTCGACGGTGTTCTCGCTTGCCGTGATCGTTTGCTCGATGGCGGTTGCCACGATCGCGAGCCTAATCAAGGTGCGTCGCGATCGCGGTCGGTTGCCAGACGTGCGCCCGCGCTAGCGCGGTCCCGGGGCCCCGCCTGCGCGCCCCGCCGTCCTCGTCTCGCCGTCCGGCGCCGCCGTTCCCCGTTCCGCCCGGCCGCCGGGGCGCTCGTCCCCCCCCCCTGGTTGTCCTCGCCCCCCCCTGCTGGCGGTCCCGTCCCACGCTGCCCCCTGAGCCCAGGTTCCGCAGGCAACTTCGCGGATACTTTTGGCGACACGCCGTAATCCGTGGGCGAAGTTGCCTCCGAATGCACGATCGTGGCCAAAGTTGTGTGGGTGTGGGTGTGGGTGTGGGTGTGGGTGTGGGTGTGGGTGTGGGTGTGGGTGTGGGTGTGGCCCGGTTCGGGCGCATGGACGCGCAACGGAGACGCACGTGTTTCCGGACGCCCTAACTTGGCACATTCATCCACAGCCCGCAGAAATGCCCACGTTGTTCAGATTTACCGATCCGGCAGCGTTGACCCCCGTCAAAAACTCCTTGAATTGTCGGTATGGATATCCCAAACGACCCGTTAGCTCCATTCGCTGGCCTCGCCCGGGTTGCGCAACTTCGCGGACACTTTTCTCGAAGTGCGATTGACCGCCCACCATTCCGGCACATTGCGTACGGGTGGCGCTCCACTCAGCCGGACCACCCCGGAATCGCGGCGGTAAAGGCCGGCGGCAGGCTGACGTGTGTGTCGGCCGCACGAACCTATGGATTCTGGGTGCGGCCCGCCTCCGTAGACGTGCTTCACCTCCACCTGGACCACAATCGTGGGCCGGCTCGACATCCAAGCGGCGCGGTGATCCATCGACATGCAGATAAGTTCCGGCCACCGGCGGCCTCGGCGATCTGGCGCGACACGGTGCATGGCACGATCGCATCCATTGTCCGTTGCCAGAGTCTCGACGATGCGGTAGCCACGATCGACTCCGCCCTCAATCAAGGCGCATTGAAGGTGCAGGATGTGGATGCCGTGCTCGCCTCCCTCCCGTCGCGATTTCGCGTGATCTCTGAGTTGGTGGATGAGCGGGCGGAGTCGGGTTTGGAGTCGTTGGTGCGATTGAAGTTGCGCAGGATGGGTTTGAGTGTGCGTTCGCAGGTGCAGATTCGCGGATTGGGGCGTGTTGATCTTCTTGTGCAGGGAAGCGTGATTGTCGAGTTGGATGGCGAACGATTTCATTCTGATCGGGATGCGTTCGCGCGTGACAGGCATCGTGATGCGGTTGCCGCAGTGTTCGGGTACCGGAGGCTAAGGTTTAGCGGCCGTCAGGTCTTGTTTGATGAAGCGTTGGTCGATGCGGCGCTGCGTGCCACGTTTTCCGGGTGGTGAAACTGGGCTCCTGTGGGTGGATGTGAGTCGGGAAGTTTGGCCACGGATGTGCCGTTGCGTGCGACTTTGGCCACGGATCGCGGCGTGTCGCCAAAAGTATCCGCGAAGTTGCCAGGCCTGCCAAAAGCCTGCCAGGCCTGCCAAGTATCGCGCCTCGCCGCGTCTTTCCGGGGCGCTAGCGCGCGTCGTTCGGCTCCCGATACGTCCATGTCTTGTCGGCGTCCGTGATCGGGCGCAGAATGCGCGCCGGGCTGCCCGCCGCAACGACCATCGGCGGAATGTGCGATGTGACGACACTGCCCGCCCCGATGACCGAGCCGTGGCCGATGCGCACGCCAGGCAACACAATCGCCCCAGCGCCGATCCACACGTCATCTTCAATGTGCACGGCCGCAGTGAACTGGCCGCCGCCTTCGCGCAACTCGGGGTGCACCGGATGTCCGGTGGTCGTGATCGTCACGTTTGGCGCGAACATGACGCGGTCGCCCACAAAAACTTCGCCGTCATCCACCACAGTCAAACCGACGTTCGCGTACACGTCGCTGCCGAGGTGCAGGTTGTACCCGTACGCGACGCGCAACGGCTGTTCGATCCAGGTACCATCGCCGATCGTGCCGACCAGTTCGTGCAGCGTCGCGGCCCGACGTTCTGACTGGGTTGGGAGAGTGCTGTTGAACGCGAACTCCAGCTCCTTCGCATGCGCTCGGGCGGCCTCAAGCACGCGAAGGCTTTCGTCGGTCTCGCGGTAGAACTCTCGCTCGGGAATGTGTGGGCGCTCCGGTACTGCGTTGGGCGGTGTGGCTGAGTCGGGAGCGGCGCTGGTCATCCCTTGATTTTATGTGATCGGGTGGATGTGAGCGCAGGCTCCCGGACCCTCGCTGGCCTTGTCGCGGGCTTGCTTATGCCTAAGACTCTTCCCGCGGGCGCTTGGCGTCTCATTTCGGCGCGCCGAGTTCTCTGGGCCGAAAATGCCCCGGCAGGACGCACGCAACGGCCGTCCGGCGGCAATGTGACGGCAATGCGGCCGGACGGCTGCTGCGGTGAGCGCGGCTGCCGGGGGCGGTCGAGACCCTTACTCGTCGGTGTCTGAGCCTGATCCTGTCTTCCGTCTGCGCGTGAGGATGACAACCACGAGGGCTGCGATGACGACCACAATGGCTCCCCCTGTCCAAAGTACGGCCGTCCCAGTGCTTGCGGTGTCGGTGCTGTCGACCGCTTCGTTGGAGGAGGAAACCTGTTCGGCGCTGTCATGCTCGCTTTCGCTGTCGTGCTCATCGGCGCTTTCGTGTTCGTCTGTGGCACCGGTCTCAGCGGAGGCGGTCGCGGAGACGGATGGTGTTGAGCTACCCGTTGAGGGAGCTTTCTCGTTGCTGACGGTGAACTCGATGGTGCCTTCGATGGGGTGCCCATCTTGTGAGACGACCCGCCAGGCGAGGGAATAGGCGCCTTCGGCTGCGGTCGCGGCGTCTGGCACTTCGGTGGACACTGTCGCGCCAGAGGTGGTCGGAGTGGTGGTTGTCACTGCGCTGCCGTCGTGGTCGGTCAGCTTGATGGTGGTGCCGATATCGAGCATCGCTTCGTTGAATTCGAGGGTGAGCGTGGCGGGCATTGCACTGATGACGCTGTTGTTTTCTGGGTTGCTGCCAGTGAGCGTGTCGTGCGCGAATGCCGGGGTCGTGGCGGCAAGCCATCCTCCTCCGGCGAGGGCCACGGCGGCCACTCCTGCCAGAACGCGTGAGTATTGCATGTTTTTTCTCCTCGTCTAAGTTGTGTTTGCGTGCCCGTGTCGTGACTTTGCGACGATCCATTCTGGTGAATTGGATGAATCGGCGCTGAATCGTGGTTTGTGGATGCAGTCGTCGATTACCCGAACCTTTTGCAGGACGGGTTGGCTGACGGGAGCGACCCGACGATGAGGCGAACATCGACATGGGCAAAGAGTTTGTGCATGGTGGCTCGTCTCTTGCGTCCGACAACCTCGAGTGCTCTCGGGTTTCTAGGCGGGTGCGAGGCGGGCCGCTACTCGCGGAGGACCTCTCCGCCGCGAAGCGAGGTGAAGCTCAGAGACGTGGGCGGCCGCGACGCGCGCGGTGGCAGTCTTTTGGCGAACTGTTACAGGTAGGACTGTCCAAGCGATTCGTACGATTCGTGCGACGAGTGGTTCGAGAACTGCCCGAAGGGCGGCTTCGCCATGGTAGAGAGCGGCGATGGTGAGTACTGCGGCGATGAGGTGCATGCTGATCATCGCTGGCGACATCATGAGCATGGAGTGAGAGATCGTTTGGCTCGACATGCTTTCGTGTGCAGCGAGCGCGTTCGACATTTGTTGTGTCGCATCGTGCGCGTGGCTGCTTAGCATCTGGATGTCGAGCTTTGAATCCGATCCGGCATGCGGTTGCATCTGGCTGGCGGAGGTTGTGCCGGAACCAAGTACCGTGAAGATGCCGTGGAAGAGGAGCTGGCTTATCCCGACCACGCCGCTGAGCCGGACGATGCTCAACTTTCGGCCGGCGAGCGGAATGCTGAAGCCTGTGGCAACGATGACTGTGCCGCCGACGAGGAGGGGGTTGGGCGCGGCCCCGCCCGCCATGGTGTGTAGCGTAAGGGCGACGAGCGTTGTAACGGCGGCACCGACCGCGCCGCGTACGCTTCGCTGCACCCTCCAGGTCATCGCCCCATTCTCTCATGCGCGCTGGAGCTAAAAGCGAACCGCAGGTTCGCCGCGACGCCAGCGCCGTTGAGCAGCGGAGCTGCTTGACGGGTTTGCAGGTTTGCGTTGTTCTGGTTTTTCTGAATTTGTGGGGTTGGTTGCTGGAGTTATGAGCGAACCGCAGGTTCGCCGCGACGCCAGCGCCGTTGAGCAGCGGAGCTGCTTGACGGGTTTGCAGGTTTGCGTTGTTCTGGTTTTTCTGAATTTGTGGGGTTGGTTGCTGGAGCTAAAAGCGAACCGCAGGTTCGCCGCGACGCCGGAAACGGCACCTTTAGGCAGAAAAGCCGTCAACGGTGATATTCTGTGGCGATGACGTTCGCTGGTCTGCTTCTTCGCAGCCGCGGCGGGTTCTCGTTCTAGGGCATCCCCGCCGCGGGTTTTGTTGTGCCCTGCACACCCGAACGAAAGATCAAGGCATCCTGCTGATGTATACCGAAGAATCCGCTCCCCGCACTCTCGCAGAAAAGGTCTGGAACGACCATGTCGTCGTCAGGGGGGAGAATGGCGAGCCGGACCTCATCTATATCGACCTGCACCTTCTTCATGAGGTGACGAGTCCGCAAGCTTTCGATGGTCTGCGCGCGGCCGGTCGTGGCTTGCGGAGACTCGACCAGACTATTGCGACCGAGGACCATAACACCCCGACCCTTGACATCGACCGACCGATCGCTGACCCGACAAGTCGCACTCAGATCCAGGCGCTGCGTACGAATGCGGCAGAGTTCGGGGTGCGGCTGCATTCTCTTGGTGATGCCGAGCAGGGCATCGTGCATGTGGTCGGCCCTCAGCTCGGATTGACGATGCCAGGCATCACGGTTGTGTGCGGTGACTCGCATACATCCACTCATGGAGCGTTTGGCGCTATCGGGTTGGGCATCGGCACAAGCGAGGTCGAGCATGTGATGGCGACTCAGACGCTTCCGCTTAAACCGTTCAAGACGATGGCGATCAATGTGGATGGCATTTTGCGTCCGGGCGTGACGGCGAAGGACATCATTCTTGCGGTGATCGCGAAGATCGGCACGGGCGGTGGGCAGGGCTACATTCTCGAATACCGCGGCAGCGCGATCCGCGCCCTTTCCATGGAGGGACGGATGACGATCTGCAACATGTCGATCGAGGCAGGGGCGAGGGCAGGCATGGTTGCGCCGGACGAGACGACGTTCGCCTACGTGAAGGACAAACCCCATGCGCCGCGCGGCGCCGATTGGGACGAGGCTGTGGCGTATTGGCGAACCCTGCCTACGGATGATGGTGCCCGGTTCGATCGCGAAATCACTATCAATGCCGATGAACTCGAACCCTTTGTCACGTGGGGCACAAACCCCGGGCAGGGTATCGCTCTTTCTGAAAACGTGCCGGATCCGGACGATTTCGCCGATGAGAACGACCGTGCCGCCGCCCGCCGGGCTCTCGAATACATGGATCTGACTCCCGGCACTCCGATGAAGGACATCCCTGTGGATGCGGTGTTCATGGGGTCGTGCACGAACAGCCGTATCGAAGACCTGCGGGCTTTCGCATCCATCATCAAGGGCAAGACGAAGGCCGAGAGCGTTCGGGTGATGGTTGTGCCGGGCTCCGCCAAGGTGCGGTTGCAGGCCGAAGCTGAGGGAATTGACAAGATCGTCGAGGATTTTGGCGCAGAGTGGCGGTTTGCTGGCTGTTCGATGTGCTTGGGCATGAATCCTGATCAACTGGCACCGGGCGAGCGTTGCGCGTCGACGAGCAACCGCAATTTCGAGGGTCGTCAGGGTAAGGGGGGACGCACTCACTTGGTCTCGCCGCTCGTTGCCGCGGCGACTGCCATCCGCGGAAGGCTGTCCAGTTTGTCCGATGTGGCCGAGGAGGTCATGGCCTGATGGAAAAGTTCACTACAGTGACCGGCGTTGGGGTTCCGCTCAAGCGGTCCAATGTCGATACGGATCAGATCATCCCGGCGGTGTATCTGAAGCGCATCACGAAGACGGGCTTCGACGATGCCTTGTTCGCGGCGTGGCGCAAGGATCCCGATTTCGTGCTCAACGACCCGTTGTATAAGAGCGGCACCATTTTGGTTGCCGGACCAGATTTCGGCACGGGGTCGAGTCGCGAGCATGCGGTGTGGGCTTTGCGCGACTATGGCTTCAAGGTGGTGATCTCACCGCGTTTTGCCGACATTTTTGCCGGCAATTCGGGAAAACAGGGGCTGGTCGCTGCCAAGGTTCCGGAGCCGAATGTCGAACGGCTGTGGGAGTTGATGGATGCTAGCCCCGGGCTTGAACTGACGGTAAGCCTTGAGGACTGCACCATAGTTGCCGGTGGTGAGACTTTTGCTTTCGACATCGACGAATACACGCGTTGGCGCCTGCGTGAGGGGCTTGACGACATCTCGTTGACCTTGCGCAATGAGGACGCAATCACGCAATTCGAGGCGCGGCGCGCCGGATGGCTGCCCAAGACTCTGCCGATTGCCTCGACGGTGGCAGAATGAGTGGAATGATTTACCAGCAAGAGGCCACAGGCCTTTCTTCCCCGCGACGTCACGTTGATCGCATGCGCATCAACGGTGGCAAGGCTTTGTCTGGCCGCATCGAGCTCAAGGGCGCGAAGAATTTGGTCACCAAGGCGATGGTTGCGTCTTTGCTCGGCGATGGCGTCAGCGTGCTGCGCGATGTGCCGGATATCAGCGATGTCGAGGTAGTCTCAGGACTTCTCGAATTGCATGGTGTCTCGATTACTGCCGGCACCGAGCCGGGCGAGATGATTCTTGATCCAAGCCGTGTCGAGCTTGCCCATATGGCCGAGATAAACGCGTACGCGGGCGATTCCCGCATCCCCATTCTGTTCTGTGGCCCTCTGCTGCATCGTCTCGGCGAGGCGTTCATCCCAGATCTGGGTGGTTGCCGTATTGGCAGCCGGCCGATTGATTTCCACCTGGATGCGTTGCGCAATTTCGGTGCGCGGGTCGAGAAGTTGCCTGAGGGCATTCGCATGACGGCGCCTGAGCGCTTGCATGGTGCAAAGATCGAGCTCAAGTATCCCAGTGTCGGCACCACGGAGCAGGTTCTTCTTACCGCCGTGCGGGCCGAGGGAACCACAGAGCTTAAGGGCGCGGCAATCGAGCCGGAGATCATGGACCTCATCGCTATCTTGCAGAAGATGGGGGCCATCATTTCGGTGGATACCGACAGGGTGATCCGTATCGAGGGCGTCGACCGGTTGTCCGGTTACAGTCATCGTGCGTTGTTCGACCGTAATGAGGCGGCATCCTGGGCTGCGGCCGCGTTGGCGACGGAGGGTGACATTTTTGTTGGCGGAGCTCTTCAGAAGGACATGACGACCTTCCTGAACGTGTATCGCAAGGTGGGCGGGGCGTTCGATATCGCCGACGACGGCATCCGGTTCTACCATCCGGGTCATGCGCTCAAGTCGGTTGTCATCGAAACGGATGTACATCCCGGGTTCATGACCGACTGGCAGCAGCCATTGGTCGTGGCATTGACCCGCGCCGAGGGCATTTCGATTGTGCACGAGACGGTGTATGAGAACCGCTTCGGATTCACTGACGCACTCGTCAAGATGGGCGCGCAGATCCAGCTGTACCGTGAGTGCCTTGGCGGGCATCCCTGCCGATTCGGCCAGCGCAATTTTCAGCATTCCGCGGTGATTTCCGGGCCGACTGAGTTGCATGGGGCCGATGTGGTCGTCCCTGACCTGCGCGGAGGCTTTTCGCACTTTGTTGCGGCGCTCGCTGCTGAGGGAACATCGAATATCAGCAACGTTGGCATCATCAGCCGCGGTTACGAGCATTTCATCGGCAAGCTCGACCAGCTTGGGGCCGACTTCGACGTCACGGCTTAGCCAGAAGCCGGTCGAGGATCGTTGTGGCGACGTCTAGCTCTCGGGGCGATAGAACTTGGGTGATGCGGGCTCTTGCGCTCGTTGTCTACCCGATTTTGGGATTCATGGCACGGATTCGGATCCATGGTGCCGAGAATATGCCTCGGACCGGCCCGGTCATCGCCGTGCCCAATCACATTACCGAGATCGACCCGATCATTATCGCTCTTGTCGTCTACCGGCTTCGGCGTGGGCCCCACTTTTTGGCGAAGAAGGCGCTGTTCCAGGTGCCGATTATTGGCAAGTTGTTGAAGGCTTCGGGCCAGATTCCCGTTGAACGCGAGGGCGGGGGTGGCATGGCGATGCGAGATTCTGAGAAGGTCCTTCACAATGGCGGGGTCATCATTGTGTATCCCGAAGCCACACTGACTCGCGATCCGGACCTGTGGCCTATGGTCGGTCGCACCGGTGCCGCGCGTATGGCGTCCGAGAACGATGCGCCCATCATCCCGATCGCACATTGGGGAACTCAGAATCTGCTTGGTCGTTACGAGAAGAAGTTGCATTGGTGGCTGCCGCGCACTCGCATCGATGTGCAGGTGGGTGAGCCGATCGAGATCGGTGAGATGCTGCCGATCGATTTCAATGCTCCGGGAGCACGGCATACCCCTCATGCTCTTGACGCAGCGACCGATACGATCATGCATGGCGTGACTGCCGAGTTGGAGAAACTTCGCGGCCCCAAGCCGAGCCCTGAATTATGGGCGGATCGAACAGTGCCGAAGTCGACGTTGACCCCGCGCGGTGTCAGTGCTGAGAAGGTCGGCTCAGAAAAGGATAATCTGTGACATCGATCGCCGTCATAGGCGCAGGAAGTTGGGGAACCACTTTTGCAAAGGTGCTGGCCCACGCAGGATCTGATGTGCAGATGTGGTCTCGGCGGTCTGAGGTCTCGGAAGAGATCAACTCGTTGAACATGAACACTGACTACCTGCCGGAGATCATGCTGCCGCAGGCAGTAACCGCGACATCCGACATCGCCGAGGCGGTCGCAGGGAAGTCGGCAATTTTTCTCGCTCTGCCGAGTCAGGAGTTGCGAGCCAACCTGCGTGCCTTCGGCGATTATCTGCCGCGTGAAGCGGTGCTTGTGAGCCTGATCAAGGGCGTCGAAAAGGGCACTAACATGCGCATGAGTAGCGTGATCGCTGAGGAGATTGGTTGGCCTGCATCACAAATTGCTGTTGTCAGTGGGCCAAACATCGCTCTTGAGATAGCACGCGAAGAGCCGAGCGCCGCAGTCGTTTCGTGCGTCGACCCTGAGGTCGCGGCGCGAATCGCGGGCCTGAGCACGAATGACTATTTCACGGCTTTCACGAACACGGATGTGATCGGCACGGAGTTCGGAGGCACCCTCAAGAATCTGGTTGCTGTCGCGGTAGGCATTGTGCACGGGGTGGGCTATGGGGAGAACACGAAAGCATCCATCATCACCCGGGGTCTTGCCGAAATCACCCGTTTTGCCGTGGCATTCGGCGCGGCTCCCGAGACGATGACCGGCCTCGCCGGCCTTGGCGATTTGATCGCCACCTGTGAGTCGCCGCTGTCACGCAATCACACTGCGGGGCGACTGCTCGGTGAGGGAAAGCCTCTTGCCGAGGTGATCGATCGTATGCAGCAGCTTGCCGAGGGCCTCAGCTCGGTGCACCCGGTGCTTGCGCTTGCGGCCGAGCGCGGCGTGGATATGCCTATCGTGCGCCAAGTCGCGGAGGTGCTTGAAGGTAGGATGGAGCCGCAGTACATAGCCCCGCATCTGACGTCCCAGAGTGACGCGCCGCAAGGCGAGTAGCGAGTCGCGGGTAGATCGAGGGAGTCTTCGTGAGCGTTACCTTGCAACCCGGCGGACAACCTAAGATTGTGGTCGCATTGCTGTTTGGCGGACGCTCTAGCGAACACGAGATCAGCTGTGTCACGGCGGGAGCCGTGCTTTCTGCAATCGATCGCACCCGTTTCGCGGTGGTGCCGATCGGCATCACCAAAGAGGGCAAATTCGTGCTCCAGAAGGATGACCCGGCTGCCTTGGCTTTGGATCCATCCGCCATGCCTCAGGTCTCTGACAACGGCCCTGAGGTGCTGTGGCCGGCGCATAACGGTTCGCGTATGTTTCGTGCGATCGAGGCTGACAACCGGATCGCTGACCTCGCTGAAATCGACGTTGTATTCCCTTTACTGCATGGGAGGTGGGGGGAGGACGGCACCCTTCAGGGGCTGATCGAGCTGTTCGGGATCCCCTATGTCGGCGACGGGGTGCTTGCCTCGTCGGTAAGCATGGACAAGGCGTTCACGAAGACGGTGCTTTCGGCCGCAGACATTCAGGTATCTCCTTCGGTGACGGTGACGCGCTGGCAGTGGGACGCAGATCAGGCTGCTGTGCGTGGCAGGGCGAATGATCTGGGGTTGCCCCTGTTCGTGAAGCCAGCGCGTGCAGGATCGAGTGTCGGGGTGTCGAAGGTGACATCCCTTGATGGCCTCGGGGACGCGCTTGAGGCTGCGTTCGGTGAGGACGCAAAGGTGTTGATTGAGAAGGCCGTGGTCGGTCGAGAGGTTGAGTGCGGCGTGCTCGGCGGGCATGATCATGCGGCACCGAGGATCTCGGTGGCAGGCGAGATCACCGTGTCTGGCCGTGACTTTTACGATTATGAGGCCAAGTATCTGGACGAGTCGTCGACCACATTGAGCGTTCCGGCCGACCTGAGTGACGAGCAGCTTGCTCAGATGCAGCGGATTGCGGCAGACGCATTTGTCGCGTTGGATGGCGCGGGGCTTGCTCGCGTTGACTTTTTTCTGACCGAGTCGGGGTTCGTGGTCAACGAGGTCAATACGATGCCCGGGTTCACGCCGGTGTCGATGTTTCCGCGGGTGTGGCAGGCAAGCGGGTTGACGTATTCCGAGCTACTCACCGACCTGATAGAGCTTGCCCTCGAACGCTGAGAGGCGTGCGGAGATGCAGGCCGCAAGCCAGCTAGTTCGATGTGCCTGTGCCTGTGCCTGTGCTTGGAGTTGTGGCCTGGGTGGACGCTGACGCAGCAAAGCTCGATGCGTCGTCGTATGACACGCATCCGCTATCCACAGGAACAGCCCCGACCGCTGCGGCAAGCCCAGTAAGCACCACCTCACCGGACGCTCGAGATGAGTCGATGATGACCTCGGTTGCAGGGACGCGGCCAAACGTCGTGAAGATGTAATTGGGTGCGTCGGTCGAATCGACGAGCCAGTCGATGCCATCCACTCGCAGGCAGGTCTGCGTGGTCGGGCCGGGGGGAGTGACGCCGCAGCGCAAAATCACGGCAGACGGGTCGCCCCACGCTCCGGTCGCCTGAGCATCCGTGCGCCGCAACTCGAGGCCCTCGCCGAGCTCGGACGGCAGCCTCACAGTGATCGATGCGCATGACGGGTCATTGGCGCTTGCCGCGGGCGACAGGGTGACCGTGCCCGCGCACCCTGTCAGAGCAAGTACAAGTGCTACGGCAGCCGCGACGGCGAGGCGAACTCGGCTGTGCATCCCGTTCAGCCTTTCACCCACGACGCGGCATGGATGACGGTTTCGCCGTAACGTCTCGGCTCGTCCACGTCAAACCCATCGGGCCAGGCGGGTGCATCGCTGCGCGAGGATCGTTCGACTGTGACCACGGCAGCGTCGGCGAGATGGGGCACGAGAGCCTCAAGGTCGGCCGCAACGACATCTTCCGTGTATGGATATGGCGGATCGATGAAGACAAGATCGTAGGTCGATGTCGTTCGCGCCAAGAAGGCGGTCACGCTCGCGCGAAAGGCCTGAGCGGTTTCGGCGGGCAGATCCATCGACTTGAGTACCCTGGTCGCGTTGGCGGAACAGACGCTGAACGCCTGACCCGAGTTGTCGACCATCTCAACGGAACGCGCACCGCGCGACAGCGCTTCGAGGCCAAGTGCGCCGGAACCCGCATACAGATCGAGCACTGCAGCGCCATCGATCGTGCCTCGAGCCTCGAGCGAGCCGAGCAACGCTTCGCGCACGCGCTCGCTAGTTGGGCGCGTCGCCGAGCCCTTGGGCGTGGCGAGAGTCAATGAGCTGGCTGCTCCAGCGATGATGCGGGTCATGCGTCCATTCTCTCGCATTCAGTATTCGTGCGGCGCACTCTGGCTGCATGTGCTCAGAAATCCGAGCGAGCTGGTCGATCTCCACC